>JBBSKN010000019.1:0-44869 GCA_038256265.1 Phormidesmidales cyanobacterium
GCGGGGGGAGACCAATGCTCGCGCTGACGGGCTAACCGCTCCTCCCACCGCAGAATGGTGGCATGGGACTTGTTGTACACTCGCCCGGTAGCTCGAACACCCGTCCCTTCGGCACGATTATTGAGGGCATATTCAACAATGTTGGACGGTGTTCGAAGCCGGGCCATAGGCGTTCCCGTGCGTTCGTTAAAGTTGTGGGTGCAACCTCGGCACCGGTAGTACTGCACGATCCGGTTATCTTGTAATCGACGAGTCCCATTCTTGACGACGGTTTCGCTCTGGCAGTGCCCGCAGGGGCAATGGGTGGTTGCGCAACGCTCCAGTTTTTCTAGACACCTTTGCTGTTGTGGCCTAATGCTTTGGTGCAGCGGCGCAACTTTTGAGTACAAGCGTCCTCGCGCCCAGCGATCGCCCACAAAATGCCTCCTACAGACCCGTAGCCCAGCCCACGGGTCTTTTTTATGTCTCCACAGACAATGCTTCTGCAAAAGGATGCCAAGCTGGATGCGTTGGCGTAGCCTCTCCAAGGGAGAATCGCGCCCTTCATTTGCACAAATATCTGACCCGGTTGGCTTCGCGATCTGCAATCATCGGTCAAAATAGAAGCTCGGGATACTTATAATCTCCCAGGGCGGTGCATCGCTTTGCGGATGCACCCTACGGTTGACCGCCCATTCCTTCCTTACCCATTCACCCCCAATATTTCCCCGTCCCATGGCACAGTCCCCCACCTCGACCTCCACCACAATGACCGGCGCAGAGATTCGCCAGACGTTTCTGGAGTTTTACGCGGCGCGGGGCCACGCCATCAAACCCAGCGCGTCGCTGGTGCCCGAAGACCCCACGGTGCTGCTCACCATCGCGGGCATGTTGCCCTTCAAGCCGATCTTTCTCGGCCAGCGCCCGGCAGATGTTGATCGCGCCACCACCTCACAAAAATGCATTCGCACCAACGACATTGAGAACGTGGGCCGCACGGCACGTCACCACACCTTTTTTGAGATGCTGGGGAATTTTAGCTTTGGCGATTATTTTAAGAAGCAGGCGATCGCCTGGGCCTGGGAACTGTCTACCGAGGTCTTCAAACTCCCCGCCGATCGCCTGGTGGTGAGCGTATTTCGCGACGACGACGACGCCTTTGCCATCTGGCGCGACCAGGTGGGCATCCCCGCCCACCGCATTCAGCGCATGGATGAGGCCGACAACTTTTGGACCTCTGGCCCCACCGGCCCCTGCGGCCCCTGCTCGGAGATCTACTACGACTTTCACCCTGAGCTGGGCGACGACAATATAGATCTCGAAGACGACTCACGCTTTATCGAGTTTTACAACCTGGTGTTTATGCAGTACAACCGGGATGCCGAGGGCACCCTCACCCCGCTGCAAAACCAAAACATTGACACCGGCCTGGGCCTAGAGCGCATGGCCCAGATTTTGCAGCAGGTGCCCAACAACTACGAAACCGACCTGATCTTGCCGATCATCGACGCGGCGGCGGGGCTGGCGGGGCTGGTTTACAAAGAATGCGACGAGAAGACCAAGGTGTCGCTGAAGGTGATCGGCGACCACGTCCGCGCCGTCGTCCACATGATCGCCGACGGCATTACCGCCTCCAACGTGGGCCGGGGCTACATTCTGCGGCGGCTGATTCGTCGGGTGGTGCGCCACGGGCGGCTGATTGGCATTGAGGGGGCGTTTATTAGCAAAGTGGCCGAGGCGGCGATCGCCCTGGCAGAAACCCCCTTCCCCACCACCCGCCAGCGCGAAACGGTGATCAAAGCCGAACTCGACCGCGAAGAATCTCGCTTTCTTGAAACCCTAGAGCGGGGCGAAAAGCTGCTGGCTGAGCTGCTTCAGCGCGAGAGCGGCTCAAAGACCAAGCAAATTGCGGGCACCGATGCCTTCGTGCTCTACGACACCTACGGATTCCCTCTGGAGCTGACTCAAGAAATTGCCGAGGAGCAGGGGCTGACGGTAGACGCCGCTGGGTTTGAAACCGCCATGGCAGAACAGCGCCAGCGCTCGAAAGATGCCCACGAAACCATTGACCTGACGGTGCAGGGCAGCCTTGACGGCCTGGCCGAGCAAATTAACTCGACCGAGTTTTTGGGCTACAAAGACACCAGCACCAGCAGCAAAGTCGAGGCGCTGCTGCTGGGCGGCAAGTCGGTGGATGCCATTGAAGCGGGTCAAGAGGCCCAGGTGGTGCTCAACCAGACCCCCTTCTACGCTGAGTCGGGTGGTCAGGTGGGCGATCGCGGCTACCTCTCCGGCGATGACCTGCTGATTCGCGTTCACGATGTCAAAAAAGACGGCGATTTCTTCGTTCACTTTGGCAAAGTCGAGCGGGGTTCCCTGAAAGTCGGCGACCCGGTCACCGCCCAGATTGATCGCGCCTGCCGCCGCCGCGCCCAGGCCAACCACACCGCCACCCACCTGCTGCAAGCGGCGCTGAAAAAGCTGGTGGACCCGGATATTTCTCAAGCGGGTTCTCTAGTCGCCTTTGACCGGCTGCGGTTTGACTTTAACTGCCCCCGCGCCCTCACCGCTGACGAGGTGCAGCAGGTGGAAGCCCAGGTGAATACCTGGATCGCCGAGGGGCACCAGGGCGATGTCACCGTGATGGCGCTAGAAGAGGCCAAGGCTAAAGGTGCGATCGCCATGTTTGGCGAAAAATACAGTGACAAAGTGCGGGTGATCGACTTTCCCGGCGTGTCAATGGAGCTGTGCGGCGGCACCCACGTCAGCAATACTGCCGAGATCGGTCTGTTCAAAATTATCGCCGAGGCCGGGGTAGCCTCGGGCACCCGCCGCATTGAGGCCGTCGCTGGCCCCGCCGTGCTGGAGTACCTCAACGTGCGCGATGCGGTGGTGCGGGATTTGAGCGATCGCTTTAAGGCCAAGCCCGAGGAGTTGAGCGATCGCGTCACCACCCTACAAACCGACCTCAAAACAGCCCAAAAAGAGCTAGAAGCCCTGAAGTCTGAGCTAGCCGTGCTCAAGTCTGACCAGCTGCTAGAGCAGGCCGAAGCCGTCGGCTCGGTCAAAATCATCGTGGCCGAGCTAGAGGGCGTCAGCGCCGAAGCCCTCAAGACCGCCGCCGAGCGCCTGCTGCAAAAGCTGGGGGCCGGGGCCGTGGTGCTGGGGTCTGTGCCCGAACCCGAGAAGGTCAGCCTGGTGGCGGCCTTTAGCCCCGAGGTGATCGCGCAAAAACTGCAAGCGGGCAAGTTTATCGGCGGCATCGCCAAGATCACAGGCGGCGGCGGCGGCGGGCGGCCCAACCTGGCCCAGGCGGGCGGGCGAGACGCGGCTAAGCTTCCCGAGGCATTGGCCAGCGCTCAGCAGCAGTTGCTAGAAGCGCTGGGGTAGGCCCCTACTCTTGCAGCAGGGGTCGCAGCAGGGCGCTGACCCGTAGCACCTCGGCCACCGACCAGGCCTGGGCAAAGGCTCCGCGCGGGGCCATGGGGGCATCGCCGTCAAAGATCTCGCTGATCGTGCCCAGGCAGCCGTCCGATAGATGGTGAATCAGCGGGTCGAGAAAGCTGTGGGCCAGGTCGGCGTCTTGGTAGACCCGCCAGTGGGCCTGCACAAAGGGGCCGAGCAGCCAGCTCCACACGGTGCCCTGGTGGTAGGCCCCGTCGCGCTGCACCAGGGCACCGCCGTAGTGGCCCCGGTAGCTGGGGTGTGCTGGGTCGAGCGATCGCAGCCCGTGGGAAGTCACCAGCCGCTGAGCGACGGCATCCACCACCGCCCGCTGCTGGTCGGCGTTAAGGCAGGGTTCGCCCAGGGCGGTATGGGGTAGAGAAACCGCAAAAATTTGGTTGGGCCGCAGAGAGGGGTCATCTCCATCGGGGCCGTCGAGTAGGTCGTAACAGTAGCCTAGATCATCGCTCCAAAATCGCTGAAAGCCCTGGCGGGTCTGGGTCGCCAATTCTTGAAACTGCCCTACGGGCTGGCCCAAAATCGCCGCAAAATCGGCCATCACCAGCAGGGCGTTGTACCACAGGGCATTGACTTCAACAGGCTTGCCCGTGCGCGGGGTGACGACCCAGTCGCCGACTTTGGCGTCCATCCAGGTGAGCTGCACCGCCGGTTCCCCGGCGTAGAGCAGGCCGTCGGCGGGGTCTACCTGAATGCGGTGGCGGGTGCCATTGCAGTGCCAGGTGATGATATCTTGTAGTTGAGGGTATAGCTCTTCGATCAGCGCCCTGTCGCCCGTGGCGGCGTGGTAAGCGCGCAGGGCCTCAAAGTACCAGAGGGTGGCGTCTACGGTGTTGTAGTGGGGGGCATCGCCGCTTTCGGGAAAGTTGTTGGGCAGCATGCCCTGGTCAAGGTAGCGGACAAAGGTCTGCAAGATCAGCCGGGCTAGGGCGGGGCGTCCGGTGGCTAGGGTTAGCCCCGGTAGGGCAATCATGGTGTCGCGGCCCCAGTCGCCAAACCAGGGGTAGCCCGCAATGATGCTTTTGCCGCTGCTGGCTGGCCCTGGGGCGTCAGCAGCAGGGTCTTGTCTAAAGTTCTCAGAGTTTGGGCCAGAGTCTGGGCCAGAGTCCTCAATAGAGTCTTCAGCGGCAATGGCCCGATTGACCACAAACTGGTCAGCTGCCAGCACCAGCTGGCTTACCCAGGCGGGCGCTGGGTCGTCGGGCTGGGCGGCATTGCCCTGGGCGAGCAGGTGTTGCTCGTAGGCGCGGCGGCGCAGCAGGGCGCTTTGGCCCGAGCGATCGGCCTCGGCCTCGGTGGTGGCCACCAGGGTAAACGACTGCCCCTGGCCCAGGGTGGGGGCAAAGGTGGCGGCGTGCAGGTGGTCGTCGTAGGGGTGAATGCCCCGGTAGGCTTCGACCCCCAGGGCGTAGCCGTGGTGCCAGGTGTGGGCGGGCTGGGCCGGGGCGGTTTCGCTGAGTATATAGAAGGGCGGCACGTCGGCTTTGGCCTGAATGCGTAGCCCCTGGGGGCAGGGGGCGATCGCCATCTGCCAGCCTTCGCCCTGGGTGCTGTGGTGGTGGTCGCGGTGGTTGACCAGCACTTTGAGGTTGAGGGCCATGGGGGCGCTGGCGCGGCTGAGGGTGTAGCGAATGTAGGTGGTGTTGGCCCCTGGCTCCATCCAGACGCGCTTTTCGAGGCGGGCGTCGGCGATCGCATAGACCCAGATCGGGATGGTGCCCTCCAGCCGAAACGACTCTAGGTGCAGGTAGCCCTGGGGATGCTGCGCCCCATCGGCCCAGCGATCGCAGTAGAGTTCGTAGGATTCTCCCAGATAGCTGGCCGTGTCATCGACCTTGGTCACCAGCAGAGTGCGATCTAGGGGCGGTTTGAGGGCCGCCACCAGCCGCCCGTGGTAATGGCGGGTGAGCACCCCGGCGACGGTGCCACAGCCGTAGCCGCCAATGCCGTTGGTGACTAGCCATTCTTGCTGGGTGGCCATGGCTGCGTTGCCGCACAGATGACGGCCCAAGGAGATAGTCATAGGGAAATAGCCATATAGGCAAACTCGTGGGATAACGCTACGGCCCCGGTGGCGGGCTAGACCGATATCTGTCCTAGTGGAACAATGGGTGAAACTAGAGCAAGAACGGTGGGCGCAACGGCCATCGTTCGTAACGGCAACGCATCAACTTAAAGTCTATGACCAGCACAATCATAATCTTGATGGGAGTTTCGGGGGTGGGCAAGACCACCATTGGTCAGCGACTGGCCCAGCGGCTGGGCATTGATTTCTTAGATGGCGACGATTTTCATTCGCCCGCAAATATAGCGAAAATGCGGCGCGGCGAACCGCTGGGCGATCACGATCGAACTCCTTGGCTAGAGTCTTTACAGCAGTTTATTCAAACGTTGTTAGACAGCGATCAAGGAGCGGTGATTGCCTGCTCTGCCCTCAAGGCCGCCTATCGCCAGCAGCTGGGCGGTGGCTGCGATCGCGTCAGCTTTGTGCTGCTGACCGGCTCCTACGAGCTCATTTGGCAGCGGCTCAGCCAGCGCCAGAACCATTTTATGGCGGCATCACTGTTAGCCAGCCAATTTAATACCCTCGAAATCCCTACCGACAGTCTGGTGGTAGATATAGACAATACCCCAGATGCAATTGTGCAAACCATTGTGGCTAGGCTCAACCTCATGCCAGCAGCCCATTCTCCTGAGGCCCCATTCTCTGAAGATTGATCGCCATCCCCGTCCGCTTGACCCCATCGAGCAGACTATTCCGGAAAGAAAAAGTCGGTTGGCTCTTCGTCTTCCTCAGCGGCAATGTAGCTGCGGTAATACTCTTCTAGATCTGACGCCCCAATAGAGCGCTCAGAGGGATTTTCAAAAAAGGTTTTGACTTTGAGATAACGGCGCAGCCCCTCAGCCCCAGCATCATGCTGGGTGGCTGCCTTAAAGTCATCGGGGAAGGTGTCGCTAACTTGCAGCCACGCTTCTTCTAAGATGTCCTCTACGTCTTCGTTAGGGGCACCTTCAATTAACGTTTCTAGCCCGTCGAGAATATCAATTAGCTTGAGGATCTCTGGGATTTTCTCCGAATCAGACATTGAGCCGCGCACAACTAAGGGCTAAACAACAAGGGCTAAACAACAAGGGCTAAACAACCACAAATGCTTAGAAAATCTTAGTGGAGTATGGCCCTGATTGATCGCCGATGCCGGAGAGAAAGGGGTGGAGGGGGAGTGGGGGAGTGGGGGAATTTGGTGGAGTTCTATGCAGTGGCGCTGGGTAGGGGACTATTGCACACAGGCCGTGGCATGGGCTGTTCGGCGGGGATTAGTCTGTCCTAGGGGAGATTGAGGTTGCCCTGGGGGGCTGGGACGGTGCGCCACTCGCGCAGGCGCAGCTGGGCCTGCGCGTAGGCTTCGGTCTGGGCGGGCACGGCTTCGGCAATGGCGATCGCCCTTACTGTATTTACAGCAGCCTCAGTCTCGGCCAGGCGCAGAATGTCCCAGCTCCAGCGGGTGAGGGCCTGGGTGGCCTCGGGTCGCTGTGGGCTGCCCTCGGGCACCTGCTGGGCCAGGCGCACCGCCTCGGCCAGGGCGCTGACGGTGCCCGTCTGGGCAGTTTGGTAGGCGGCCTGGAGCTGCTGCTGCCCTACGAGCTGGCTACGCCAGCCGCGAATACTAGTCTGAGCCTCATCGTGCAGGACGCGCCCTGAGCCAATGCGTGAGGCCACCGCCACCGCCTCGTTGAGGCGACCCTGGGTGGCGAGCTGGCGGGCCTGAGCCAGCAGCGGGCCATCTTCGGCTCGCTGTAGATCTGCGCGCCACTGGCCAATGTCTCGCTGGGCTTCGTCAGAGAGGGCGCGGCCCGAGCCAATCTGTCGGGCGGTGGCGATCGCCGCTGCCAGATCACCCTGCTGGGCCTGCTGCTGGGCCAGGCTGAGAATCGGTCGGTCTTCGGTGGTTTGAATTTGACTGCGCCAGCGGCCAATCTGAGCTTCGGTATCCTCCCAGGCGGGGTTGCTGCGCGATACCTGCTGGGCCTCGATAATGGCGGCCTGGAGGTCAACGATGGTACCGGGTAGAGCCACTTGCCTGGCCCACTCCAGCTGCGATCGCCCGGCTACCTCGTCTTGCCAGCGCCGCATCAGCGCCTGGGCCTTGCCGTAGAGGGGGCGATCGGCACCCACACTTTGCAGCCGCACAATGCCTCCCTCCAGCCCGGTAATGCCCCCCTGCCAGGCCAGCTGGTTGGCATCGATCAGGGTGCGCATGTCGGCGATTTCGGCCCCCATGTCCAGCGCTGCTGGAATGGCTTCTAGCATTTGGCCTGCGGCCGTGGCATCGCGGCGCTCTAGGGCGGCTTCGGCCATATCCACTAGGTCGCGACCAAACCCACGGATCACCGACTGGGCCTCGCTGTAGACCGGGCTTTGACTGTCAATGCTCTGGGCCAGGGCCAGGGCCTCCTGCATGGCTTTGAGGGTGCGCTGGCGGGCTAGTTCTTTGGCTTTGCCCAGCTGATTGAGGTCGTTGCGGGCGGTGGTGATATTGGTCGTCAGCTCCTCATACTTTGTGGTCTCCCAATGGGTGTTGCCCACGGTGAGCAGCTGCAGGGCCTTGGCAAAGGCATCTTGAAAGGCCAGCTGCTTGAGGTCGGCCATGGCCGCCTTGTAGATCGTCTCGGCCTCTTGCCAAATTTGATTCCACTCGCTCACCTGCTGACTGACCACCTGGGCCGTGGCGGTGTGGTTAGGAATGCGACGGGCGATGGCAATGGCTTCGGCAATGTCTCCCGATTGAAAGGTCGTTTCGGCCAGGGCTAAAATGTTCTCTGACCAGGCTTCGATCCGCAGGTCAACATCGCCCCGGAGCGGATGATCGTCGGGCAGTAATTCTAGCAGGGCGATCGCCTCTAAATACCCCTCTACGGTGCCCTGCTCAGCATAGGCCTCGGCACACTGCACCCGCGTGGCCGCCGCTGCCGTGGGCCAAAAAATTGCTCGACAGTTGGGCAGGTTGGGAATGCGAAACAGACTAACGGCTGACATCACTCCGACGCCGCTGACCGCCACCAAAATGCCCAGCGACCAAATCGGCCAGGTGCTCGCCAGCCTTTGAACGAAAGGAACGCGAGCCGGGGGAAGGTTAGTAGGGCTAGGATCGCCCCGCAAATCGGCCAGGGGGTCATAGCGAGGTCGATCAGCCTGGGTTGGGTAGCCCTTGGTCTGTCCCATGGCTCCCTCTGTAGTCGCTAAATCTGGTCTCCCCAGGTTAGAAGGCGGAGCGCTGGGCGGCGCTGGGTTGGGTGACAGAGCGCTGGGCGGCGTTGGGCGCGATCGCCGTTGACTAGCCCCCGCACCGGGGGGAGCCTTTCGTCCAGAGGTAGGTTGATCTGGAGCCATGTCTGATTCCTAGAGGGTTGCGCCGGAGGGTTGCGCCAGAGTAGCGCCCAAACCAGGTAATGCGCCTAGTCCCCTGGGGCCAAGGTAGTCACCGCCAAAGTCAGCCCTAGTATAGCCACGTCTTCGGCAAACGCAAGCTGCCTTAACGAAATGGCCAGAACAAGATAGCTTGCCCCTACCCGCCTACCTGGTCTTTATACTCAGCGGCGGTCAGGGTATCGTCTAGCTCGTCTAGGTCGCTGGCTCTAATTTTAACCAACCAGCCATCGCCATAGGGGTCGTCACCAATCTGCTCAGGGGCCTCGATCAAGATCTCGTTGCGCAACAGCACCTCCCCCGTCACTGGCGATTTCAGCTCTTCAACGGCCTTAACCGACTCTACGGTGCCAAACTTCTCGCCCTTCTCCACGGTGTCGCCAATGTCGGGCAGCTCTAAAAAGACAATGTCGCCCAGCTGGTCAATGGCAAAGGCGGTAATGCCCACGGTGACCACAGCCTCGTCTTCGTCGGCGCGAACATACTCGTGGCTGTCGAGATATTTCAGAGTTTCGGGATATTCAAATGCCATAGCACAACCTCAAGCGCCCAAGGAACGTAATTAGACGGTGGACTTAGGAGATTTCCAGGAAAAGAGATACCAGTTTTAACCCAGTGACCATAGCCGCTGTAGGGTGGGCACTGCCCACCATTTGGAAGACTATTTTCTAAAAGTCGCCTTACACCACCGCAGGGATCAAATGCAAGTGTGCCATGAGTCAGCCGTTTTGGCGCACCCACTCCTCCGCTCCCCCACTCACTTCGCCCGATAAAAGGGCCGCTTCACCACCGTCGCGGGTTTAGCCTGGCCGCGCACTTCGACCTCTAGGGTCTGCCCCACCTTGGCTAGGGGTGTGGCCACGTAGGCCAGGGCAATGGGGATATTGAGGGTGGGGGCCAGGGTGCCGCTGGTGACGGTACCGATGCGATCGCCCTGGTATAGCACCGGGTAGTCGTGGCGGGCAATGTGGCGATCGGCCATGGCCAGCCCCACCAGGCGACGGCTGACGCCCTTGGCTTTCTGGGCCTCTAGTACCGATCGCCCGACAAAATCGTCTTTTTCCTCTAGATGCACCAGCCAGCTCAGCCCCGCCTCTAGGGGGCTGGTGGTGTCGTCAATGTCTTGGCCGTAGAGGGCCATGGCGGCCTCTAGGCGCAGGGTGTCGCGCGCCCCCAGGCCACAGGGGGCAGCGCCCGCCGCCGAGAGGGTGTGCCAAAGGGCTAGGGCGGCGTCAGGGTCGGCCATGATCTCAAAACCGTCTTCGCCGGTGTAGCCGGTGCGGGCTACCCAGGCGGGCTGGCCCAGAAGGGTGGTGTCGGCGTGGGCAAAGCGGCTGAGCTGGCTCAGGTCGAGGCCGCTGTGGGGCTGGAGCAGGGCGGCGGCGGCAGGCCCCTGGAGCGAAATCAGGGCGCGATCGCGCGACTCATCCACCAGGTCAATATTGCTGCCCGCCAGGTGCTCGAGCAGCCAGGTCTTGTCTTTGTCGGTGGTGGCGGCGTTGACGATCAGCGCCACGGTTTCAGGCTCGGCCCCCAGGGGCGACTTGAGGTAGACAATCAGGTCGTCAATGATGCCGCCCTGGGGGTTGAGCAGCACCGTGTACTGGGCCTGACCGGGCTGAAGCCGCTCTAGGTTAGAGGGCACCAGCTTTTGCAGAGCCGCGATCACCCCCGGCCCGGTGAGGGTGAATTTGCCCATGTGGGAGATATCAAACAGCCCAGCGCGATCGCGTACAGCCTGGTGTTCTTGCTTGATGCCGCTAAACTGCACCGGCATAGCCCACCCGGCAAACTCGGTCAGGCGGGCCTTTTGTTCAACGCAAGCGGCATAGAGGGGGGTTTGCAACAAAACCATAGAGAGGTCGTCATAGAGGGGAATCCTGGATTATCCAGAGTGTACTGACAAAACCACAGATTTTCTGGGGTTTCATCTCCTCTGAAGAAAAGTGTAGAAAGAGCAAGGTTAACAAAACGTTGCTCTTCCCTAACGCCTCGACAATGCCTTAAATCTGCGCTTCTTCACCTGGGGGGCAGAGATAAAGCCATGGGAGGTGGTGAGATCAGTGGTGAGATGACGATAGTGAAGGGGTGGTAGTGACGCGGTAGACAAAGCGGCCTGCCGCTTGATAGCTGTTTTCTTGACTGTGTGCATCCCCATGATTGCTTTAATGCCCCACGGTTCTTGTTTTTTGTGGAACCCGTGGCTGACCTCTCTACACGTGGTCAGCGATAGTCTGGTGCTGGTGGCCTATTTCTCCATACCGCTGCTGCTGTTTCTCAATCGGCAGCACATTGATGCCCAAATTCGCCCGGTGCTGCTGCTGTTTGCCGCTTTTATTTTCAGCTGTGGCATTGGCCACGGTCTGAGCGTCTGGAATATCTGGCACGCCAACTACTGGGTAGAAGGTCTATGGACCTGGGTCACGGCGACAATCAGCCTCTATACCGCTTGGCAGCTGAAAGCCTTAGTGCCCACGTTGCTCAGCACCCACAAAGATTTAGTTGCCACCCGCGAGCTGATCGAGCAAGACCCACTGACGGGCATTGCCAACCGTCGCGGGCTAGAAACAGCCCTAGCCGCCCTGACCTATCAGCCGGCAAGCGTGTTGCACACCCTGGTGTTGATTGACCTCGACGGGTTTAAAGATATCAACGATAGCTTCGGCCACCTGGTGGGCGATCAGCTGTTGCAGGCCGTGGCCGATGTGCTAGGTCGCCACATTCGCACCCTTGATTTGGCCGCTCGCATCGGCGGCGATGAGTTTGCCCTGTTGATGGTGGGCTGCGCCCCCGCCGAGGCTCTGGCCAAGGCCGAGACTATTCGCCGAGAAATTCAGCATATTCGGCTGCCCGATCTGCCTCGCCCCGACGATACACCTCTGGTCTCAGCCAGCATTGGCCTCAGTCAGTTTGAGGTTGGCCAGGAGCTAACCGACAGCTATCAGCAGGCTGATACCGCCCTCTATGCCGCCAAACAGGGCGGCAAAAACCAGATCAGAGTCGCTGCGGTGGCTGCTTAGTTGTCGGCCTAGCCCAAGATGACGGGTCATACCAAATCCGAATCGCGTGACCCCGATTTTCAAACGAGCAAATCGTAGGTGTGTAGGCATAGCCGAGCCAAAGACTCGATCACATTCGCCCTTCTGAATCGAGGATAGCCAAGCAGGATTTTAGTATCCAAAGTCTGTGCAGTACCGAGCTATGCCATCCACCGTGAGGCAACCCCGTGATGAAACGACTACCATTCCTGCTGCTGGTTCTGATAATGATGCCCGTGGGCTGGGCTTGCACCCCAGTGGCCGACCGGCCCCACCCCCCCTCGTCACCAGTGCTTAGCGACCCTAACGCTAACCCCGTGCTCCCGGTAGTTGATCGATTTACCCTTGACGAACTGTTTGCTCAGGATGGGGGTGGCTGCGGCATGACTCTGTGGCACCGAGATGATGGACTGAGATCGCCGGGGTATCTCTTCTTTAACGGCTTGGCTCAACCCTCAGCCGACGCCATTGCCCTCATGAAACTCAATGGCGAGTTTATCCGCTTTCGCCGCATCGCCGCATCGGGTGATGAGTTTTACGGACAACAAACCTTGCAAACCTTTGCCAGCCCAGATAACGCCATTAATCTGCAAGTCGATGTCACCCAGGGTGAACCGGGAGAAATTGAGTCGGTCTCTGTAGAGGGCACCCTGCAACTTCAGCAGAACGGAGAAATGACGAAAATTCCAGTTCTGGGTGACGCTGGTTGTTAATTTTGGATTTGGTGTCAATGGGGTTCACGGTTCATAGCCTGCCGTAGACCACAAACCATAGGCCGCAAACCGTAGGCCGCTCCCCCCTCTCTCAATCATGTTGGTCAATGATGGTCTAGTTTTTGATAAACCCGCCCAGGTCGGGGCGATAGCGGGCGACAAAGCGGCCCTGGGCATCGTAGACGGCCACCTGGCGATCAATCTGGTGGCTGGTGGTAATCACCTGATTAATCAGCTGCTGGGCGCTGGGGCTGAGCTGGTTGGCGAAGCCAAATGTGCCGTCGGCGGCGGGGGGGGTAATGGCCTGGCGCAGGGGTTCGGCATACTGGCTTGAGAGCACCACGCGCACCTGGCTAGCATCTTCGGAGACCGTGCAGGGGGTGGCTGAAAACTCGCACATTTGGGCTAGGGTTGTGGTCAACGATTGCAGGGCCACGGCGGTGCGCAGGCGGTTTTGGGCGTTGGCTAGGGCGGGCTGGTAGGTCTCTAGCAGCACCGCCCCCTCTGCCGCCAAAATCGTGTCGGCCGGAATTTGCCGAGCGCTGGCTACGGCCTGTCGCCACTGGTTTAGGGCAAGAGTCCACTGGCCCTTGGCTTCGTAGGCGGCGGCGGCGCGGGCGGCCTGCACGGCCTGGTTGTAGTTGTGGGCACCGGCTTCTTCGAGGGCGGCGCGGCTGGTGACTCGGTTGAGCTGCTGCTGGTAGTCGACCAGCTGGGCCTGGGCTTCGTCGTAGACCATGGTGCCCTGGGGAATCAGGGACAGCCCCCGAATGGCGGCCTGCCACTCTTTGGTGGCCAACTGCCAGCCCGCTAGGGAGTTGGCGGTATCCATGCGCTGGCGAGCCAGATTGCCGGTCTGAATGGCGGTGCTAAAGTTGGCTTCGGCTTCTTCTTCGGCCACAATGCGGCGGCCAATGGCGCTGTGGTTAGCGCGGTACTCGCGCAGCTTTTGCTGGCTGTAGTCAAAGGTGGGGCTGTCGGCGTCAATGCTCTCTAGCCGGTTAAGGGCCTGTTTCCAGAGCAGGTGGACTTTGACCCAGCGCTCCACTGGGTGGGGCGGGGTTTGGCTCAGGCTGGCCGCTTCTCCCGCCAGGGCCTGGGCCTGAATGATGGCGTCGAGGGAGACAATGCTGTTTTGGTAGCGCTGTAGATTGCTCTGGGCTACCTCATAGTAGGGCGACCAAGTAGGTACCGGGGTCAGCAGATCGATGGCGGCTTGAAGGTCTAGGTGAGCGGTGGCTAGGTCATCCCCGGTGGGGCTGCCGATTAGGGTGACCTGGGCCAAATCGTAGAACTCATTGGCTTGCTCTAGGTGATCGCATCTGCCCACCACGCAGGGCCGCGTCAGGGCATAGGCAAAGGCCCCACTGCCCACCAAAATCAGCGCCGCCAGACCATAGCTCCAGTAGTGGCTCAGCGATCGCAGCCCCTGGCTGATCCAGTCCTGCGATCGCAGGCTCCAGGCTTCTGTGGGGGGCTGCACCGCTGTGTTGGGCAGTGCTAGCGCGGCGTCGCTATAGGGGATGGCCTGAGAAGGCGGCAATTCGTCCGCTACTGGCGCTGTATTGTTATTGTCGGCGATCGCCCCCCCCGACTCCCTGGAGTCGGCCTCAAGTCCAGGCTCCTCTGGTGCAGGCTCCTCTGGCCCCTGTCCCGTCGGCTTCTGTGTCACTGCCCCCTGTCCATTGCCGTTTAGACGGTTTTCGATGCCGCTATGCTCTGGCACCCCGTTTTCTAGCAGCCCGTTCTCTGACAGCCCGTTCTCTGGCAGCCCGTTTTCAGTGCCGTTAACCTCAGCCGGAAACAGCACCTGCGCCACCTCCTCAGGCTGCCAGGTAAACGTGTGAAGGGCGTAGGGCTGGGGGGCCAGCTTGAGCTTGAGGTAAATACGCACTGATAGAGCCTCTGCCATCGCCCAGTCGGCCTCGGGCAGCCCCACCGTCGGCACCAAATCGCGAAAGGCCGACTCCAGCTCCTTGAGCAGGTCGTTAGGGTTGCCCACCTCAGGCGGTGAATGCTTGGCCAGCAGCAACAGCCGCCCGGAGCGCTCTGAGCACTCGACCGCAGTCAGCCCAGGGTAAAGCCTGGTCTCTTTGAGGTAGCCGGCAAAGGCTTGCTGAAGGGGTTCAAACCCCCTGTGGGTGGACGGTGATAGTGAGGTCATAGAATACCGACAGATATTGCCCCAAGCCGTGACGCTCCCATGAGACGCTCCAGCGGGACGCTCCAAAGAAAGCGCGAACGACCCAAGCAGAACCATTCTTAGTGAGTATGCTAGTTCAAGGTTGATATTCTGAGACAAGATCAACCAATTCCAAATCCAGAAGAGTAGGTCTAGAGTAAGTAGGTCGCGGTGCTAATTCTAATTGTGGAAGACGAAGCCGAAATCGCTCGGCTGATTCGGCTTTACCTAGAAAAAGAGAGTTTTACCTGCGAGGTGTGCGAAGACGGTGAAACCGCCCTGCGCTACCAGCAGACCCTCCAGCCCGATTTAATCATTTTGGACGTCATGCTGCCCAAGCTAGACGGCCTTGAGGTCTGCACCCGCATTCGCCAGGGGCCGGGGGCCAAAGACCCCTACATTCTCATGCTCACCGCCCGAGGCGAAGAGATTGACCGCATTATCGGCCTCTCCACTGGAGCCGACGACTACCTGGTCAAGCCCTTTAGCCCTAGAGAGCTGGTGGCCCGCGTGCGCGCCCTGCTGCGCCGCAGCCTGCGCCACAGCCAAGAGGCCCCCACCCAGACCTACCGCACCGCCCACTTTAGCCTCGATCTCGACCAGCGCACCGCCCACCGCCAGGCCGATGCCGGCGAGGCCGAGCTGCTTGACCTCACCCCCTTAGAATTTGACCTGCTGACCACTTTCATGAGCTATCCAGGCCGGGTGTGGAGCCGCCACCACCTGATCGAAAAACTCTGGGGCGAAGATTTCTTTGGCGACGAGCGGGTGGTTGACACCCACATCGCCCGGCTGCGCAAAAAGGTAGAACCCGACTCGTCGCAGCCCACCTTTGTGAAAACCGTCACCGGGGTGGGGTATCGGTTTGAAGACGAGGCGGCGTAGGGAGCAGACCAAAGGGTTTGAGGTACAAGGTTTACGGTTCAAGGTGTCACCGTAAACCCTGTACCTTATACCGTAAACCCTATTCCTCCTCACCATGTCCCTCTGGCAGCTCGACCAAATTCGCATCGTTCTTGTTGAGCCAGCGGGGCCGCTGAATGTGGGCGCGGCGGCGCGGGTGATGAAAAATATGGGGCTGCGTCACCTGGTGCTGGTCAACCCGCAGTGTGACCCGGCCAGTGAAGATGCACGGCGGATGGCGGTGCACGGGGGGGATGTGCTGGCGGCGGCTCGGGTGGTGGGCGATCTGCCGGAGGCGCTGGCGGGCTGTGAGCGGGCGATCGCCACTACGGGCCGCCTGCACCCCCAAGATCAGCCGCTAGATTGGCCGGAGACCGCACTGCCCTGGCTGCTGCCGACCCAGCCCACAGAAAGCTTTGCCGCTGCTCTGGTGTTTGGCCCCGAAGACCGGGGGCTGAGCAATGAGGAGCTGGTCTATACCCAGCGCTGGGTGAGGATTCCGGCCAGCGACGACTACCCCTCACTAAACCTGGCCCAGGCGGTGGCGGTATGTAGCTATCTGCTGCACCGGCAGGTGCTCAGCCAGGCTTTAGAGGAATCGTTTGCCCCGGCGATCGCGGTGGCCCAGGAGGGACATTTGGCCCCCCTCGAACAAATGGAAGGGTTTTATCAAGATTTGGAAATCGTTTTGCTGAAAATCGGTTATCTTTACCCCCATACTGCCCCCAGCCGCATGGCGAAATTGCGGCGATTGCTGCATCGAGCCGGGCCAGACAGCAAAGAGTTGGCTATGCTTAGGGGCATTGTTCGCCAGGTCAACTGGGCGGTGACGGGCCCGGCCAAGGATGGTTGAGGGGCGGGGCGATGGCACACAGGCGTGAGCAGGTCAAATGGCACAGTACGACGATTCTCGCAATCCATTTTCAGCGTCTTCCGACCGGGGTGGGACGGTTCGCGGTGGGGCCGGGTCGCCTTGGGATGAGTCAGCCCCAGAGCCAGGTCGCGGCGGGCTACAGCTACCGGGCGAAGCTGAGAATGTTTGGGGAGCAGAGCCATTTCAGCGACCATCGCCAACGGCGCGGCGGCGCAATGAGTGGCGACAGCACCAGCAGCTCACCTCCGACTTTGGGGTGGCTCCGGCTGAGCCGGAGCCTGAACCCGTAGCGCATCCGCCATTGCGGGCCGACGAGGGTCGCCCCTCGGCCCGCAATGCGGCCCTGCCAACCTTTAAGCGTGGGCTTACGCCGCCGCCCCAGCCGCCTGCTAGGGCGACTGAGTCAAAGCCACCTTTAGTTCAGCCGCGATCGCCACAACCTGGCGCCATGCCGCTGCAAATGCACCCCCATAGCACCCAGATGGGGAAGGCGGCTCCGTCGGCGCTGGGTCGACCGTCGGCTGAGGTGCTACCGCCCAAGGTGACCCCCCTGCGCCCTCTGCCCCGCCGTTCAAGCCCAGGGGGCCGCGGGCCGAGCGGACGTGGAGCAAAGTCTACCCCCTCAGTAGGGGGGCTGGTGACCGCCTCTGGTGAGCCCATTGAGGCTCCCATCGATTCTTTTAGGAATAACCCGCCGGAGAGAAGTGCCCCCCCTCGGCGATCGCGGGCGGCAGCGGCTCGCAAAAAATTAGCTAACCCGCCGCTGCCGCTGCTCTACTTGATTCGCCTGGTGATTTTGGGGGTTGGGGTGGCGGCGATCGCCGGTACCCTGCTGTCGGTGCTCAGCCCCAGCAACGTGGCCTCTTCCCGCGATGGAGAATCCCTGGCCGCTGGGAATTCCGCCCCGCTGGACAGTGCGGGGTCGCTGATTCAGGGCAACGCCGCCAACGCGATTACCGACCTGCGGCTGACTAGCGAAATCACCCGCCTCAAGGGTGAGCTGGAGCAGCTGCCTACCCTCACCCCCGGCCTCACCCCGGTGGCCTTTGCAATCGATCTCGACTCGGGCCAGTACGTCGATCTGGGCGGAGCCGAGCCAGTGGCGGCGGCCAGTACCATCAAGGTGCCCATCCTGATCGCCTTTTTGCAGCAGGTCGATGCCGGCACCATGGCACTAAACCAGTCTTTGGTACTGCAAGAAGACTACATGGCAGGCGGCTCAGGCACCCTGCGCGGCGAAGCCGTAGGCACCGAATACACCGCCCTAGAGGTGGCTACCCGCATGATTGTGGTCAGCGACAACACCGCTACCAACATGATGATCGCCGCCCTGGGGGGTATTGAGGCCCTAAACGAAACCTTTCTCACCTGGGGGCTAGAGCACACGGTGCTGCGCAACCCCCTGCCCGATCTGGAGGGCACTAACACCACCAGCGCTAAGGATCTGGCTCTGATTATGGCCCTGATCGATCAGGGGGGGGTGCTGACGCCCAGGTCGCGCGATCGCCTGTTCAGCATCATGCAGCGCACCCAAAACGACAGCCTGATTCCCTCCGGCATTCGCGACCAGTCGCTGACCGCCAATAAAACCGGCGACATCGGCAGCATGCTGGGCGATGTCGCCCTGGTGGATGTGCCCAACGGCAAGCGCTACGGCCTAGCGGTTCTGGTGCAGCGCCCCACCAACGATGGCCGCGCCAGCGAGCTGATTCGCCGCATGGCCGAAACTATCCATAGCGAAATGGCCCAGCCTATTGCCCCGGTGGGCAACCCCAACGCCGCCCCGGTTCCCCTCAGCCCCCCTGGCGAGTTTGAGAACCCTGGCGAATTTGGAAACCAAACCCCAGAGGAGTTTGACGACCCCAGCGCTCCAATCCCGGTGGATAGAAACTCTGCGCCCGCGCGGGATGAGATTCCGCCGGGTTAGATGATCGACATTAATTTAGTCAGGTTGCCGAGCAACCTGACTAAATTAATGCACTTCAATACAAAAACTTTTCGTGGCGAACCACATCTTCGCCCTCAATCTGGGTGTAGCTGCCGTTGCTGACCTGATACACCGATAGGGTTTTGTCGTTGATGTGGTACTGGTAGCTGCCGTTGATGGCGATGTAGGTGCCCTGGTTAAGGGTGACATCGGCGGTGGTCAGGAGTTCGGTACTACCTTTGCTGCTGCCGATGTAGCTCAGCCCCTGGGGGGTCTGGCATAGGTGAATGGTGAAGGATTTGGTCTCGAAGAAAGCCTCGGGACGGTTGGCATCGCCGCAGGAGCCAGTGCTGACCCCTGCGGCAGTGCCGGGGGCTAACTCAGGCACTGCCACCTGATCGGTGTCGATAAAATCTCCCCGCACCCAGCCCTCGGCCTCTGAGTCAGCAAGTTTTACGTAGTACCAGCTAAAGCCGCCCTCGCCCTCGGCTAGGCGCAGCAGAGTGATGGGGTTATCGCCGAGGCCGTAGCCCTGGGCCGTGGACTGAGTAGTGGGCTGCGATCGCAAATTGATCTGCGACCCTGCCGCCTGGGTGATTAGCCGGGCAGTGCGAATGGGCCTAATTGGAGTCGAACGAAAGCCATCGTCCCCCACCAATTCCGCTGCTGCCGCCTCGTCCGCAGCGGCGACTTCCTCCAATGCAGAGGGTTCCGGGGCCGTGACAGCGGCTCTGCGACTACAACCACCCAGAGCAATCAGCATTACCCCTAGCGACAGCAGCAGTTTTGGCGATCTCCAGATTAAGCGCACAGCCCACCTCCCGGCCCGATGTCGCCGCTAATGGTAGCGCAAACTAACTATCCCACTTCACCTTAAATAGACGAAATAGCTCATAGTCCTTAGTGGAAACCACCCGACCGCCCTCGGCCTTTACCAGGGCGGGCCAGCGCTCTAGGGCTTCCAAGTACACCTCGGCACCGAGGTAGGTTTCGAGAATCGCCCAGCTCTCCGCCAACTCGGCGTCGGGGTTGAGGGCGTCAAACAAAAACCAGCCGCCGGGCTTGAGAACTGTCTTCACCTGCTGGAGCACCGTGGCCCAGTAGTCGGCGGGGTAGTAGCAGCTCACCCCGGTGGCGATCACCAGGTCAAAGCTGTGGGGTTCGTAATCAAGTCGGTGGGCCGGGGCCTGGGTCACCCCCTTAAACAGCTTCGAGTTGAGCTGAGGGCCACGGGCGGTCAGGGCCGCGCAGGCCACCGGGCTAATCTCATGGCCGTGAAACAGGGCCTCCCAGTCCCGCCAGGGGTAGATCAAAAAGCTAACGCCACAGCCGATGTCGAGACAGCGATCGCGCTTGCGGGGCTTCACTGCCTCCCAAAAGGGGGTTGAGATGCGCGGCGTTAGGGTGCCCGCAATCCAATCTTGAAACACTGGCATCTCTTCAACTTCGGGGGGCAGGTCAAAGGGCTGGCCGCCAAACTCCTGATCGTAGCGGCGGGCGACAGCCTGCACCAGCGATCCCCAGGGGGAAGGGTCAACACCGGGAAGCCGGCTGATTTTCTCTTTGCTCATCCCTTTAGGGCTCGGCTAAAGTTTTCGCGGTACGGCTTGCTGAGGGCTAAAAACAGCGGCCACAGCACCGTAAACTTCACCTTGCCGTCGGTGAAATTGGTGCGGTTAAACCCCGTCCAAAACTTAAATGCCCCGCCGCCGTAGATACCGGCCAGCAAAAGCACGATCAATGTACTCATAGTCACTGCTCCTTTCTACCCTGTCATCTATGCTTCTACTATAGATCTCACCTGGGATAGAGATGGAGACAGTCCATTTACTCTAATCTATCCTCGGATAGGTCAGGCATGCCTTAAGGTAATGGGTATCCAGGTTAGTGTAAGGTTTGTGGCATCTGCCTGAGGGCAGGCGTCAACCCCCAGGGATAGTTAGTAGCAGGAAGGAGATTATATGCGTGCAGTGCTGATGGCTGGTGGTTCAGGGACTCGGCTACGACCCCTAACCTGCGATTTACCCAAGCCCATGGTGCCTATCCTCAATCGCCCCATTGCCGAACATATTGTCAATTTACTCAAGCGCAACGGTATCAACGAGGTGATTGCCACCCTGTTCTACCTGCCCGATGTGATGCGCAACCACTTTGGTGACGGACGCGATTTTGGCGTACAGATGACCTACGCCGTTGAAGAAGATCAGCCCCTGGGCACGGCAGGCTGCGTGAAGAATGTTGCTGACCTGCTGACCGAGACGTTTTTGGTGATCAGCGGCGATAGCGTCACCGACTTTGATCTCAAAGCCGCCATCGAGTTTCACAAGCAAAAAGGCTCTAAAGCCACCCTGGTGCTGACCCGCGTGCCCAACCCGATCGAGTTTGGCGTGGTGATCACCGATGAGGAGTCTCGCATCAAGCGGTTTCTAGAAAAACCCTCCACCAGCGAAATTTTCTCCGACACGGTGAATACTGGCACCTACATTCTCGAACCTGAGGTGCTCGACTACCTACCCGACAACGAAGAGTCTGACTTCTCTAAAGACCTGTTTCCGCTGCTGCTGGAGAAGGGCGAGCCTATGTACGGCTACGTGGCTGACGGCTACTGGTGCGATGTCGGCCACCTAGAGGCCTATCGCGAGGCCCAGTACGATGCCCTGTATCGCAAAGTCGTGGTCGATTATGCGTATCCCGAGACATCTCCCGGCATTTGGATCGGTGACAATACCCAGATAGACCCGACGGCTGAGCTTCACCCACCGCTGATGATTGGCAACAACTGTCGCATTGGCGCTCGAACCGTGCTCGAACCGGGCACAGTGATTGGTGACAACGTCACCATCGGCAATGACGCTGACTTGAAGCGACCGATCGTGTGGAACGGGGCGATTGTGGGCGATGAGGTGCACCTGCGGGCGTGCAGCATTGCTCGCGGTGCCCGCGTTGACCGCCGTTCCCACGTGCTGGAGGGGGCGGTGATTGGCCCCCTGTCTACGGTGGGCGAAGAGGCGCAGATTAGTCCTGGCGTGCGGGTCTGGCCGAGTAAGCAAATCGAGTCAGGTGCAACGTTGAACATCAACCTGATTTGGGGCAATACGGCCCAGCGAAATCTGTTTGGTCAGCGGGGGGTTTCGGGATTAGCCAACATCGACATTACTCCCGAGTTTGCGGTCAAGCTGGGAGCGGCCTACGGGTCGACCCTCGCGCAAGGCTCTCACGTCACCGTATCGCGAGATCAGCGCAGTATTTCGCGCATGGCGTCGCGATCGCTGATTGCGGGCTTAATGTCCGTCGGCATCAATGTTCAAAACCTAGAGGCGACAGCGATCCCGGTGGCCCGCAGCGTGCTGGCCCAGATGGGGGTGGCCGGGGGCATTCACGTGCGACTGCACCCTGATCGCCCCGACTACCTGCTGATCGAGTTCTTCGACGAAAAGGGCATCGACATTCCCAAGGGCAAAGAGAAAAAAATCGAGGGGGCCTACTTTAAAGAAGATCTGCGTCGGGCGGCCATCCACGAGATCGGCACAGTTACCTATCCCTCTGAGGTGGTCTCGACCTACATCACCGCCTTTGAAAAGCACCTCAACGTAGAAGCCGTCACCAACAGCCAGGCCAAGGTGGTGATCGACTATCTCTACGCTGTCTCTGGGGCGGTGCTGCCCCAAATTTTGGGCAAGTTTGACTGCGACGCCGTGGTGCTCAACGCCAGCATGCGCCAGGTAGCGCTCTCCAACGATGAGCGCGAGGTTATGCTGGGCCAGCTGGGCCAGGTGGTGCAGTCACTGCGGGCTACGTTTGGTGCCCAGGTGTCGGCCAACGGCGAGCAGCTGATTTTGGTAGACGAAGTGGGCACCCGCATTCGCGGCGAAGTGCTCACCGCTCTGATGGCCCACATGATGCTGACTACCCACCCTCGCGGCACCATTGTGGTGCCGGTGCACACTTCCGGGGCGATCGAGCACATCGCCCGCCGCCACGACGGCCAGGTGATTCGCACCAAGGCCAACCCCACCGCCCTGATGGAAGCCTGCCAAGCCAACCCCAACGTGGTGCTGGGCGGCAGCGGCGAGATGGGCTTCATCTTCCCCGAGCTGCACCCCGGCTTTGACGCTATGTTCTGCATCGCCAAGCTGATCGAGATCTTGAGCTTGCAGCAGCGATCGCTGGGCCAGATCTGGTCAGACCTGCCCCGCATGGCTTACCGCATGCAGACCCTGCGCTGCCCCTGGACGGTGAAAGGTGCCCTAATGCGCTATTTGGTCGAAGAAACCCCCCAAGAGCGGCTAGAGCTGATCGATGGGGTTAAAATTTTGGGTGACAACTCTGACGACTGGGTGCTGGTGCTGCCCGACGCCGGCGAGCCCCTGGTGCACCTCTACGCCAACAGCGAAAACCGCGAGTGGCTCGATCAAACCATGGCTAAGTACCAAGACCACGTCCAGAATTTCATTGAAAAAGAACAGGGCATCGAGGAGACCATGCCGCTATGAACAACTGCCTGATGATGGCCGAGATCGTGCAGTCGCCCCAACTGCGCTATACCTCAGACAACCAAACCCCGGTGGCCGAGTTTATGGTGCAGTTTCCGGGACTACGGGAGGGCGATCCCTCGTCGCAGATGAAGGTGGTGGGCTGGGGCAATCTAGCCCAAGACATTCAGGCCCAATACCAGGCGGGCCAGCGGGTGATGCTTGAAGGTCGCCTAACTATGAACGTGATTGAGCGCCCTGAGGGCTTTAAAGAAAAGCAGGTGGAAATGACCGTGCAGCGGATTTACAACGTGGGTGAGCTAGGCACTATGCCCATGGCCCCGCCCGCTGCGGCCCCTGCCCCTGCCGCCGCCCCCAGCCCGGCGGCCTCTCGCCCTGCCCCGGCGGCTCCGACTTCGGCCCCAACCACTGCCGAATCTACCACCGCCCCCAGCTACGACGATATTCCGTTTTAGCGTTCTAAAAGCTAAAAGCTAAAAGCGAAAACCTCCGAGTTCTCTAAGAACTCGGAGGTTTTCACTAACCGGCGGCGATGCCCTGTACCCGATAGCCAATGTCGCGGCGGTGATACATGCCCTCGAAGCAGATTTTGTCGATGCCGCTGTAGGCGTTGGCGATCGCCGCTTCAAAGCTATCCCCTAGCCCGGTCACCCCTAGCACCCGGCCCCCGTCGGCGACAATGCTGCCACCCTTGAGCCGAGTCCCGGCCTGAAACACGAGCGCGCCAGTGGCTGCGACCTCATCGAGGCCAGAGATTTCCATGCCCTTGGAGTAGGTGTCGGGGTAGCCCTCGGCGGCCACCACCACACAGGCGGCGGCACCGGGCTTCCACTGTAGGTCTAAGGAGTCGAGCCGTCCTTCAATGCAGGCCAGCATGACTTCCTGAAGAGGGGTCTCAAGCAGGGGCAGCACCGCCTGGGCTTCAGGGTCGCCAAAGCGGCAGTTAAACTCCACCACCTTAGGAATGCCCTCCGGAGTAATCATCAGCCCGGCGTAGAGAATACCGCGATAGTCGATGCCTCGGTGGCGCAGGGTGGCGATCGCGGGTTCTAGCACCTCGGCTTGCACCCGCGCCATGATCGCTGGAGTGATCACAGGGGTGGGCGCGTAGGCCCCCATACCGCCAGTATTTGGCCCGGTGTCACCCTCGCCAATGGCCTTGTGGTCTTGGGCAGGCACCAGCGGTCGAATGGTATGGCCGTCGGTAATGGCCATTACCGAGGCCTCTTGACCCACCATGAATTCTTCAATCACCACCGAGCTGCCCGCTGCGCCAAACTTGCCCCTAAAGACCTCGGTCACCGCCTGGGCGGCGGCCTCTAGGGTGTGGGCTACGGTCACGCCCTTGCCCGCCGCCAGCCCATCGGCCTTTACCACAATGGGCACACCTTGCTGCTGCACATAGGCCTGGGCGGCAGCTTCATCTTCAAACACAGCGGCTTGGGCGGTGGGAATACCCGCCTCAACCATCAGCGCCTTGGCCCAGGCCTTGCTGGCCTCGATTTGGGCACCCGCCTGGCAGGGGCCAAACACCTTCAGCCCCTGCCCCTGTAAATAGTCGGTGATGCCCTCGGCCAAAGGTTGTTCTGGGCCAACTACCACCAATTCTAGATTGTTGACCAGGGCAAAGCGAGCGATGCCCTCAAAGTCGCTGGCGTTGAGGGGCAGGTTGCGGCAGTGGGGTAGGGTGGCAGTGCCACCGTTGCCAGGCACGCAAACCACCTCAGTCACCTTAGACGACTGCAACAGCGCCCAAGCCAGGGTATGTTCACGGCCACCACTGCCGACCACAAGAGCTTTCACAGGCGATCTCCCCAAAATTAGCGGTTTATATTGTCCCACGTTGGCCGTCAAAACAGTGGCCAAATTTTGCTCGCCCCCTGGCTCGGCATCAGGGGCATAGCCGGCGATCAGGCCTCACTAGGCTGGCCCAGCCGGGGCCCTACCCCAGCTGATCCTCCGATGACGCGGGCGGCAGGTGGCGGGGCAGGGTGACGGTGAAGGTAGTGCCCTGCCCCGCCTGACTCTCAACGGCGACAGTGCCGCCCATAATTGTGACCAAGGATTGCACAATCGCCAGCCCTAGACCGGTACCGGGCCGCTGCCGGCGAATGCTTTGGTCAACCTGGCGAAAGGCTTCAAAAATATGAGGGAGCTGTTCTGCAGCGATGCCAATGCCGGTATCGGCTACAGTTAGGGTGATTTGGTCGGACCCGGCTTCGCTCAGTGTGATGCTTACCTGGCCATGATCGGTAAATTTGATCGCGTTAGACACCAGGTTGGTGATCACCTGACGCAGGCGGTGTTCGTCGCCGGTCACCACTGGGTCAGAGAGGTTCAGCCTGCTTTCGAGGGTGAGAGTCTTGCCGTCGGCCAGCGATCGCAGATCTGACAGCGTGGCCTGCACCAGTCGGGGCAAATGCACCGAAGTAGGGTCGAGCGACAGCCGCTGGGCCTCTAGCCTTGACAGGTCAAGAATGTCGTTAACCAGGTTGAGCAAATTTTTGCCGTTGGTAAAAATACGCTTTACCATCTCAGCCTGGTGGGAAGTCAGCGGCCCCTTAGACTGACTGTCGAGAATCTGCGAGAAGCCCAAAATTGCATTTAGGGGAGTTCTCAACTCGTGGGACATGGTGGCCAAAAACTCAGACTTGACCCGATAGGCTGAGAGCAGTTTGAGGTTTTGGTCTTCGATGTAGCGGCGCTGGCGCTCAAGTTCTTCATTTTGCTGGGTTAGCAGCAGGTTGCTTTGCTGTAGCTGGGCTAGGGCGGTAGACTCTCGCTGCTCAGCCTCCTGTACCCGCAGAGCATTGCGCAGCAGCAGCGCTAGGCGATCAGGCGACACTCGCGTCTTTACCAGGTAATCGCTCGCCCCAGCCTTCATCAGCTCGACCGCAATTTGCTCATCGCCTTGGCCAGTTAGCACCACCAGCGGCAGGGTAACACCCGTAGCCCGCAGCTGACGAATCAGAGACAACCCATCCTGCTCGGGCAACCGATAATCTAAAAACACGCAGTCGTAGGCATGACTGTCGATCTGGGCAATGGCCTGCTCGGCGCTGGTCACCTCAGTCACCTGTACCGCTAGGTCAGCGCGATCAAGGGCACGGCGAATGGCCATGCGATCTACCGCATCGTCATCGACCAGCAACAGTTCCAGCGCTTTGCCCATGTGCTCAGCCCCCGATCCCCCAACCCACAATGGCTGCCACCGAGCCTGCCTAGGGAATTTCACACAACGCCCAATATTGATTTAAGGCCGCCATTACCTCGGCAAAGGTGGCAAAGGTAACCGGCTTAAGAATGTAGCCGGCTACGTTCAGCCGGTAAGCCTCAAAGCGATCTCGATCCGCATCAGAGGTCGTGAGCACAACGACCGGGATTGACCTGAGTGATTCGTCTTGACGCAGCTCCTGCAAAAATTCTAGTCCGTTCATTCTAGGCATGTTGATGTCGAGCAACACCAGCCGCCGATGGCTTGGCACAGCGGTAGAATCGTTGCCCCGCAGCATGTTGAGCGCGTCTAAGCCACTGCGAGCCACGTACAGAGGGTTATCGATGTGGTTGCGTTTAAAGGCTCGCTGAACGTTCATCACGTCCACTTCATCATCTTCGATCAGGAGAACATTCACCTGTCGCTTTTTCATCACATGCTCCTGTAAAAACAGCGGAGACACGCCCAACGCAGTCTCTGCTACCGAGTAGAATTGGCAGTATCAAAGGCTGGAATCTGCGACGATGTCCGCCCAAGAAATCTACAGGTCAATCCGGTCACGAGCAATCTAAGGTCTCGTCCATCCGTAGCGGGTTGGATCGCGGGTAACGTCGGCCCCTAGCCCGATTAATCGCTTCCCAGTCCGGTTCTGGATTTAAGTGTAAAAATTTGAGGGGCCGTTTCTATCTGCCTAAGGGATTAATCTGGGGGTGAACCTAGGCTGGCAGCTCGTTAATCTGGGACATTTGAGCGGTCAATGCCTGGGGGTGAACCCCAGCTCGGTGGGCCGCCAACAGCCCCACCGCCTCCAGGTACGACGCCACCCGCACTGCCGGAATCCCTACGGACTCTGGACTGACGGCCAGGGCAGTGGGGTTGGCGTCAACGGCGATCGCCAGCGATCGCCGCCCCAAACTGAGCAACGCGCTGCCGCCGCAGGCGCTGGCGGGCACCACAATGGCATCGACCTGGTCGGCCCATAGAGTAGCGCCAGAGCTGCCCCCCAAAAGACCTGAGTTCGGGCCGACGACAAACTGGGGAGCGCGGCTCAGCCCTGCCAGCACGCAGGGCAAAAAGGTATAGCCCAGCTCTTCGGCAGCAGACTTAGGCGAAATCGAGCTGTCGAGCGGCAGGGGGTTGAGGGCCGGGGCATGGGCACAGGGCACCCGCAGCTGGCGCACCACCAGGTGACTAATCACCGCCTCGGCCCCCGCTAGCGGATCGACTCCCTGACCCTGACGATAGTCTTGCAGCACCTTTAGGGCCTCGGCATCGGTGTCTTCGGGGAAGCGGGCCACCACGGCAATGGCGTTGGCTCCGACGGCGATCGCCCGCTCCGCCGCCCGCAGCAAACTGTCGGGCCGCTGAATCGTGCCCCAGGTGGCCCCCGAGGCCGCCCGGCGCAGCTCTACCCCCAGAGGCGCGTCGGTGACGACGTAATCGCTCAAATCTAGCCCCAGGGTGGCGCGGGCCGCATCCGCCGCCTGGAGGTGTCGCCAGCGCAGGTCGTCTTCAATGGCGGCATCGAGCACTAGGCCAATGCGGTTGCGGTGCACCGGACACAGCCCCCAGTGCCCAGCCGCAAACTGATCTAGCCCATAGCCCTCGACGTAATAGGCATTGGCCATGGGCCAGTAGAGCTGCGCCCCGTTCATCACGTTGGGGTGGGTGATCAGGGTGTCGACCACCGAAGCCATGACCCGCGCCATCGGCAGGGCATCCCCCGCGTAGCCGCCAATCGCCGCGCCAATGCCCGTGGGCACCACCAGCACCGCACAGTAGGGACGATGGAGGGCAGAGGGGGTGGGCATGGGGTGTGAGGAGGAGAGGAAATGGGGAGGTGGGGGAGTTTTTGGCAGCCGCCGTAGGGTGGGCACTGCCCACCATTTAATGAACTATTGACGAACTATTTTCCAGCAGTCGCCCTAGACAATGCCCCGTCGAACAGCTAGCTATGGGTAGTCACCACCGCTTCCACTGTGGCGGTTTGAATGGCGGAGCTAACCTGGGTAATGGCCCAGCGCAGGGGTTCGCCGTGCTCAGCCAGGGCCGCTTCGATTACGCCTACCAGATCCTCCCCAGCCGCACCCAGGCTGACGTCTATGGTGATGAAGTGAGTTGATAGAGTCATGATCCCGCTCGGTACAACCGACACCAGTGCAAAAGAGGGGCTATAAGAGACTTCTGGAAAAAGTTTCCCCAATGGTGGGCAGTGCCCACCCTACGGCAGCTACAGTCGCTGAATTAAAGTTGGGAGCTGATTTCCCAGAAGATTTCTAGGAAATCAATTATCCCTGGCCGAATTGTTTTTGGTAGACAATGTCTTCCTTCTCGGTCTCAATCTTCAGATCTGAGCGAGGGTAGGCCACGCACAGCAGCGCGTAGCCCTCAGCCTGAAGCTCGGTTCTCACCCCCATACCCTCGCCCTGCTCCACTTCCCCTTCTAGCACCAGGGCGGCACAGGTGGTGCAGACCCCCGCCCCACAAGAGGTGGGTAGATCTAGCCCCACCGCGTGGGCCGCCGCCAAAATGGTCTGGTCTTCAGGAACGGTGATGGTCTGAGTTGTGCCCTGGTGGTGCACTTCAACGGTGTAGCTGGTGGCCATAGCGGATTGAACGAAGTAATTGATTAAAGGATTTGGATCACCTAAATCCAAATCTCAACCTATCATCCCATCAGGTCATCCCAACTGGAAAAGTGCGGTCAAATTCTTCCAGCAGATCGTCCATTTCCTCGATCGCCTGGTTGACATCAATGCGTAGGGTGCCCAGGTCGGGCTGCTCTAGCAGACGAATCAGCGCCTCGCGCTTGGAGCGAATAGTGGTGATGCGATCGCGAATCCCTTGCAATTCCATAGCGTCCCCCCCTGAAGAGTTTCCGTAGAGTTTTCTCAGATAGCATAAACAACTTTGCAGATGAGCTGCTAGAAAACTGGGGAGATTGGGTATACGGTTCGAGGTTTACGGTTCACGGTTCGAGGTTAACGGCTTCACCGCACACCGTAAACCGTAAACCCAACACCCGACACCCAATCCCCGACACCCAACACCCCTTCCCCCCCCTCCTACCCTTCTCACCCACAAACCGGCATGATAGTCAGAAGTAATCATTCCACCGAGGATCATCATGCTGGGGCGAATTAAGCTGGGGCAAATCAACCTGAGTCTGGTGCTGCTGGCGGTGGGTGGCGTGCTCACCATCGTTGGCTTTGTTGCCTATTTTCAAGACAATTCCACCCTTAACCTGGTCGGTTTTTTCTACGGTATTCCGGTGCTGCTGGGCGGTTTGGCGCTGCGGGCCGCTGAGCTAGAGCCGGCCCCCTACACCCAGCCCACCGCCCCTGAGGTGCTCAAACTGCGCCAAGAAATGGCCACCCCCACCCAAAACCAGGTGCGTCAAGATGTCACCCGCTACCGCTACGGCCAAGAGGCCCACCTAGACGTGGCTCTGCAAAAGCTGGGCCTCAGCCCCTCGGGGCAAGAATGCCCTGAACTCAGCGGTCTGCATGAGGCCGAAATCGACGGCAGCTACGCCCTGGTGCTGGAGTTTGACTCGTCGTCACTACCGTTTTCGACCTGGGTAGAGAAGCAGGCCAAGATTGAATCGTTCTTTGGCCCCGGCGTGCGGGCTGAGCTGAGCCAGCCTACCGAAGACCAGGTGAATTTGGCCCTGATTACCCGGCTAGAGCCTGCTATGGCTGCTCCGGTGGAGGTTTGATGGATTGTCGGTGGGTAGATGGGTAAGTGAGTGAGTAGGTGGGTAGGTGGTGCTGGTTTTTAAGTGGAGTAACCTCTTTATGACTTGCTCTTCTCACGTGGATTCTGGGCAGAAAGGCTCTTTCCCTCTGATGGCATTTGTGATGCGCTGCCTGGCCCTGGTCGCCGTGGTTGTGAGTCTGACCGCCTGCGGTACGGCGGCGCTTCAGGTCAGCCCTGACTATCAAACGACGACCCCCAGCGCTGACGGCATCGGTCGGGTGTACCTGGGCCGAGAGATTGCCCAGACCATGGGCCACCAGGGGGCGGGCTGGCTTGATCGCCCCAGTCGAGTGCTGCAAGAACGGCCTTTGGCTGCGATCGCCGCCCTCGACCTGCACCCCACCGACATCGTCGCCGACATTGGTGCAGGCACAGGCTACTTTGCCCGCCGCATTGCTCCTCTAGTACCCCAGGGTCGGGTGCTGGCGGTCGATATTCAGCCCGAAATGTTGGCCCTGCTGCAAACTAAGCTAAAGGCTCAGGGCATTGAAAATGTAGAGCCGATTTTGGGTCAGCTCGACAGCCCCAACCTGCTCCCCAGCTCCATTGACCTGGCGCTGATGGTCGATGCTTACCACGAGTTTGCCTACCCCCGTGAGGTGATGACGGGGGTAGTGGCTGCCCTCAAGCCCGGCGGGCGGGTGGTGCTGGCCGAGTACAAGGCCGAAAACCCAATGATCATGATCAAGCGGCTGCACAAGATGAGCGTGGCCCAGGTGCGCCGCGAAATGGCCGTTGTAGGGCTGGAGTGGGTCAAGACTGACAACAGCCTGCCCGAGCAGCATCTCCTGTTTTTTCAGAAACCCGCCTGAGCAGCCGGTGTGAGACAATTGGCTATTATTGCCGATAGTGATCCAAGGACGTCGACCCATGCTGAAGCGGCTGGCCACAGTGCTGTTGATTGTTTTTGCTGTCACCCTCCAGGGCTGTGTGGGCAGCGGTGGTGGGCTTCAGGCTTACGCCGACCCGTCCTCGGGCTATGAGTTTGTGTACCCCACCGGCTGGGTTGAGGTAAAGGTGCCCGGTGCCGCCGAGGTGGTGTTCCACGACTTCATTCACGAGACCGAAAACGTCAGCGTGGTGATCAGCGAAATCCCTGAGGGCAAAGACCTTGAGGCCCTCGGCACCCCAACCGAGGTGGGCTACAAGCTCTCCAAGAGCTTTAGCGCCCTGGCGGGCGATAACAGCAGTGTCGATCTGCTCAGCGCTCAGCGCATTGACACCGTAGACGACAAGACCTACTACATCCTCGAATATCTCGCCGACCTGCCCGCCGGGCCGCGCCACAACCTAGCTAGCGCTATTGTGCGCCGGGGCCAGCTCTACACCTTCAACGCCTCCACCGACGAAGGCCGCTGGGAAAAGGTCAAAGACATGATGAAGCAGTCGGTCGCTTCGTTTAAGGTGTCCTAAGGATCGTGGATCAAATACCTAGCAACAGCTGGATTCCCTGGGAGGGCGAACAACCATTCGCCCCTACCCAGATACTCTAGAGCGGCCTAGTCCCTGGCGGTAAAATTCCACTCCAGACCCCGTTTTTAAGGGGGGCAGGGGGGATCTCCACCGCTGCTATTTTTCGCCCAAGCGTTCTCTAATCGTTGATTCCCTCAATCGCCCCCTCTCTAATCGCCGCCGATCTCAGCTATGCCTACTTTGCCTCGTCCTCAATTTGTTCTGGCTTCGGCCTCAAAGGCTCGTCGCGTGCTGCTGGTGGGGGCAGGCATTCAACCCTTTGTGTATCCCAGCAACTTTGACGAAGACCAGGTCAAGATCACCGACCCGCCCAGCTACGTGGCCACCCTGGCCCGCTGTAAAGCGGAGGTGGTTGCCCCCCAGTTTCCCAGTGCCCTGGTGCTGGGGTGTGACTCGGTGATGGCCTTTGGCAACCAGGTCTACGGCAAGCCTGTCGACAAAGAAGATGCGATCGCCCGCTGGCAAAAAATGCGCGGCCAGATGGGCGAAATTCACACTGGCCACGCCCTGATCGCCCCCAGTGGGCGCACTCTAGTACAGAGCGCCGTCACCCGCGTTTACTTTGCCGACATCGACGATGCCACCATCGCTGCCTATGTCAGCACCGGAGAACCTCTGGACTGCGCTGGGGCCTTTTCTAGCGACGGCAAAGGGGCGCTGATGATTGAGAAAATTGAAGGCTGCCACAGCAACGTCATTGGCCTCAGCCTGCCGCTGCTGCGCTCCATGCTGGCAGAACTGGGCTACCAGGCGACGGAGTTTTGGTAGGGTTCCTTTTCCGATACTATGGAGGAATGCTCAAAAATGAGTGTCCTTATGCTGGGGCTTGACGTCAGATCCTTGTCTCGATGGGGTCGCAGAGTAGTAAGGTTTTGTGTTATCGATTAATCCGTACAAAGAGTCGTTGGAGAAACCATGAGCGCAGAGACGTTTGAAAAGGTCAAAAAAATTGTTACCGAGCAGCTGGGGGTTGAAGAGGCTGACGTGAAACCCGAAGCTAGCTTCGCCAATGACCTGGGCGCCGATTCTCTCGATACCGTAGAGCTAGTCATGGCCCTCGAAGAAGAATTTGGCATTGAAATCCCCGACGAAGCGGCTGAGAGCATTGCCACCGTGCAAGACGCCGTCAACTTCATTGAGGAGAAGGCCCCCGCCTAGGCCACCAGTATTGTTGTGCCAGCCCGTTTGGAGGGAAAGGGTATTGGGTGTCGGGGGTCGGGTTTTGGTTCAGGGTTTTACCTAACACCTGATACCTGACGCCTAACACCTGAAACCCCTTCTATCTCTCCTTACACAAATAAGTTCCCCGTTTTATTCTGCTATGGCAAACTCTGACTCAAAGCGTGTTGTAGTTACCGGCATGGACGCCATTACCCCCATCGGCAATAGCCTGGAGGAATATTGGGCTGGGCTGGTGGCTGGGCGCAGTGGCACCGCTCGGATCACACTTTTTGACCCCTCTCAGCACGCGTCGCAGATTGCTGCCGAAGTCAAAGGATTTGACCCCGGCGAATTTCTCGACAAAAAAGAAGTCCGGCGCATGGACCGCTTCTCTCAGTTTGCGGTAATTGCCGGCCAGCGGGCGCTTAAGCATGCGGGGCTAGAGATCACCGACCTCAACGCCGAGCAGATCGGCACCTGCATTGGCTCTGGCATCGGCGGCCTCAAGGTCTTAGAAGACCAGCAGGAGATCTACCTCACCCGTGGCCCTAGCCGCTGTAGCCCCTTTATGATTCCGATGATGATTGCCAATATGGCGGCGGGGCTAACCGCTATTCACACCGGGGCAAAGGGACCGAGTACCTGCCCGGTCACCGCCTGCGCGGCGGGGTCTAACGCCATTGGCGATGCCTTTCGCCTGATTCAAAACGGCTATGCCCAGGCGATGATCTGCGGCGGCACCGAGGCGGCGGTGACTCCCCTATCGGTGGCAGGGTTTTCCTCAGCCCGCGCCCTCTCGACCCGCAACGACGACCCCGCCACCGCCAGCCGCCCCTTTGACAAAACCCGTGACGGCTTTGTGATTGGCGAGGGCGCAGGCATTCTGATTCTCGAAGAGCTACAGCACGCCCTCAGCCGGGGGGCCACCATCTACGGCGAGATCATGGGCTACGGCATGACCTGCGATGCCTACCACATGACGGCTCCGGTGCCCGGTGGGGCCGGGGCGGCCCGCTGCATTCAGCTCGCGCTCAAGGATGCGGGGCTGTCGCCTGGCGACATTAGCTACGTCAACGCCCATGGCACCAGCACGGGCGCTAACGACCCTACCGAAACCCAGGCAATTAAGACCGCTCTGGGGGATGCGGCTTACCAGGTGGCGGTGAGCTCTACCAAGTCGATGACCGGTCACCTGCTGGGCGGCTCGGGGGGCATTGAGGCGGTGGCGACCTGTCTGGCGATCACCAACGATGTGGCCCCGCCCACCATCAACCTGCACGACCCCGACCCCGACTGTGACCTCGACTACGTGCCCAACCAGAGTCGGCCCATGCCCATTGAGGTGGCGATTTCCAACTCCTTTGGTTTTGGCGGCCACAACGTCACCCTGGTGTTTCAGAAATACCGTCGCTAGAGCTACAGATTGATAGGTATAATGACCTAAAGCTTTCTCTTGAAAAATGTCTCTGACTGCCCCAGCTTTAGACCTTGCTTAACCAGTGGGTGTTGACATTCGTCTGGTTGCGGGGTCTGCTGAAGAGTAAAGGCAATGTGTGGTCTTGAGCGATCAAGGCCGGTTACCCCGATAGCCCCTGCGCTGCTCCGAAAACCCGTCGTTAAACTGTTGAACCTATGGCTGTTGCAACCCAATCCCTAGACGAACTCTGCATTAATTCCATTCGCTTTTTGGCGATTGATGCGGTAGAAAAGGCCAAGTCTGGCCACCCTGGTCTGCCCATGGGCGCTGCACCCATGGCCTACGTATTGTGGGATAAGTTTCTGCGGGTTAACCCCAAAAACCCCCAATGGTTTAACCGCGATCGCTTCGTGCTCTCGGCGGGCCACGGCTGCATGTTGCAATACGCCCTGCTGTACCTCAGCGGCTTCGACAGCGTTACCTTAGACGACATTAAAAACTTCCGCCAGTGGGGCGCTCGCACCCCCGGCCACCCCGAAAACTTTGAGACCCCCGGCATCGAAGTCACCACCGGGCCGCTGGGCCAGGGCATTGCCAACGCCGTCGGTCTGGCCATGGCCGAAGCTCACCTGGCCGCCAAGTTCAATAAGCCCGACGCGACCCTGGTTGACCACTACACCTACGTCATCCTCGGCGACGGCTGCAACATGGAAGGGGTCTCTGGCGAAGCCTGCTCTTTGGGCGGCCACCTGGGCCTGGGCAAACTAATTGCCCTCTACGACGACAACCATATCTCCATCGACGGCTCCACCGATATTTCGTTTACCGAAGATGTGAGCAAGCGGTTTGAGGCCTATGGTTGGCACGTGCAGCACGTGGAAAACGGCAACACAGATTTGGAGGGCATTGCGGCGGCGATCGAGGCTGCCAAAGCCGTCACTGATCGCCCCTCAATGATCAAAGTCACCACCACCATTGGCTACGGCTCCCCCAACCGGCAAAACACCGCCGGCATCCACGGTGCAGCCCTGGGCAGTGACGAAATCAAAGCCACCCGCGAATACCTGGGCTGGAGCTACGGCGACTTTGAAACCCCCGCCGACGCCCTCGATCACATGCGCCAGGCAGTTGAGCGCGGTGCCAACCACGAGGCTGAGTGGAATGAAGTTCTCGCCACCTACCGCAGCAAGTACGCCGCCGAAGCCGCTGAGTTTGAGCGCATGCTCTCGGGCCAGCTACCCGAGGGCTGGGCCGACGCGCTACCCACCTACACCCCCGCAGACAAGGCCCTGGCCACCCGCAAAAACTCTGAGGTCACCCTCAACGCCCTAGCGCCCGCGATCCCTGAGCTGATCGGCGGCTCCGCCGACCTCACCCACTCGAACCTGACTGAGCTAAAGATTTCCGGCAGCTTCCAGAAGGGGGCCTACGAAAACCGCAACCTGCGCTTTGGCGTGCGCGAGCACGGCATGGGTGCGATCTGCAACGGCATCGCCCTGCACAACTCCGGGCTGATTCCCTACTGTGCCACCTTCCTGGTATTTGCCGATTACATGCGGGCGGCGATTCGCCTGTCGGCGCTCTCCCAGGCGGGGGTGATCTACGTTATGACCCACGATTCCATCGGTTTGGGCGAAGACGGCCCCACCCACCAGCCGGTGGAAACCATCGCCTCCCTGCGGGCGATCCCCAACCTGATCGTGATTCGCCCCGCCGACGGCACTGAAACCTCCGGGGCCTACAAGGTGGCCATCGAGCACCGCCAGACCCCCACCCTGATGGCCTTTAGCCGTCAGGGTCTGCCCAACCTGCCCGGTGCCTCGGTCGAAGGCGTGGCCAAAGGGGCCTACACCGTTGATGACTGCGACGGCACCCCTGAGCTAATTTTGATCGGCACCGGCAGCGAGGTCAGCCTCTGCGTCAAAGCTGCCGAAGAACTGCGGACGGCGGGCACCAAAGTGCGCGTGGTCTCGATGCCCTCGTGGGAGCTGTTTGACGCCCAAGATGCCGCCTACCAGGAGTCGGTGCTGCCCAAGGCCGTCACCAAGCGCCTAGCGGTAGAAGCGGGCATCACCATGGGCTGGTGCCGCTACGTCGGTGGCGAAGGCGATGTCATCGGCGTTGACCGCTTTGGCGCCTCGGCCCCCGGCGGCCTGGTGATGGAGAAGTTTGGCTTTACCGTTGAGAATGTGGTGAACAAAGCCAAGGCGCTGCTGGGCTAGGGTTAGGGCAAACCCGCAATTGGCAGGAGGGGCCTAATATAGACCCCTCCTGCTTGTTGGTATTTGGGAACCTCCAGAACTCCTATCCCCATTGACCCACTGGCTTTCGTTTCATGCTGGTGAGACCAAATCTTTCTGGGTTATCCCCGATTCCACAGGACAAAGGCCAGAAGGCCTCTGGGCAGGCTAGGCCAACGCCCCTACGGTTTGGCCGTTTGGAAATCGGGTTTTTGTGATTCGGATTTGATATGAGACTTGTGGTAGCACTTTGCTAAGATGCCAAAATCTTAATACATCTGTGCTATGTCTTCAGGCCGCACCCACGATCGCATCACCCTCTGGGCCTTGCCCCTGGTGGTTCTAGCTGCCTTTCGCGTCACCCTCAGCGGCTGGCTCACAGTGGTAGTCTGCCTGGGGTTTTTGCTGGGGGGCTGGATGCTCGGCCCCGACCTCGACATTCACTCGGTGCAGTATAAGCGCTGGGGCTGGCTGCGGTGGATTTGGCTGCCCTACCGAGGCAGCATGCGCCATCGATCGCAGTGGTCTCACGGGCCGATCATTGGCACCGTGGTGCGGGTGCTGTACCTGTCACTGTGGCTGGCTCTGGGCAGCCTTATAATCATTAATTTGCTCAACGGCACTCAGCGCACGGCGCTCACCTGGGGCGAATTGGTAGACGGCCTAGGCTGGGTCTTGGTCACCTACTGGCCCTGGTGGCTGGCCCTAGTGGTGGGGTTAGAACTTGGTGCCCTGAGCCACTACGTCGCCGACTGGGTCTCGTCGGCGGCGAAGAAAAAACGGAGAAAGGCGAGGAAGCGGAGGAGGAAATGAGTGGGTGAAGGGGTGAAGGGGTGGATGAGTAGGGGTAGGCAGATGTTTCAACATTCCTCACTCATGAAGCTATCGCTCCACCGGAGAAGATTTGTGCCAGTGATCGCCTTCTACCACCGTGTGGGCCTGCCACTCGGGCTGGGTGGTGGGGTAGTCTTGGCGAAAGTGGCCGCCCCGGCTCTCGGTGCGAAAGGCAGCGCTGTGCAGAATCAGCCAGGCAATGTTTTGCAAATTGCACAGCTCGCCCCAGGCTCGCACCAGGGGAAAGCCCAGGCTATCGGGGAGCCGATAGCCTGGGCCAGGCGATAGGGTGTGCAAGGCCTGGAGGGGGTGCCGTTGCCAGTCGGTGCGCTGGATTTGGAGGGCGGTGATCGCTTCCTCTATCTCGGTTTGGTTGCGACTGATGGCCGCCGCTGCCCACATTAGCTGGGTGATTTGCGATCGCTGTTGGTCAATGCTGTCTAGGGCAGTTTCGGCATTTTCCTTGGCCCACCCTAGGAGGGCGTGATCGAGCGGTAGCCCCTGAGGCTTGATCGTCGCCTCGGTACCGTCGCCGCTGGCTTGCAGGGGCAGGTTGGCCAGCTCAGCGCCGTAGACCAGGCATTCTAGCAGGGAGTTGCTGGCCAGGCGATTGGCCCCGTGCACGCCTGTGCTGGCGTTTTCGCCCACGGCATAGAGGCCTGGCACCGTCGTCTGACTGTGCAAGTCGGTGGTGATGCCCCCCATCCAGTAGTGGGCGGCGGGGGAAACCGGCACCAGCTGGGTCAGCGGGTCGCAGCCCCAGGTGCGGCAGACCTTGAGAATGTTGGGAAAACGGTACTGGATGCGATCGGCTGGAATGGGCCGCAGGTCGAGCCACACCTGGCTGTCGCCCGTCTTTTGCAGGTGGTGAAAGATCGCCCGACTGACCACATCGCGGGGGGCCAGTTCCCCATCGGCATGGTAGTTAAAGGCAAAGCGATCGCCCTGGCGATCCACCAGGTGGGCACCCTCTCCCCGCACCGCTTCGCTGATTAAAAAGGGCGGTGCCCCGGTCTGGGCCAGCGCCGTGGGGTGAAACTGGACAAATTCTAGATCTCGCAGCTGTGCCCCGGCCCGCCAGGCCATCGCCACCCCGTCGCCGGTGCTGGCCGCTGGGTTGGTGGTTTGGGCATAGACCTGGCCACCGCCCCCGGTGGCCAGCACCGTGGCCTGGGCACCCAGCCAGCGCAGCTGCCGCTGGTAGGCCACCAGCGCCCCTTGGCAGCGGCCCTCAACCATCCATAGGTCCAGGGCAAAGGCGCTTTCAAAGACGGTAATATTGGGTCGCTGCAGCACCGCCTCGGCCAAGATGGACACGATCGCCCGTCCGGTAGTGTCGGCGGCATGGAGCACGCGGCGGCGGGAGTGGGCGGCCTCTAGGGTCATCGCCAGCTGCCCTTCGGTGCGGTCAAAGGCCACGCCCAGATCGACCAGGCGCGCAATGCAGGGGGCGGCTCGACTGGCCAAATGCTCTACGGCGGCTGGGTCGCACAGGCCCGCCCCGGCCCCTAGGGTATCGGCCACGTGCAGGGCCACGGCATCGTCGGCGCCAATGGCCGCAGCAATGCCCCCCTGGGCCCAGTCGCTGGCAGAGATCGACAGGGTGTCTTTGGTTACCAGGCCAATGCGCCACTGGGGCGAAATCGACAGCGCCGCGTAGAGCCCCGCCGCCCCGCCGCCAATCACCAGCACATCAAAATAGTTGCTCTGGTCGTTTTTCTGGGGTGGCGTCAGCGACGATAAATCAGGCTGGGTCAAAGAAGACTCCCAAGGATGATTCAGACAGTGATCAATGCCCAGGACATAGGCCCAGAAAATAGGCCAAGGGCAAATTGCTAAAAACCCTGGCTAACCAGTATTGGCCTTGGGCCAACCTGACCAACCAGGGGTGCTTAGCGTAGCAACCGGGCTGAAAAGAGTCACGGCTCTTTGTTCAACCCAGCCATTTGTAGACGTTATTTGTAGACGCCGTTGTTAAAACGGTCGCCGCCTTCTACAAAGGCAGAATCAGTCACGGTGACCGTGAAATTGTCGAGGTTAGTGCGCAAAATCTCCAGCTGCTGTTCGCTTAGACCTGGCAAGTCAAGCACATCTTCAACATCGTCGTAGGGCGCGTTGAGCAAAATTTTGCGGGCCAGAGTGGGGTACAGACCCGGAAATTTGCTAAAGCCCTGAACGTTGGCGTTGTTTAGGTCAAGTTTAGTCCCATATTCGGTATTGAGCTTAGCATCTACCGCATTTTGCGAAGAGGTCTCCGCCAGCCAGACCATGGCCTCAAAGGGGGCAAAGCCTGCCCCAGAGATGGGCTGCGCCGCAGCCGGGCTGCTTACCCAACCAAACAGCACCGCCAGCGCAACGAGTAGGCCAACCAGTTGTTTCATTTACCCTAATCCTCTCCTACCAGTGTGAATGTCTAAACACAGCATTTCCTCTAAGAGACTACCATTTTCCCTGCCCCTGCAACGGGGAGAGACTCCGGCAATAGGTAAAGAATGGTTGGGGGTAATTCGGGCAATACCTGGCAATACTCTGAATCTTAGGTGGTCTCTGGACTAAGAATATACCCATCGTAGGATGGGCGAAGGGGCAGCTCTTTTCTGGAAATGTCCTTAGGCCTGCTTTTTGGGACAAAGCCAGTCCTGGGCTAATCTTGGGGCAGGCGCTCTAGCTCTTCGGCGTAGTATTCGCCGATGTCTTGCCCCCCCAGCAAAATCTGCTCGTACTGAAGGTTGGCTCTGATGGCGATCGCCGTGCCTAGGGAGGGGGGCGGGGTCGCGCTCAACACCCAGATCGCGCCGGAGTCATCTACCAGCTCATACAGTCCCTGACTGACCAAGGGGAGCTGACGCTCTACGGTGCCTGCCAGGTATAGGGTAGAGCGGCCACTCTGGCTGGCTTCAGCGATGGGCGTGACGGGGTCGAGCCAGGCTAGGCCGGGCCAGGTGCTAAGGCGATCGCGCAGTCCGTAGCCCACCGTGGCATCAACGCTGGCCCCGCAGCTAGTGACCGCCACTAGGGCCAAGCCCACCACCCCACAGGCGGTAAAACGACAGGTAAAACGGCGCTTTGAGCAGTTCATAGGGGCCAATACAGCAGTTAGCGGCGATCGCTGGCTCCGTTAGGAGCAAAATCTGAGACACTGGAAGGCGGCGGAATCCTCGGCCCCCGGCTCAGCCTGACTGAGCCGGGCCCAGGAGCATCTGACCGTTATTACATTCTGAGATACAGGTTAGCGCACCCCGGCCATGACCCAACTGCTCGACGGTAAAGCCCTGGCCAGCCAGATTCAAGCCCAGCTGGCCCTGGAGATTGAGACCCTGACCCATCGGGGCCAGCGGCCCCCGGGGCTAGCGGTGATTATGGTGGGTGACAACCCCGCCAGCGCCGCCTACGTACGCAACAAAGAGCGAGCCTGCGCCCGAGTGGGCATTGCCTCCTACGGCAAGCATCTGCCCGCGACGGTCTCTCAAACAGAGGTGGCCACCCTAATTCAGCAGCTCAACGCCGACCCCAACGTCGACGGCATTTTGGTGCAGCTGCCCCTGCCCGATCACCTCGACGCCGTGGCCCTGCTCAACACCATTGACCCCGACAAAGATGCCGACGGTCTGCACCCCGTCAACCTTGGGCGGTTGATGCGGGGCGAACCGGGCCTGCGCAGCTGCACCCCCTACGGCGTCATGCGGCTGCTTGAATCCGCCAACATCAATCTGGTCGGAGCCAACGCCGTAGTCGTGGGGCGTAGCATTCTCGTCGGCAAACCCATGGCGCTAATGCTGATAGAAGCCAATGCCACCGTCACCGTGGCCCATTCCCACACCGCCGATTTGCCCGCGCTGATGCGGCAAGCTGATATTCTAGTGGCGGCAGTGGGTCGCCCGGGCATGGTCACCGCCGCTGACGTCAAGCCCGATAGCGTGGTGATCGACGTGGGCATCAACCGGGTCGAGCAGCCCGATGGCAAAGCCCGGCTGGTGGGCGATGTCGACTTTGCCTCGGTGGAGCCAGTGGCTGGGGCCATTACCCCAGTGCCCGGGGGCGTGGGTCCCATGACCGTGGCCATGCTGCTCGAAAACACCGTCACCAGCTACCGCCGCCGCCTGTAAAACCAGCGGCTGCTCAAACTCTATTTCACTCAAATTCTATTTCTGTAGACTCTCATTCGGCTGCCGCCATGGTGCAAACCAACTCCCTCGATTCAATCCTCTCTGCTTCTGGCCAGTTTGATCTAGAAGCCTATCTGACAGAGCAGCGCCAGCGGGTAGAAGCGGCCCTCGACCAGGCTCTGGCTGTGCAGTATCCCGAGACTCTCTACGAAGCCATGCGCTACTCGCTGCTGGCCGGGGGCAAGCGGCTGCGCCCAATTCTCTGCCTGGCCAGCTGTGAACTGGCGGGGGGCACTGCCGCTGTGGCTATGCCCACGGCCTGCGCCCTAGAGATGATCCACACCATGTCGCTGATCCACGACGATCTACCGGCCATGGATAACGACGACTACCGCCGGGGCCGTCTTACCAACCACAAGGTCTACGGCGACGACGTGGCGATTTTGGCGGGTGATGCCCTATTGACCTACGCCTTTGAGCATGTGGCGACTCAGACCCAGGGGGCTGACCCAGAGCGCGTGCTGCGGGTAATCGCCGGGCTGGGCAAGGCCGTCGGTGGTGAAGGGCTAGTGGGAGGGCAGATCGTCGATCTGGCCAGCGAGGGTAACCCCGACGTGACCTTAGAAACCCTGACCTACATCCATAACCACAAGACGGCGGCGCTGCTAGAAATTTCGGTGACCTCGGGGGCGATCCTGGCCGGGGCCAGCGACGGCGATGTGGAAAACCTGCGCCAGTACGCCCAGCGCATTGGTCTGGCCTTTCAAATTGTCGATGACATTCTGGACATCACCTCGACCCCCGAAACCCTGGGCAAGTCGGTGGGCAAAGACGTGGCGGCTCAGAAGGTAACCTACCCCAGCCTTTGGGGGCTAGACGAATCGCGCCGCCAGGCCGATCAGCTAGTGGCGGCGGCCAAGGAGAGCCTGGCTGGGTTTGGCGAGCTGCGCCAGCCGCTGGTGGCGATCGCCGATTACATTGTTGCCCGTACCTATTAGTTGCCCATACCTACTGGGGTTTGCCTGAGCCGATGGATAGTTTTAGCGATATTCTCAACAACCATGTGCTGATTGTGGCGCTGATCGCCTGCCTTGCGGCTCAGGGGCTCAAGGCCATTATTGAGCTGGTGCGCCACCGCAAGCTCAACCTGCAGGTGATGGTGGGTACCGGCGGCATGCCCAGCGCCCACTCTGCTTTAGTCACGGCTCTGGCCTGCGGTGTGGGTCAGACTTTGGGCTGGGCTAGCCCTTTGTTTGCCGCCACCCTAGTGTTTGCAATCATTGTCATGTACGACGCGGCGGGGGTGCGTCAGGCGGCAGGCAAGCAGGCGAAGGTGCTTAACCAAATCATCGACGAGCTGTTTAAAGAAAAGCCTGAAATTAGCGAAGACCGCCTCAAAGAACTACTGGGCCACACCCCGTTTCAGGTGATTGCCGGATCAATTCTGGGGGTCATGATTTCCTACCTGGCCGCTCCAGCCTATTAGACCCGATTGGATTTGCGTAAGCTGCCTTGGATAAATACGTTGGGCATGACTCCGCTTCAAAGTCCCTCTTAAAAAGGGGGACTGAGGGGGATCACTGGCTTTGGCCGGAGTCCCCAACCTCTCTACGGAGTCGTTAGGGCCACCGCTGGGGTGAGCATCACGACGTCTTGGCTATCGACGATAAAGCCGGGAATGTTGAGACTGTTGAGCACCGCCAGGGTGGAGGCCGCGCCCTCGAGGTTGGGGCTGTGGGCAATCAGCAGGTAGGATCGCTGGCGATGGACGGCAAGACCCACGGCCTGACCCACCTGGCGCTGAATGGCGATCGCCGACTCAGGCCGATACTGGTAATCGACCAGCACCGCAAAGCCCGTGCCCAAAGGCTGGGGCGCGTAGGCAGCAGGTCGGGTGGGGGTGGCTGGGCTATCGGTGGTCGCACCATTGCTGGTCGGGCCATTGGCTGTGTCGTTAGCTGTCGCGCCGTTGGGGGTAGCCGCCGTGGTGGGGGTTGTGGCATTGTCGAGTGGGGGGGGCTGCACGGTGACGGCGGCAGGGCGGGCCACAAAGGCTTGAAACCCTTCCACCTCAGTCATGTACTGGGCCCAGGCGTTGGCGTTCTCAAGGTTGCTAAAGCCCCCGGCGCGAACCACGGTGTCGTTGAGATAGTCGCAGACTAGGACGGTGCTGTTAGAGGGCAGCAGGTTTTGCACGCGGGTGCGCTCGGCCTCGGTATTGCTGCGCACCAGCAGCAGATACTCGTTGACCGAGGGGGGTGGGCAGGGCGGAAACTGGGCCTGGGCCGACTGCCAAAACCCGATCAGCGGGGTGAGCAATAGCCCCAGGGCCACCGTCCCCGACCTGAGGGAAAATAGTTTTAAAGGCGATACTTCCAAAGCTGATACCTGCGTGCCGCCCCTTATCAAACCCTGTGTCAAACCCTTTGCCATTGCTTCCTTTACTGCCACAATCTGCCAGCGATTCTAGCCTAAACCACCGACGGCGGGGTACAGATTCTAGGTTTTGATCCCATTTGTGTCCCCAATGTTGTCTTCCCTATGATGTTTTGATGGTTTGTCTCAGGCGGGCTTAGGAAGCGACGGCCTCTAGGGAGGCGAGGGCATCTGGAATCGAGGCGGAAGGGGCCTCAAACTCGCCGACGCCTACGTACTCAAACCGCAGTTTGAACCAGGTGACAAACTGCTTGCTGGTGGAAACCAAAGCCACGGCGGGCTGGGGGCAGCTGGCTTTGACGCGGGCCAGCTCAGGCGCTTCTAGAAACGCGGGAGACTTCACCACCCAAAAATTCACCTCCTGCTCCTGCTCCTGGTAGTAGCGGCGGCGCTCCTTGAGCACTTCTTCGAGGGGTTCTTCTTCGAGCAAAAATTTCTGGCTGGCGACAGCGTAGTAGTAGGTGGTCATGGGAGGGGATCCTTTTGAGTAAGGGGGTGGGGTCTCGGGTGTCGGGTGTCGGGTTTCAGGTGTCGGGTTTCAGGTGGGCCGTGAACCGTGAACCCATTGCTAGTGGGTCATCTGGGGCTGGGGGGGCTTTGGATCAGCGCTTTCATCTCGCGGACGGCGCGCTCTAGGCCCACGAGGGCGGCGCGGCTGATGATGCTGTGGCCAATGTTTAGCTCTTTGATGCCGGGGATGCGGGCCACGGGGGCGGTGTTCCAGTAGGTGAGGCCGTGGCCGGCGTTGACTCGCAGGTCGAGGGCGATCGCCTGGGCGGTTCCCTGGGCGAGAATGTTGAGCTCTCGCTGTTGATCTGGCTCTCGCTGGGCTTCGGCGTAGGGGCCGGTGTGCAGCTCGATAAACTGCGCCCCGGCCTGGGCCGAGGCTTCGATTTGCTCGGGGGCGGCGTCAATGAAGAGGCTAACCGGCATCTTGGCCCCCTGGAGGGTGGCCACCACCGATTTGATCCGGTCGAGCTGACCGGCGATATCGAGACCGCCCTCAGTGGTGACTTCTTCGCGCCGCTCGGGCACCAAGGTGACATAGTCGGGCTTGAGGTCGAGGGCGATCGCCACCATTTCGTCGGTGGCGGCCATCTCTAGGTTGAGGTGGGTGCGCACGGTCTCTCGCAGCAGGCGCACGTCGCGGTCTTGCATGTGGCGGCGGTCTTCGCGCAGGTGCACGGTGATGCCGTCGGCACCGGCTAGCTCGGCCAGCACCGCCGCCGCCAC
>JBBSKN010000020.1:0-44189 GCA_038256265.1 Phormidesmidales cyanobacterium
AGGCCTTGAGTTCTTCAATAGCAATAGTTTTGGCGGGCTTAGTCTGGGAAATAGGCATGGTCATCACACCTCGGCATAAGAATCCTGGATCCTAAGTAATTATACTGCCCTGCTTTCACAAATCATTCCGGATGACTATAATGTCAATTTCTTCCCTGGGGAAAGCGACATTTTCTAGTGACAGATTAACAGCTTTTTTCTGAATAATTATCGTTTTCAGGATAGGTCTTACTCTAGGTTATGACTATCTCAAGATGCCTGCCAAAACAGGCTAAGAAGGAATTCGATAGTTTTCTAAGCAATTATTCTGGCTTTTGGGGGCAAGAGGTTACATCTACATCGCTTCATTATAGTGATTGGATAAAATTCTATGTCTTCATCCAGCATTGCTATAGGCACAGAGTTAAGATATCAGCTTCTGAGGTAGAAGCTTTGTTACTTGAAGAGAATTTCTCTATCCGTTTTGCACGGGAACTCTCAGAGATATTTAGGCATGGAATAAATTTGCTGAATTCTAAGCGTGGTAAATCAATTCAGATGCGCTAGTAGGGTGGGTACTGCCCACTATGCAATCCATTCACTGACAAATGGTACAGTAATTGGGGTGGCAGCCAAGTAAGTTGGGTGGAGCGCCAGCGGAACCCAACATCGCTGATAGTCCATTCATCAAACAACTCACCCTAAGCGCATGAATTTTCCACCATCCCATGCACTACCGCTGCGCCAAAACCCCAGGGGCAGCCTACTTTTTCACCATCGTCACCTACAACCGACAACCTGTATTTCGCAGCGACGAAACCATAGCCCTACTTCGTCAAACCTTCCACACCGTCAAAGCCGAGGCTCCCTTCGCAATTGATGCGATCGCTTCTTTCGTTAAAGGCCTTGGTTGATACTCAATGGGCGAATGGTGGGCAATGCCCACCCTAGGGGATGGCTGACGTGCTCCAAAACCTCTGCCGATACGGTGAACCTGGGCTACGTGATCAACGTCACCGCAGATCCCCTACCTAGCGTTTCCCAGCTTTGACAAAGCGCCCCACCCGGCGCTGAAGACCAGCATAGCTATCTCGGAGAGAGCTACTTCGGCGGGTATACGGGGTCTTTGTCGATCACCACGGGTTCTTGGTAGAGCAGGGCGGTGAAGGTAACGGTGGAGCCTAGGCCCTCGCCCATGCTGATGAACTGCACCACGCCACCCATGGCCTCGACCAGGCGCTGAGAAATGGCGAGGCCCAGACCAGTGCCGCCGTACTGGCGAGTGCGATCGCCGTCTACCTGGCTAAAGCTTTGAAACAGTCGATCTTGCTTCTCTAGCGACACGCCAATGCCCGTGTCGGCCACGCTAATTTTGACCAGGCCAGGCCAGGTTTTGTCCTTGTAGTCTATTTTTTGGGGCTTCACCTCGGCGCTGACGGTAACCCCCCCCTCGTGGGTAAATTTGATCGCGTTACTTAGCAGGTTGATGAAAACCTGAAACAGTCGCTGGTAGTTGCCGTTGAGGGTGATGTCATCGCGGGTAGCGGGCAGCAAAATCTTGAAGCACAGCTTTTTTTGATCGGCCTGTTGGCGAATAAAGTTTTCTACATCGGCCAGCAGCTCCTTCAGATTCACTGGCCCCATGTCAATCTGCATTTTGCCCGCTTCGATCTTGGCAATGTCGAGCACATCATTGATCAGCTGTAGCAGGTGAATAGCTGACTTGTGGGCCTCTTCGATAAATTCTTCCTGCTCGGCAGGGTCGTCGGCCATGCCGTCGAGCACCAGCTTGAGAAAGCCAATCATGCCGTTGAGCGGGGTGCGCAGCTCGTGGGAGGTGTTGGCCAAAAACTCACTCTTCAGGCGAGAGGCTTCTTCGGCCTGCTGACGGGCTTCTTCGGCCTGGCGACGGGCTTCTTGAAACTCGCGCTGCTTTTCCATCAGGCTGGCGTTGGCCTGCTGGAGCTTAATGGCCAGGGCGTGGCTTTCGCTAAACAGAGTGGCGTGGGCGATCGCCGTACCCACCTGATCGGCCAGGTCGGTGAGCAAATTTAGCTCAATGTTTGACCAGGTGCGGTTGGGCCGATCATGGAGCACGATAAACCCATTGATGGTGTTTTGGTAGCGGGTCGCCACCGCCACCGTGGCAGGGTCGACAGGCTGACGGGGGGGCACCACCGCCACGGAAGACTGGGCAGCGGCATTGAGGCAGGGGGTCTCAGCCAAAAGCCAAACCTGCCCACGCCAAGTCGTTAGGTGATCGGCACGAAGGTATTCGGCGGCTATGTTAGCGGATTCGGGGGCCATGGTAGGGGCGGCTTCGCAGCTGCACACCAGGCAGCGCTCAACCTCAAATAGATCGCCTAGCCCGTCGACGGTCTGCTGGCGAATGATGTCTAAATCGAGCGTCCAGCGCACATTGCGGGTGATCTGGTTGAGTCGGGGCGAGTAGGTTTGCAGCTGGGTGCCTCTATCGGTCACGGCCTCTGAGATCACCGGGGGGGAAGGTGCAGCCCGCAGCCAGGGGCTTTCGGCTAAGCCGTGGAGGTCGGTCAGGTAGCCCGTGGCCGCGACGCGAAACAGCGACCCGTCAGGCCCTACCAAGGGCTGGAGCACCCAATGCACATCAATGCTGTGAGAACCTAGGGGGCAGCGACCGGGGAGCTGCACGGCTTCATGGCTCACCGCCAGGGTATTGAGTGCCTGGCCCAGGGCATTTGCAGTGGAGAAAGAGACAATTTCGCCCAGCGATCGCCCCACCCAGTTCACCGTCAGCGCCACCGGCAGTGCTTTTTCACCCACCGCCTGCACCGACTCGACTACACCACTGGGGCTGAGCACCATCATCCAGGCCGAAACCGGCTCACCTGAGTCGGCCCTGGCCACGTTAGCCGGAGTGGGAAAAGAAGGTTGCGATCGCATGGGCGCAGGCAGGATTGACGCTTTCATGTTATCCAACTAACCCGGTCGATGGCTCTAGTTGAGATGAATTAGCCAGGTTTCGGGTTTGAGATATAGGGTTTCAAGGGGCAGCCTTAGACCTTACCCCCCGTACCTCAAACCCTTATGTTCTATGCCCATTAGTCGTTCCACTCACCCTTAGGCGGCACCGTTGGGTTGCGGGGCAGATGGCGGACAAGATCGTCTTCGTAGCGACGATCGCCCCGCAGCCACTGGCGCAGCGCCACCTCGATCACCTTGCCGGGGTCAGAAGACAGATGAGCCACCTGGTCGAGCAGGTCTTTATCGATCTGCACCGAGAGGTCAACTTTTTCCGCCGACCGCTTACCGGCAGGGGACGTAGAGTTTTGCATAGTGGGTGCCCTCAGTGTCAAATTAAGTTGTGTATATCTCCAGTCTAAGCCCTGGGACGGCTGGGTTTAGCGCTAGTCCTCCATGTCCGCCTGAGTGCCGGTCTCGGGATGTTGACATAACACGTTGAGCGCGCCCCCGGAGGAATCGCCCCCCGCGAGCATTCATCCAGGTGAGGGCTTACAATATTAAAGACTGTAAATTCCAACCGCTGGTAAGCCTTCGTATGACCGAGGTTCCCGTCTCTCAAATTCGCAATTTTTCGATCATTGCCCACATCGACCACGGCAAATCGACCCTGGCCGATCGCCTACTCCAGCGCACGGGTACGGTCAGCGATCGCGAGATGAAGGCCCAGTTCCTCGACAGCATGGATCTAGAGCGGGAGCGGGGCATCACCATCAAGCTCCAGGCCGCCCGCATGAACTATCGGGCTCAAGACGGCAAAGACTACGTGCTCAACCTGATCGACACCCCAGGTCACGTCGATTTTTCCTACGAAGTGTCGCGTTCTTTAATCGCCTGCGAAGGCGCACTGTTGGTGGTCGATGCCTCTCAAGGGGTCGAGGCCCAAACCCTAGCCAACGTCTACCTGGCGCTTGAGAACGACCTCGAAATCATCCCCGTTCTCAACAAAATTGACCTGCCTGGGGCCGAGCCCGAGCGCATCAGGCAAGAAATCGAAGACATCATTGGCCTCGACTGCAGCGGTGCCATTCTCGCCTCCGCCAAACAAGGGTTAGGCATTGACGAAATCTTAGAATCCATCGTCTATCTGGTGCCGCCCCCGGCAGACACCGTCTCTGAGCCGCTGCGGGCGCTGATTTTCGACAGCTACTACGACAGTTACCGAGGCGTGATCGTCTACTTCCGCGTCATGGATGGCACCATTAGCCGTAAAGATAAAGTGCGGCTGATGGCCTCGGGCAAAGAGTACGAAGTTGACGAGTTGGGCATACTGGCCCCCACCCAGATCGAGGTGGATGAGCTGCACGCCGGGGAAGTGGGCTACTTTGCTGCCTCAATCAAAGCGGTAGAAGACGCCCGCGTCGGCGACACTATCACTCTTGTACAAAACCCCGCCAAAGAGGCTCTACCGGGCTACGCCGAAGCCAAACCCATGGTCTTCTGCGGCTTGTTTCCCATCGTCTCAGACCAGTTTGAAGAACTGCGCGAAGCCCTAGAGAAACTGCGCCTCAGCGATGCCGCTCTGCAATACGAGCCAGAAACTTCCAGCGCCATGGGTTTTGGCTTTCGCTGCGGCTTTTTGGGCCTGCTGCACATGGAAATTGTGCAGGAACGTCTGGAGCGCGAGTACAACCTTGACCTGATCACCACCGCCCCTTCGGTAATCTATAAAGTCACCACCATTCAGGGCGAAGTGCTCGAAATCGACAACCCCAGCACCCTGCCCGACCCCCAGGCCCGCGAAAAAATCGAAGAGCCTTACGTGCAGCTCGACATGATCACCCCCGAAGAGTACGTGGGTGCCCTAATGGAGCTGTGCCAGACCCGCCGGGGCGAGTTTAAAGATATGAAATACCTGGCCCAGGGCCGCACAACTCTTATTTATGAGCTGCCTCTGGCCGAGGTGGTCACCGACTTCTTTGACCAGATGAAGTCGCGCAGCAAGGGCTACGCCAGCATGGAATACCACCTGATTGGTTACCGCGAAAACCACCTGTCGCGGCTCGACATTTTGATCAACGGCGACCCGGTCGATTCGTTGGCCTCCATCGTGCACCGCGATAAGGCCTACTACGTGGGCAAAGCCCTGGTCGAAAAGCTCAAGGAACTAATTCCGCGCCACCAGTTTAAGATCCCCATTCAGGCGGCGATCGGCAGTCGGGTGGTGGCCAGCGAGAGCATTCCGGCCCTGCGCAAAGACGTGCTGGCCAAGTGCTACGGCGGCGATATTTCGCGTAAGAAAAAGCTGCTGCAAAAGCAGGCCAAGGGTAAGAAGCGCCTGAAAGCGATCGGCACGGTGGATGTGCCCCAGGAGGCCTTCATGGCGGTGCTGAAGCTGTCGTAATGTCTGGTCAGTTCGCTGCCTTCTACGAGAATGCTAGCCCTGTAGACCGATTGCATTGAGAAAATGGTGGCGGCGATCGCCCAGCATCCTCAGGCGGCTCTCTGCTCCTGCCAGGCCGTTCAAGTCTCAGTATTGAGCCTGGGCGTTGGCTCCAGGCTGGGCTAGCAGTTTTGCGGCTGTCTAAAGCTTAGCCTGGCTGGGAGCGATCGCCAGACTGAGCACCTGCCAAGCCGCTAACGTGTTCCATTCGCTCTTCTCCTGGGGCTGCTCCAGCAGATTGACTGGGCCGATCGCCGTCACAGGCAAAGCGCCACTGAGCGTGATGGGGCTTGCTGCCCCAGCGCTTTCATAGCCGCGCAGAATGTATTGGTTCTGACCACCCTCGGCCTGCTTGAAGGCCGACAGCACAAAGGTGGTGTCGCCCAGATCGAGAAAGCTGGCGCTGGATTCGTCCCCTGTGGGTGATGCAGAGTCGGGAACTAGGCAAGCTTGAATCGGCAGGTTGAAGTTGCGCGCCGCCTGGACGGTTTTGGCCTGCTGCCAGCCCAGGGCGTGGGGGTAGATGGCGTAGCTGAAGGTTTGCAGACCGCGATCGCACCCCGGATCGGGCCACAGCGGAGCCTTGAGCAGCGTCAGCCGCAGCTGGTTGGCCGTGGCGTCAAACCCGTGCTTGTAGTCGGTGAGAATGCTCACCCCCCGCGCCCCATCGCTGAAATCGGCCCAGCGCAGGGCGGGCACCTCCCACTTGGCGCTGTCTTGGGGGGTGATCGGGGTAGTGGCGCGGGCGATCGCCCCAAAGGGGATTTCGTAGGTCGCCTCGGGGGCCGACACGGTGAGCGGAAAGGCCACCTTCAGCACCACCTGGGTTTCGTGCCAGTCGACCTGGGTGTGGACAGCCAAAACGGGGGATTCCACTGCTAAGCAATAGTCTTGGGTAATGGTGGACTGGTTAAAGACTTGGACGACTCGCAGGATCTGCCGCACGGGGCCGTATTCAATCCAGCTAAGACTCTTGAGCACAAACGTATCTAGGGGATGGTCTTGGTAGTCGGGAGCAATGTTCCACGCATCCCAATACTGGCCTTCGTCTTTAAAGGCCTGGAGCTGGTTACCACAGCCTTGGAAGGTTTCGGTGTCGATGGCTTTGTGGATCAGGCTGGCGATCGCCCCAGAGGCCGGGTCAACGGTGGCGCAAATGTGAGCATTCTCTAAAATCCACTCGGTGGGAACTGGACTGGGCGGAGTCGCCTCAGCAGGAATAAGCCAGATCAGACGATAGCCGACAGAAGGAATAGTGGGAACGTAGACCAGCAGCGAGGGAGAGCCAGTCTGTTCAAGTTGGGTGGGTAGCGTTTGGCCCTCGGCATTCTGCGCTTGCCAGGACGTTTGAGCCATGGCGGGGGAGAGGGCGATCGCCACCACCTCGCTGCGCGCCCAGTTCAGCGGGTTAAACAGCACCACGGGCACGGCCTCGGGGTGCGGGAGAGCGGGCAATGGACAGTGCTGGGCCAGAACACGGAGAGAGGATTGCAGAATGCGATCGCCCGTTGCCAGCGCGTCCCGCCATGCTTTATTCGCGTCCTCAAACACCGCAGGGATAGACGACCCCGGCAAAATGTCGTGGAACTGGTTAAACAGCACCTGCTTCCAGGCGGTTTCTAGCTCGGCGGCGGGGTAGGGCTGAAGGTGGTAGATGGCTGCGATCGCGGCGAACAGCTCCGCCTGAAACAGCCTGTCTTCGCAGCGGCGGTTGTACTGCTTTTGGTCACCGTGGGTGGTGTAGCAGCCCCGGTGGAGTTCGAGGTAGAGTTCGTCGCGCCAGTGGGGGAGTGGGGGAGTGGGGGATGGGGGGATGGGGGGATGGGGGGATGGGGGAGTTAGCCCAGTGGCTTTAGCCCTGGGATCGTGGGTGAGCGCATCGAAGAGGGGGGTGGCGTGGCCCCAGGTGAGGGTAGGGAAGAAGGGAGAATCGGCCCAGCGCTGGGCTTTTTGCAGCATGTCGCGGGTGGGGCCGCCGCCGTGGTCGCCGACGCCGGGGAGCCAGAGGGCTTCGCAGTGGCCTGTGTTAGCCTCCCAGCAACAGGCGTAGGTGGCCATGGCTACGGGGTCAATGTCGCTGCCGATGGGGGGCAGGGTGATGCCCGTGATCGCGCTGCCGTCTGGCCCCTGCCAGGTAAATAGCTCGTGGGGGAAGGGGTTGGTGTCGTTCCACCGCAGTTTTTGGGTGGCGAAATAGCGAATGCCGCCTTGAGTGAGCAGCTGGGGCAGCTGCCAGCAGAAGCCAAAGGTGTCGGGTAGCCAGGCGATCGCACTCACATCCCCAAACTTTTCAGCACAATACCGCTGACCGTAGAGAATCTGGCGGGCGATCGCCTCCCCCCCCGGCAGATTCAGGTCTGGCTCCACCCACAGCCCGGCATCGATGGCCCACCGCCCCGCTTTGACCGCCTGTTGAATGGCGGCAAACAGGTCTGGCCGATGTGCTTCGAGCCAGGCAAACAGCGCCGGGGAAGAGTGGGTAAAGGTGAGTTCTGGAAAGTCGTTTTGCAGGGCCAGCACTGAGCGGAAGGTGTTTTCAGCGACCTGCCAGGTGTCGGCTACGGGCCAGAGCCAGGCCAGATCTAGATGGGCATGGCCCAGACAGTGGAGGGTGCGCTGCTTTAGCCAGGGCGAAAAGTCCTTAAGAGAGTCGCGCAGGTTCTGCAACGACTGGTGGAATTGGTCACGGTTCGCCACCGCATCCCAGGCGATGCCCTCTAGGAGCTGGGCCAGCAAATCGAGCTGGGCTGGGTCAAACTGGGCCAGGTAGGTGGCCAACACCGCCAGTTCGTCGGCTACAAAGCCGGGTTCAGGCCCCAATTCTGGCCAGGATTCCTCCACCGTTTCAAAAACCAACTCGGCCTGCACCAAGGCCCCCGCGTCGTGGCCGGGGCTGAGCAGCTGGAGTGCCACCTCCACCGACTCGCCGGGCACGATGCTGTCGCTCAGCACAATGCGCGTCCAGCAGTCGAAAATATCCCCGGTTTGCCTGTGCTCACCGTTGACAAAAATATCGGCGCGGTTGGCCCACCACCGCAGCGCCAGCCGCGCCCTTAGCCCCGCCAGGGGATAGCCGTTGAGGTCTGTAGGCCAGGTGAAGCGCTGATACAGCCACAGCGGCACCTTGCCCTGGGGCCAACAGATGTGGCCGCGATCGTTGAGCGGGGCCAGGGGCCAGGCAGTTCCAGCGTCCCTGGGAAAAGTTTCAGAATCTACAGGGTCAGCGCAGCGGTGCCAACTGCCTCGCACATCTAGCTGGCTGAGACTGCGGAGCCGATCCAGAATGGTTAAGATCTGCGGCGGGGTGATGGGGGCAACGGTGGCGGGGGGCATGGCTCCGGTATGATCTAAGGCAGCCTTCCCAGTTTATGCAGAAAATGTAGGCAGAGCTATGGCGACTTCGTCTCGCCCATTTCAGAGCCAGACCGTGGCCCGCTTGGTGGCGAGCTATCGCCAGGTGGCCCGCAGCGCAGGACAATGGCTGCGCCAGGGGCGTACGGCTGCGGTGTGGGGTTTGCAAGTGGCCTTGTATCCACTCTATGCGGCGGTTCAGGGGGCCAGGTTGGGGCTGCGGCAGCTACGGGCGCGACGCCCGTGGCAGGGTGCCTGGGCCAGGCTGACCGAGGGCAATCCCCCCCAGCTGGTGGCCTCAGATATCCCCATTCGATCGCTGCTGTCGGTGATTCAGCCGCCGACCCTGCCTTCGTCCATGGTGCGATCCGGTGGGCTGCGGCTGGTGAATCGCTATGGCCGCTGGCTTAAGCAGTCGCAGGCGGGCGCGGTGCTCACCCCCGGCCAGTGGCACCGGCTGTCACTGCGGGCGACCGTGCGGGGCATAGCCTCAGACCTGGCGACCCGCCGACTGGTGCTGATCACAGCTGACAACGGTGTTTTTAATGACTTAACCGACGACCAGCAGCAGCGGCTGGGCCAGGCGATCGCGCTCATGCTGGCCGAATATGCCCGTGGGTATCGTCAGATCATGCTTACTCAGCACCTTCAGCAGCCGGGGCTGCCCCTACCCCAGCCAAAGTCATCCCTGTTTTTGCCCCTGCGATGGATCCCTAAAGGCCTACGGTGGATGCAGACCAGCACCTTGGCAGCAGTCACGAACCTCTTTGGGGAGGCGGCTCAGCAGCGAGAGAATCAGGCGATCGTGCTCCGCAAAGGCTACGCTAGCCAAAACAATAGGCGGTTTCCTAGCGAAGACATTCACCTCCGAAAAACTTTCTCCCAAGAGAATTTCCCCCAAGAAATCTTTCATAAAGGCTTCTTCCCTGGCAACCTGCCAATCCCCCATACTGCCCAACATTATGGTTCAGCGCCCTGGGAACCCCTGCCCGAAACAACTTCTGTGGCCGATGCTGTGGCCATGGTGCTAGCTACCCCTGGTGCAGGGGCAAGCAACCCTTCAGGCCTTGTCCCTTTAATGGAGGCTGCCGCGACAGATTTAGCCGTCATGGGGAGTCAAGAGGGTGCGATTTACGCTAGGTTGAATGGCGAGATCTTACCCATCAGAAGGGTTCAGCCCAGCCCAAACGCTCTAGCTACATCAGACAGTCATCAGCTTACTGCCCCCAGCGCCCTAGAAGCAAAGATCACCCAGGTTAGCTATATCGACTCGCCCTGGGTGGCTCTGCTGCGTGGCCTCGACTGGCTGCTGTACAGACTGGAAAACTGGTTGCATAGATTGGGGGCATGGCTGAAACACCACTGGTAGCCCAGCGGCTTCTCCGCAGAGGTAAACGAGAGAGGCGAACATTTGGCGATATGATAGTGCAAGCTTAGTCCTGCACCGAGGCCGTTTCCGCCAACGTGGAATGCTGTTGCTGCTTGGGCAGGTCTTGCGCCTACTGTGCTAGCCGTTTGGAGACCTAACTCATGCTGACTCTCAAGATTGTGGTTTATCTCGTGGTTGCCTTCTTTGTCTCACTGTTTGTCTTTGGCTTTCTGAGCGGCGACCCCTCCCGCAACCCCGGCCGTCAAGACATCGACTAAGCAGCACTCGGGCGGCAGGGGTTTCTTCACACCGATAGAACCTGCCCAATGGAACCTGCCGCCCCCAAAGTAGTCTCTGAGACCTGCGGCGTTCTTGATCTTGCCGCCCCTGGCCACAGCTACCAGTTTTTTAGGGTCTATGGCCTAGCGGTCACGGCCCTTTTGAGCCCGCTTGTCGGGCTTTGTTTTTGCTTTGGTAATGCCTGCCCATGCCTCTGCCGCTGATTTTGCCTGCTCTGCCCCCAGCCCCTGCGGTGGCCGAAGTTACGCTGGTGTCGGCAGCAGACGATAGGCAGCAGCTAGAAGCGCCCGACACCGCCGCCCCCGAGCAACGGATCAACACTAAAATTATGCCCCTGGCTGGGGCTAGCTGGCTGCCGCCACTGGCCCAGGCGTCAGACTCCGCCCCTTTGCTGCCTCCAACCCAGCCCGCAGCCCCTGAAACCGCTCCAGGAGAGGTCGGTGAGGAGGAAAATCCTGAAGCAGCCCCCTCAGAAAATCATTTTGAGATCACCCCAGAAGATAACCCCAATGAAGCCGAACCAGACCCTCCGGCAGCGATAGACTCCCCCCTAGAGGGCGACGGGTCGATTTTTCTGCGGGCTGATCGCCAGGTGTTTGAGCCCATTCGACAGATTGTGACCGCCACGGGGGATGTGCTGATTCAGTTTGGCACCGACCAGATCGCAGCCGATCGCCTCTGGGCCAACTTGGCCAACCGCTATGTGCGGGCCGAGGGCAATGTGTTCTTCAATCGCAATAACCAAATTCTCGAGGGTGACTCGGTCACCTATAACCTGTTGCAGGGGGCGGGCGACCTGGAGAATGCCCGTGGCGATCTTCAGCTGTCTACCCTCGGCAACGATTTTTCATCGCCCATTAATAAACCCAGTGATGGGCGACCCCTAGACTATCGCCTGCAAAACCAGGGGTCGATTTCCCAAGTCACCAGCACGGGCCGGATAGCCGTGGCTACGGGCCCTACCGCTGGCCTGCTAGGGGGCCAGCCTGAGGAAATTCGGCGGCTGCGGTTTGAGAGCGATCGCATCTCCTTTGATGCCGAGGGCTGGTACGCCGACGAGCTGCGGTTGACCAACGACCCATTCTCACCGCCAGAGCTAGAGTTTAGGGCCAGCAATGTGCGGCTGACACCCCTCAACGAGATCGAAGATGAGCTGGTGTTTGACAATCCCCGGCTGGTATTTGATCAGTGGCTGACCATTCCCCTACTGCGGCGGCGCTACGTGCTGCAGCGGGGGCAGCTGCCCGACGAGGCGCTCAACCCGCTGCCCATCGGCTTTGGCATTGATGGCCGCGATCGCGACGGTCTGTTTCTTGAAGCCGAGTTTCCGCTGGCGACAGACAGCCCCTGGAATATCTCTGTGGCCCCACAGTTTTTGGTGGGCCGCTGGCTGGGCAGCTCTAACCTCAACTTGGCTGACCCAGCCAACTTTGGCCTCGCCGCCCGCATTGATGGCCCCCTTGGGCCACGCACGTCGGTCAACGGCAACGTCAGCCTATCTGGGCTAGATTTAGAAAACTTCGAAGATCAGCTTCGGGTCAGCTTTCGGGGCCAACAGCTGCTGGGCAACCATCGACTCAGCCTGGAATATGTCTATCGCGATCGCCTGTTCAACGGCTCCCTAGGCTTTCAAGATGTGCAAAACAGCCTGGGCCTGCTGCTACAGTCACCCAACATTGTCTTGGGCACCACTGGCCTCAACCTCAACTACCAGGTCTCTGGGCAATACATCACCGCCAACACCGACCGACCCGCCCTACTTGACCCTGGGGTCGGGGTCGGGCTAACGGACCTGGCTCGGTTCCAGGGGTCTGCTGATCTCAGTCGCGGCTTTTTGCTCTGGCAGGGCCAGCCGTTGCCCGCCACCCAAACCGAAGGGCTACGGTACTCTGACCGTCCTTTGGTGCCCAGCCTAGCCCTAAACGTAGGCATGCGGGGGATTGTTACCTACTACAGCAGCAACGACTTGCAGGAGACGCTCGAAGGCAGAATATCTCTGTCTGGACAGCTGGGCCGTCTCCAGCGCAGTACCTTCGACTATACCCAGTTCAACATTGGCTTTAGCCACAGCTTCATCGGCGGCGACACTTCCCCCTTTTTGTTTGACCGAGCCGTCGACCAAACCATCCTAACCGGGGGCATTGTTCAGCAGATCTACGGCCCCTTTTTGGCTGGTTTTCAAACCGCCATTAATCTCAACACTGGCCGCACCATTGACACCAACCTAATTTTTGAATATCGCCGCCGCGCCTACGGCCTGTTGGTGAACTATAGCCCCACCCAGCAAACCGGCTTCCTGGGCTTTCGCATCAGCTCCTTTGACTGGGTGGGGCGCACTGCCCCCTTTGATGCGCCCCCTGACACCCCCACCGACGTCATTGTGCAGTAGCCTGCCGCAACGCCAAAGCGCCACTAGCAGAGCATCCCTAACCCGAGTGTTGGCGCTCGAAGCCACCTGGCGATGCCCCTGCCCAGGGGCCAGACGCTCAAAGGCAATAAACCTGACGCACTGGCCTTGGGGCTAGCTTAGAATTAAGCTAAAAGAAGAATGTTTTCAAATAATGGCCAACGCAGCCTAACGCCTCGGCAATCACCATGATTCACCCCAGTCACTCTCCCGATATTGAGCCGGTGTATCAGCTGCTTGACGGCTACAGTTTTGACGTAGACGCCTACCCCACCGCCAGGGTCATCGCCGGGTGGCTAGAGGAGTACGGCCCCGTCTGGGTGAGCCACGCCATCACCGAGGCTCTATACCAGGGGCGCTACAAGATTATTTCGATCGAGCAAATTCTTAAGCTTTGGCAGCGGCGGGGGCAGCCCATTCGCCACTTTAACCGCGAGTTTGAGTCAATTATTTTGGGCCAGACCCTGCTGTGCCCCACGGGCTATGGCGACGGCACCGAAAGCCAGGCTATCAAAGCCAGCCCTTCGCAGCCCCCCAAGATAGAAGCTGCGTCAGCGCTTCGGCTAGTGACAGATTCCCAAGATGACGCTGCTGAAGTCGAGCCAGACAGCGCCGCCCTCCCAACCAGCCCTGTGCCCGCTGCGCCCCAGGGGAACCCCTTTAACACAGCCCCGTCCGTTTCTGATGCTGCCGATCAGGCTTATGCTACCGACCGCAGCCAGGTCATTCCTAACTTTCGGCCCCTGGTAACCGGCCTAGAGGCGGCCTCGGCCCAGGTCGACGAGATTCAGCCCTTTGTGCCCCGACAAGACGGCTCAGAGCTGCACCAGCGGCTGCGGGCCGTGGGCAGAGGCGGCATGCGAGATTAAAGCCTACTTAACCAGGGTTTCTCAAGGGGCTGATCAGAAGGCAAAATGCCGTACACTGAGATAGTACATACGGCCTACAGAAATGGTTCAATACACCCTGGCCCAAAGCCCGGAGCTAGTCTTAACGGTATCTGGCAAAGACTCCCGCAAGGCCCGCGAAAAAGCCCTTGATCAGCTCATGGCGCTGATCGATGAGGGCGAGCTAGCCAACGCCTTGGCCGACGGCTTTAGCGCCGAACAATTAGTCGAAGTACAGCCCCCAACCACCTCAGAATCTGTGCAACAACAAGAAGACTCTGTAGTCGAAGCCATCCAGGTTTTAAATCAGTTAGCCACCCTCAAGGTCAAAGTACAGTCATCTCGGAATGAAGCGCTCCAGGTTCGCGCACTGGTGGATCTGCTGTTTACCGATGACCCCATGAGCGAGGAGGAGCTCACCGAGCTTAAGGAGGGCTTTAAGGTGCTGAAATCGTTTGCCCAGAGCAATCTGCGTTTCAAAGAGGCCCGCACCCAGGCGGAGGAAGCGCGGCAGGTGCTGGATGGGGCGTTGGGGAGTTAGAGGTGGGTGAGTGGAGAGAGGGCCATAAACCTAATTCTTAGCCTTGATGCTACAGGAGGGGCTATGAATGTCAGAGCTCGCCACCCTACTCGATCTGGATCCGGAGGGTGCTGGATAACTGGTCGATCACCTGATCGAGGGCGACGGAGCGCGAGGCCTTAAGCAGGATGCGATCGCCCGGCTGCACAATGTCTAGCAAGTGCTGGGTCAGCACTGCGGGGTCGGTGAAGGCGGTGGTGCTTACCCCCGCCGCACCCTCTGCCAGGGCAATTGTCTCATCGGGGTCAGCCAGGGTGAGCAGGGCATCTAGCCCTAGCTGACTTACCCCCTGGCCCACCCGACGGTGCAGGGCTATCGATTGCTCGCCCAGTTCTTTCATGGTGCCCAGCACGGCAATGTGGCGCTGGCCAGGGGTTTCAGCTAGCAAATACAGGGCCGCCAGCATCGACTCTGCTCCGGCGTTGTAGGTCTCATCGAGCAGCAAAATATCATTGGGCAGAAGAATTTGACGAGCCCGACCGCTGGGCAACTCGACGGCAACGCCCTGACTGAGAACCCGCCAGTCGAGGTCGAGGGCCTGCATGACGGCGATCACCGCCAGCCAGTTGAGCGCATTGTGGCGACCGATCAGCGGCAGCGGCAGCTTCACCCCCTGCACCTCTAGGGTGTGGCTGTCTACCAGGTGCCCCTGCACATCGCCGCCCTCGAGGCCAAAGGTGAGGGTGCGCCCTGACCACACCGTGCTGGCGGTGGCCATCAGCCGGGCATTGTCGTGGTTGAGCACGGCGGTACCCCCGGCGGGCAGCTCGGCCAGCAGCTCGCACTTGGCGTCGGCGATCGCCTGCTCCGAGCCCAGTCGGCCAATGTGAGCCGTCCCCACGTTGGTAATCACCGCCACGTCGGGCACCGCGATGCGGGCCAAACGGGCGATTTCTCCCGGCCCGCGCATGCCCATTTCGACCACCCCAAAGGCGTGGCTGGGCTGCAGCTGCAAGAGGGTTTTGGGTACGCCGATGTCGTTGTTGTAGTTGGCCTGGGTTTTGTGCACCGGGCCGTAGATGGCCAACGCGGCGGCAATCAGCTCTTTGGTGGTGGTTTTACCCACCGAACCGGTAATGGCGACAATACGAGCCGGCTGCTGGGTGCGCCACCAGTGACCCAGGGCTTGGTAAGCCCCTAGGGTATCAGCTACCGGTAGACAGGGGAGGTGGGGCAGCACCCGGCCCTGCTCCACCACGACGGCGATCGCTCCCGCTGCGATCGCCTGCTCTACAAACCCGTGACCATCAAACCGCTCCCCCGCCAGGGCAACAAACACAGCATTTTTACGGAGACTACGTGTATCTGTAGTGATTTTTGATACGTACTTTTCCCAAAGTAATTGCGGTACATGATCGAGCGATGCTTGAATAACCGCTGCTAAATCTGCCAATGACGAAAAGCCCATAGCCTCAACCTGAGATTTTTGTAGCGGTTGTCACACTGCACCAATTCCTTGTCAGAGCTTCACCGCAATGTGGTTTGATTGTAAAAGAATTATGGCTTCAGAAATCGGTTTATTTAACCTGGAGATTTGAGGATTTTATCCCTAAACATAGTCTCAGCAGGGATTTTTGGCCTTCTGGCACCGGGTGATGGCTGTGAACCCTCTTCCCAATAGTCAAGCTTCCGCATAAAGTGTTTTCCACTGGAGCAACGGTACAGCGCTACGAGTCTTCCTAAGGCTGCGAAGCGAGTTCTCGGATTCATAGCTGCCTTACGATCTGGTAAAAAGCTTTACCAGAAGTTCGTTAACGCTACTGATACATTCCCAAAAACTGAGGAATTCACGCAGTAATCTAAAGGTGTAGCGATGGCAACCTAGTGTAAAAACTGACGCTAACAGCTCTTTGGTATGTCTTTAATAGATTTGAGGACTGTTGCTGCCATCAAAGCCGTGCATCTCTTAGGTTTGTACCTTAGTTAGCGAGTTGATTTCCAAATTTTTCTCATCGCAGTCCGTGTGGGCCAGCTAAGCCCATCTGCTGATGGGGCAAGGGCGGTAAAAACGTGAAGACAAAAGCGAACTATAACAACCGAATTACTACCGCCGACGAAGAGCACTTGTATGACCACCTGCTCGCTTGCGTGGCGGTAGAGTCCCCTGAGGCCATGATTGATCGGTTTCAGGCTCTTTTTGTAGACGGCTTCGGCTACCCCGATCGTGACGTGGTGGCGGTCCTTGACCATCTGCTGAACTGCCAAGAGATCGACGAATCTTTCCGCTTTATCCTCAACCGCTGCTGCCACATTCTGATCAACCGCTGGCAGACCAATACTCAGCTGCAGCCCGCGATTCCTGTGCTGATTGATTTGCTCGAGGCCTCGCCAGCGGGCCGCGGGCCCGAGCTATCGCGATCGCGTTCTATTCGCCGTCTGCGACAGGTTACCAACAGTTTTCTCGACACTGAGCAGCACCTCGCCCTAAAGCGGCTAGCCCGCATCATTGAAGCGCGCCAGTCTGCCCTACCCCGCAACCGCAACGCCGCTGCAGTGCCCCTAGGGTCGCTGATCAACCGCTACCCCTACCTCTATGAGCACTGCCTGGTGACCGAAGATAGCGACCTACAGCACCAGCAGTGTGTGCGCAACCTGCAGGTCGAAGCCCAGCATAAGTTTGAGGTCGATCTCAGCCACTATGTGACCTACCGAGTGCGTCAGGGGCGGATGCACCGCCAGGGCCAAACCGACTTTGCTGACAAGCTGCGGGTGGTGCCCAACCCCACTTTGCTCAACGATCAAGATCTGGTGTCGTCGCTCAAGCAGTTTGCCCGTCGCCGCGACCACGGCCAAAGCTATCGCGACGGTGCCCAGCGCTTTTTGCTCACCCATAACCAAGGGGCTTCGTTCCGGCAATTTAAAGAACATCTGTTTGATTACATCATTGCCGATGTTGACTCAGGCTATAGTCAGCGGCAGTTCAAAGCTATGTTAGAAGCTCACCTGCTCTCTATCTCCAATGACAGCGATGGCAGACCCGTAGATGACTTTCTCAAGGTGCGTACCTGCAGCAACTTGTTTAATCTGCTGGTGGTTGACCCCAGCGCGGGGCGTCAGCACTACGTGTTTCTAGACCTGATCAACAACTTGGGGCCGGTGCAAACCACCGGCCTGCTGCTGAGGATTTTGCTAATTTGCCAAAAGGTTAAACCCTTCCTAGAGCGCCGCTTTTCGCTGTTGTTCAATCACTACGAAACCACCTCTAGCGACACGGTGGAGTGGTTAGTCACTATGTTTGAAAACATCAACATTGCCCTCAGCCTAAACTTTGGCAGCGTTGATCTATCCCATGCTGGTGCTCGGTAGCGGAGTTGATCCAGCAGGCTAAAATCGAGGCAGCCCTTCCGCCCCAGGACGCGCCCGATTGGCCATCCAATTGCCCAAATTTAGTGCCCCCCCCGGCTATCGCCCCCAGGCCGATGACACCAGCCTGGAGACAGATCTGTTGTGCTTTTATTTGCTGCGCCAAAAAACCGTAGCCGAACGCCTACAAATGGGCGCACACCTCACTCGTAGCGCGCGCCAGTTTTCGCTCAACTGCTTTCACCAGCGATTTAAGCACCTCACGCCACCGCAGTTTGCCCGCAAAATGGCAGAGGTTTGGCTGCAAGAATACTGTCCACTCAACTATGTGCCAGGAGGGTCAGAGGTGTCGTGGATTCAAGACTCGATCCAGCTGGCGGCAGACCTGCACGGCATTTTTGAGGTTCAGGGCATTCCTTACTATGTCACTGGTGGAGTGGCGGCGATCGCCTACGGTGAGGCTCGCACAACGCAAGACCTCGATATGGTGCTGTCTGTGCCGAGAGAGGCGATTCCTGCTTTAGCTGGTGCTTTAGAACAGGTTGGTTTCTACGTTCCAGGCGTAGATGATGTCGTCTCTGGGCGGATGAAAACCCTTCAGATCACTCAGATCGACACCATTTCACGAGCTGATCTAGTGATCGCTGACGTTAACCACTACGAACTACTCAAATTTGAGCGGCGACAGACCTATCGGTTAAGCGGCAGTACCTCTGTTTACCTGGCTTCCCCTGAAGACCTGGTGGTCAACAAACTGCGCTGGGGTCGGCAGAGCCAGTCAGAAAAGCAGTGGCGCGATGTACTAGGCGTCCTAAAGGCCCAACAGGGTGATTTGGACTACGAATACATGCACCGCTGGGCGGCGGAGTTTGATCTCACTGAGTCGCTGGAGCAGGTCACGTTAGAAGCTGGGGTAAGGGCGATCGCTGATCGCCAGTGGGCTACCGCCACCTATCCCGCCATGCGCCGCGCCTTTGCCCTGGCCCAGGAGTGCGATCGCACCACAAAGCCCACCCCAACCATCGACATTGCCGATGGACGGCACTACAGTCTGAGTCAAGATACCGTCGCTCAAACCTTTTCGGTGGTGGCACAGGTGGGCGATCGCGTGATCGCCCAGTTCGACCCCCAGGGCACCGTTCTCGCCGCTAGCCCGTCGCTGGCAGATCGACGGCAGTGGCAGCACATTGCCCAGCGTCTAGACAGTAAAAGTCCTGGTTCAACTACCCCGAAGAACCAGGACTCTTGAGCAGCGGAAAGTCTCCATCCGTCTCAAGCTTGGAGATGGCAGCGAGCGATGTAGGGAGCCGTGCGCGCACCTCAAATTATTCAAAATGCTCTGTAGGGTAGGCACTGCCCACCATGGGAGACTGCTTTACCTCAGTAAGTTTGCTGAATTGAAAATCTTTTTCTCTGACCAAGAGTGGGATGGTTAGGTCTGAATAACGTTTGGATTGACGATTTTGGATAAAAGCTTCTTCGTCTCCTTTTGGGAGAGGCAGGGGTGGGTCTACCTAATTGATGCTTGAACCCACCCCGCCCTGCGGGCACCCCTCCGAGGAGGGAAAGGTGCTTCCTAGGATGCAAGGTGGGCAGTGCCCACCCTACAAATGGCCTCGTTAGCCAAAGCGGCTAGAGGTTGAAGCTATTAGGAACGCGGCGTAGGTGAGAATGTAGCCCACGGTAAAGTGAGCCAAACCTACCACCCGACCTTGAATGATCGACATGGCCACGGGCTTGTCCTTCCAGCGAACTAGGTTCGCCAGAGGAGTGCGCTCGTGGGCCCAGACAAGAGTTTCGATCAGCTCCTGCCAGTAGCCCCGCCAGGAGATCAAGAACATGAAGCCCGTCGCCCAGACCAGGTGCCCAAAGAGGAACATCCAGGCCCAGACCGCCAGATTATTCATGCCGTAGGGGTTGTAGCCGTTGATCAGCTGCGACGAGTTCAGCCACAGGTAATCTCGGAACCAGCCCATGAGGTAGGTCGAGTTTTCGTTGAACTGGGCCACGTTGCCACCCCAGATGGTGAGATGCTTCCAGTGCCAGTAGAAGGTCACCCAGCCAATGGTGTTGAGCATCCAGAACATCGCCAGGTAGAACGAGTCCCACGCGGAGATGTCGCAGGTGCCGCCCCGGCCAGGGCCGTCGCAGGGGAAGCTGTAGCCGAAGTCTTTTTTGTCAGGCATCAGCTTCGAGCCACGGGCATCGAGAGCACCCTTGACCAAGATCAAAGTGGTGGTGTGCAGACCGAGGGCGATCGCATGGTGCACCAAGAAGTCGCCAGGGCCAATGGTCAAGAACAGCGAGTTAGTACTGCTGTTGATACCATCCAGCCAGCCACCGAGCCACACGTTGCCGTGGTTGGGCCAGGCCGTGGTGGCAATGCTGTCGGGGTTAGACAGGAGAGTGTCAAACCCATAGAGCAGTTTGCCGTGGGCCGCTTGAATCCACTGGGCAAAGACTGGCTCCACCAGGATCTGCTTTTCGGGGGTGCCAAAGGCCACTACCACATCGTTGTGCACGTACAGCCCTAGGGTGTGGAAACCCAGGAACAGCGACACCCAGCTCAGGTGAGAGATGATCGCTTCCTTGTGCTCCAGCACGCGGTAGAGCACGTTGTTCTTGTTAGCAACGGGGTCATAGTCGCGCACCAAGAAGATCGCGCCGTGGGCAAAAGCCCCCACCATAATAAATCCAGCAATGTACTGGTGGTGGGTGTAAAGCGCCGCCTGAGTGGTGTAATCCTTCGCGATAAAGGCGTAAGGGGGCAGCGAGTACATGTGCTGCGCCACCAGGGAGGTGATCACCCCCAGGGCCGCCAGGTGAAACGCAAGCTGGAAGTGCAGCGAGTTGTTGTAGGTGTCGTAGATACCCTTGTGACCTTCACCCAACAATCCGCCAAAGGGGGTACCTTCAGGGGGGCGGTGGGCATTCAGGATGGTCTTCATGTCGTGGCCAATACCGAAGTTAGTCCGGTACATGTGACCCGCAACGATGAAGAGTACTGCGATCGCCAGGTGGTGGTGGGCAATGTCCGTCAGCCACAGCGCGTCTGTCTGGGGATGAAACCCACCCAGGAAGGTGAGAATGGCCGTCCCGGCCCCGTCGCTGCTGTTAAATATATGGTTTGCCGTATCTGGGTTCTGGGCATAGGCCCCCCACTGTCCGGTGAAGAACGGCTTCAACCCGGCAGGGTGGGGCCGCACCGACAGGAAGTTATCCCAGCCGACATGCTGACCCCGCGCTTCGGGAATCGCCACGTGGATCAGGTGCCCTGCCCAGGCCAGGGAGCTGACCCCAAACAACCCGGCCAGGTGGTGGTTTAGCCGCGACTCGGCGTTTTTGAACCAGGCCAAACTGGGCCGAAACTTAGGTTGCAGGTGCAGCCAGCCAGCGAACAGGAAAGCCGCCGACAAAACTAGTAAGAACAGGGCACCGCTGTAGAGATCCACGTTGGTGCGCATGCCGATGGTGTACCACCAGTGGTACACCCCAGAAAAGGAAATGTTAACCGGATAGCTGGCCCCCGCCTGGGTGAAGGCATCCACTGCGGGTTGGCCAAATTGCGGATCCCAAATCGCGTGTGCGATCGGTTTCACGCCTAGTGGGTCTTTGACCCACTGCTCAAAGTTGCCTTGCCAGGCGACGTGGAACAGGTTGCCCGAGGTCCACAGAAAGATGATTGCCAGATGGCCAAAGTGCGAAGCAAAAATCCTTTGGTAAAGATTCTCCTCCGTCATGCCGTCGTGGCTTTCAAAGTCGTGGGCGGTGGCAATCCCGTACCAGATCCGCCTTGTGGTCGGATCTTGGGCCAGGTCCTGGCTAAATTTAGGGAATTTAGTTGCCATGAATCAAAACGGATACGAATGGATCAAAGAACGCAATTCGTGAAATGCGGTGGTGTGGGTCGCCGTAGGGGCAGACCAATGTGTCTGCCCTCCCCGGGGTTGGGGGGCGAACCAATGTGTTCGCCCCTACGGGGTGGAGGGATCATTCCCCCCGGGATCCCATGACCAAACGGGTCATCCCACCGCAATTATTCGAGCCAGGAAGAAGGCCCACGTAGTGGCAATCCCTCCCAGTAGGTAGTGGGCTACACCCACGGCTCGACCTTGGGTAATGCTTAGGGCACGGGGCTGGATAGCTGGAGCCAGCTTCAGCTTGCTGTGCGCCCAAACAATCGACTCGATCAGCTCTTGCCAGTAGCCGCGACCACTAAACAGGAACATCAGGCTGAAGGCCCACACAAAGTGAGCACCCAAGAACATCAGACCGTAGGCCGACAGCGCCGAGCCGTAGGAGCCGATCACCTGGGAGGCTTGCGCCCACAGGAAGTCGCGCAGCCAGCCGTTGATGGTGATCGCGCTAGCCGCAAAGTTGCCGCCGGTAATATGCGATACCGTGCCATCCGGTGAAACGGTCCCCCATATATCCGACTGCATCTTCCAACTAAAGTGGAAAATCACAATCGAGATGGAGTTGTACATCCAGAACAGTCCCAGGAACACATGGTCCCAACCCGAAACTTGACAGGTGCCGCCCCGACCGGGCCCGTCGCAGGGGAACCGGAAGCCCAGGTCACCTTTGTCGGGAATCAGCCTAGAGCTGCGGGCGAATAAAACACCCTTCAAGAGAATCAGCACCGTCACGTGGATAGTGAACGCGTGGATGTGGTGCACCATGAAGTCGGCTGTGCCGAGGGCCATAGGCATCATGGCCACTTTGCCAGCCACCGCCACCCCAGTCCCCCCAAATACGGGGCTAACGCTGGCCAGGGCGTTGGGGGCCGTAGCTCCGGCAGCAGCAGCGTGAAACCCTTGCACCCACTGAGCAAAGACCGGCTGCAAGTTGATAGCGGTATCCGAGAACATGTCTTGGGGACGACCCAGGGCGCGCATGGTGTCGTTGTGCACGTATAGACCAAAGCTGTGGAAGCCGAGGAAAATACACACCCAGTTGAGGTGGGAGATGATCGCATCGCGCGATCGCAGCATGCGATCAAGCGCGTTGTTTACGTTCACCGCCGGGTCGTAGTCGCGCACCATAAAGATGGAGGCGTGGGCACCGGCCCCCACAATCAAGAAGCCGCCAATCCACATGTGGTGGGTAAACAGCGACAGCTGGGTCGGGTAATCGGTGGCCAGGTACGGATAGGGCGGCATGGCGTACATGTGGTGCGCCACGATGATGGTGATCGAGCCGAGGATGGCCAGGTTAACCGCCAGCTGGGCGTGCCAGGAGGTGGTTAGATCCTCAAATAGACCCTGGTGACCCCGTCCCCCAAACAGCAGCGGATCGCCCTGGTGGTTGTCCAGAATCTCCTTCATGCTGTGGCCGATGCCCCAGTTGGTACGGTACATGTGGCCCGCAACAATAAAGAGCACAGCCAGCGCTAGGTGGTGGTGGGCCGTATCCGACAGCCAGAGGCCACCGGTCACGGGGTTCAGACCACCCTTAAAGGTTAAAAAGTCAGAGTAAACCCCCCAATTGAGGGTAAAGAAGGGCTTGAGCCCCTCAACAAAGCCCGGGTAGAGGTCAGCCATCAAGCTCTTGTTCAAAATCCACTCGTGGGGCAGCGGTATCGCCGCCACCGAGTCGATCACTCGACCGCCAATAGTCAAAGGCTTGCCCGCGTCGATCGCATCTAAACAAGCATTCACCGGCAGCGACACGTGGATCTGCTGACCCGCGTAGCCTAGGCAGCCTAAACCCAGCAGCCCGGCCAGGTGGTGGTTCATCATTGATTCCACATTTTGGAACCACTCCAGCTTGGGAGCGGCCTTGTGGTAATGGAACCAGCCAGCAAACAGCATTAGCCCAGCCATCACTAGCGCTCCAATGGCGGTGCAGTAGAGCTGGAAGCCGTTGGTAATGCCGTTGGCCCGCCACAGCTGGAATAGGCCAGAGGTGATCTGAATGCCGTGGAAGCCGCCGCCTACGTCGGCGTTGAGAATTTCTTGGCCAAAAATGGGCCAAACCACCTGGGCACTGGGCTTAATGCCGGTGGGGTTGGTCAGCCAGGCCTCGTAGTTTGAGAACTTGGCACCGTGGAAGTACATGCCGCTTAGCCAGATAAAAATGACGGCTAAGTGACCAAAGTGAGCACTGAAGATCTTCCGCGAAATATCTTCTAGGTCACTGGTGTGACTGTCAAAGTCATGGGCGTCGGCGTGCAGGTTCCAAATCCAGGTGGTGGTTTTGGGCCCTTTGGCCAACGTGCGGTCGAAGTGGCCAGGCTTACCCCATCGCTCAAATGAGACGGGCACCGGATCTCTATCAACCACGACCCTGACTTTTTGTCCCGGTTCAGGGGGACTTATGGTCATGGGACTCTCCTCTCTTCTACTCGAAAATACAGAGCGGATATAACGCGCTTCCTACTACAGAGACAGATATGAACTGAGCTATAGAAAGCTTCAATAAACCAAATCCAAGTCCAGAAGCGGAGTTTTGCCTGGGGGAAATCTACAGCTCTCGAGCTGGACTTGAATTCAACCGTCGTCGGTAAAAAAGGCTGATTCGAAGCGGTAGCACTTTCCCGTGGTCGGCCAAGAGAAGAGCTGTTGAATCGAGGTTTCAGCCTACAGCAACCGCAGTCTAAAGGAGGCTCAAGCTGGTCTGAACCGTAGGCCAGACGGCTGAATTGTCCTAGGGTGACGGCAGGTTAAGTAACAAAATACAGAACTACCGCTACCCTTGGACAGCGAAATTTTCACAAGTTAATAACTCTAGCGAAATTAAATTAGAGAGCCTATAGGCCGGTGAGAAATAAGATGATTGGCATCGGCTTATTTCTCGCGCTAGAGAATTTTTAGAGCCTAAAAACTGCGGATAGATAATGATCAAAACTGAGAATTTGAACCTCGTTCATTGTAGGGAGGCGCCTTCAGGTAAGGTGCTAACTAGAGCAGCTACTCCATAGTGGATTCCCGCCTAAGACCTCTAGCCTCGCTCCGCGAACGCGGGAATTCACTATGGGACTTTATTAATTGGCGAGTTCCTTAAGGTCTAAAGTTTCCAGGACGGTTGAATAGCCGAGGACTTGCCCACTATATCGGTGTCGCCGAGCACGATTGAATTCACCCCTTGACGATGCGCCTAAATTTGTCTGACTGGGTCAGCTATTTTGCTCTTGGCCTAGCTAAGCTTGACCCACGCTACGCTAAACCCAATCCAATCAGCCCTAATCCCCAAAAACCCACCACACCCCCCTTCCCAACCCCTCCCCCCCACCTTCCTCTAAAATGTCTTTATGCCACCCGAGACCCACTACCAAGCCCTAGAAGTTCACGAGACGGCAACCCAGGCAGAGATTAAGCGTGCCTACCGTCGTCTGGCAAAAGAATTTCACCCCGACAGCCGGAGCGATCGCGCCTCCCATGATCGCATTGCCCGCATCAACACGGCCTACGAGGTGATTGGCGACCCGTCTAAGCGCACGGTCTATGACCAGCAGCGCCAGGGGTTTGTCGCCGCCGACCCGGTAGAAAGCGCCGCCAGCCGGGCCAAACGCGCCGCCGCTGCCCAGGAGGTCTATCGCTACACCCGTAAGGCCACCCAGTCGTCGGAGGCGCGGGAAGATGCCTGGCTAAAGCTGGTCTACGGCCCGGCAGATCGGCTGATGGGCAAGATTATGTCGCCGCTCAGAACAGAGATTCGTAAGCTGTCGGCAGACCCCTTCGACGACGAACTGATGGAGGGGTTTATGGCGTATTTAGAGCAGGGGCGCGCCTGGCTGGCCCAGGCCCAGGAAAAGTTTAATTCGATGGCGAACCCAGCGAGCACGGCGGGGGTAGCGGCGGATATTTACCACTGCCTGGGGCTGCTGGAGGATGGTCTCGACGAGCTGGAGCGCTTCACCATGAGCTATGAAGAGAGCTACATTCACACCGGGACTGAGCTGTTTCGGCGGGTAAAGCAGCTGCGCCTAGAGGCTAAGGAGCGGGTGAAGGGGCTGGTGTGAAGTGTCGCAACCGTAAATTCTGATTCCCCAGCCTGGGGGTTGTCTGGGGAGCCAGCTTGATCAGCCCAGGCTAGGAACTGCGTTGATCCAAGCTTGTGGGGTGGGCGGCGTCATTCTACGAGGGCTGTAAGCCGCTTTAACTCGTTAAACCGTTATTCTGTAAGGCAGGCGTTGCGGCAGGAGTACACCATGGGCCTCTTTGAAGACCTGAGCAAATTTCTTGAAACTCGGCTCGACGAATTTCTCAAAGCCAACCCCCACCTGGAGCTGTTTGGCCTAGAAGACCAGCTGCGGGGCCAAGAGCAAGACGCTATCAAGCTGCTGGGCGACCTCAAGCGCCGCGAGCAACAGCTCCAAGACAGCATTCTCACTACCGCCCAAGACATTCAGCGCTGGCACGAGCGGGTTAAAAACGCCCAGGCCGCCAACCGTCTTGACCTGGTTAAAGCGGCCCAAGAGCGCGAGGCCGCCCTGCTGCGCCAGGGCAACCAATACTGGGGCCAGATGAAGGGGGTCAAAGACCAAATCGACCAAACCCGCAATTTACAAAAAGAAGTTCACGATCGCCGCCGCGAACTCAAAGCCAAAATCGCCGAGACCCAGGCCCAGCGCACCGCCCAGCGCACCACTAGCTGGGACACCGGCTGGGCCAATCCCCCCTTCGGCAGCGTCGGCAAAGACTCGATGGATCCCTTAGAAAGATCGTTTCAGCAGTGGGAGACGGAGCAGGAGTTGGAGGAGCTGAAGCGGAGTATGGGGAGGTAGGGGTATACGGTTCACGGTATAAGGTTCAAGGCAGAGCGTGAACCGTACACCGTAAACCTTGTACCCCATCTACCCACCTACTCCCCGATTAGGTTTCTTAATCTCAAACGAGATCGTATCGCCCTTGCGGCTGGCCTGGGTGGTCTTGGCGGGGGCTGCGACCGTGGGGCTTGGCGGGGGCATGGTGCTGGGCTGGGGGGGTGGGGCTGGCTTGGGGGTGATCGCGCCGGGCCAGCTGCGACCAAAGAGGGTGGCATAGTTGGAGGCGATCGCCAGGCCGACCCCGCCCACGATGGTCAGCGGCAGCGATAGGTCGACGCTGTCAAACCAAGCCAGTTGGCCAAACCACTGAGCGGTTTCGGCGACGCCAAAGAGCAGTAAAAAGCAGACCAGCCAGAGCTTCATCGGGGCACAGCAGAACGGCTAACTTGAGAAGCGGAGGGATGACCGGGGGGGAGTGGGCGATCGCCCCAGCCCAGACTGCCCTGATTATGGCTCAGGCGCAGAGATTTGCCGCCTGGGAGTTATCGGGTCAGAAATCGAACATTTTTATTAAGAAAGGCAAAGCGCCGCGATTAAATGGCCATAACCATTCTGGGACAAGCCTTTGTGCTGTGTTACCTAGGGCTAAGCAGAGGCTGGGAGCAAGGGCTGGGGGGCGATCTCCCCCCCAAATTCCCTAACTTTGCTACGAAACCGACTTTTCCTTGGGGAAGGGTATGTCAGAATGTAAGCGGTTTTTTGCCAACTCACGCAAGCTCTTGGAGTAGGCAGTCAAGATGGATTCTGTAGACACGCTTTATCAATACGCCTGGCTGATACCGGTGCTGCCGCTGATCGGGGCTGCCGTAGTCGGCACTGGGCTAATTTCCTATGGTCAGGCCACCACAAGGCTGCGGCAGCCGGCCTCTATTTTCATCGTCTCCCTGATTGGGGCGGCGATGGTGTATTCTTTTGCAATTTTTTGGAGCCAGTGGCAGGGGCACCCCCCCTACCAGGCCATGTTTGAGTGGGCCTCGGCGGGCGACTTTAGCATCGAGATGGGTTACACCATCGACCACCTGGCGGCACTGATGCTGGTGGTGGTCACCACCGTCGCCTTTTTGGTGATGATCTACACCGACGGCTACATGGCCCACGACCCTGGCTATGTGAGGTTCTACGCCTACCTGAGCCTGTTTAGCTCCTCGATGCTGGGGCTGGTGATCAGCCCCAACCTGCTCCAGGTCTACGTGTTTTGGGAGCTGGTGGGCATGTGCTCCTACCTGCTGATCGGCTTTTGGTATGATCGCAAGCCCGCCGCCGACGCCTGCCAAAAGGCCTTTGTCACCAACCGAGTGGGCGACTTTGGCCTGCTGCTGGGCATTTTGGCCCTGTTCTGGGCCACCGGCAGCTTCGACTTTGAGATCATGGGCGAGCGGCTGACCGACCTGGTCAACACCGGCAGCCTCAGCGCTGGTCTAGCCGCCGTGTTTGCCATTTTGGTGTTCCTCGGCCCCATGGCCAAGTCGGCCCAGTTCCCGCTCCACGTGTGGCTGCCCGACGCCATGGAAGGCCCCACCCCGATCTCGGCGCTGATTCACGCGGCGACCATGGTGGCGGCGGGGGTATTTCTCGTGGCCCGCATGTACCCCGTGTTTGAGCACATTCCCACGGTGATGACCGTGATTGCCTACACCGGGGCCTTTACCGCCTTTATGGGGGCGACCATCGCCATCACCCAAAACGACATTAAGAAAGGGCTGGCCTTTTCCACCATGTCGCAGCTGGGCTACATGGTCATGGCCATGGGCGTGGGGGCCTACAGCGCCGGTCTGTTTCACCTGATGACCCACGCCTACTTCAAGGCCATGCTGTTCCTCGGCTCTGGCTCCGTGATCCATGGCATGGAGGCGGTAGTGGGCCACGACGCGGTGCTGGCCCAAGATATGCGCCTGATGGGCGGCCTGCGCAAGTATATGCCCGTCACCGCTTACACCTTCTTGATTGGCACCCTGGCAATCTGCGGTATCCCGCCCTTTGCAGGCTTCTGGTCAAAGGATGAAATCTTGGGTTCTACCTTTGCGGTTAGCCCGGTGCTGTGGGCCGTGGGCTGGCTGACGGCAGGCCTTACCGCCTTCTACATGTTCCGCATGTATTTCTCCACCTTTGAAGGCAGCTTTCGCGGCAACGACGAAGGCATTCGCCGAAACTTGAAGCGCGAGCAATTGCAGCGCATGGGCATGTCCCTTGGCCCTGGGGCGATGAACCCCCAGGAGCTGACCCTAGACGCCCCCGGTGGCGATCACGACGACCACGGCCATGACCACGCCCACGAACCCCACGAGTCGCCCTTCTCGATGACCTTTCCGTTGATGGCGCTGGCGGTGCCGTCGGTGCTGATCGGTCTGGTGGGTACACCCTTCGCCAACTACTTTGAGGCCTTTATCCATCCCCCTGGGGAGGTGTTTGAGGCAGCGGAGGCGGCAGAGGCCTTTGACTGGAACGAGTTTGCACTGATGGCGGGCAGTTCGGTGGTGATCGCTGTGGTCGGCATCATCATCTCGGTGCTGATGTATCGGACGAAGGTGATTGATCCGGCGGCGATCGCGGCTAAAATCAAGCCCCTCTACAACCTGTCGTTGAACAAGTGGTACATCGACGAGATCTACGATGTGGTTTTCGTCCAGGGCAGCCGCAAACTGGCCAAGCAGGTACTCGCCGTCGATATCCGCCTTGTGGATGGCATTGTCAACCTAGCCGGACTGGCCACCCTAGTGACTGGCGAAGGCCTCAAGTACCTAGAGAATGGTCGGGCTCAGTTCTACGCGCTGATTGTGTTTGGCGCGGTGCTGGGGCTGGTGCTGATCTCGGGAGTGACGTAGTAGGTAGCGGGTATCAGGTTTCGGGTGTCAGGTGTTAGGTGTCAGGCAAAACCCGTTACCCGTTACTCGATACCCGTTACTCGATACCCGTTACTCGATACCCGTTACCCGAAACCCGAAACCCAAAAATCCGACACCCAAACGACTATATGGACCTCGCGACTTTTCCCTGGTTGACCACCGTTACGCTGCTGCCGCTGATCTCCTGCGTGGCAATTCCGTTTTTGCCCGACGACAACGGCAAAACGGTGCGCTGGTACGCTCTTTCGGTGGGCCTGATCGACTTTGTGTTGATTGTGGCTGCCTTCTACCTCAACTACGACTTTAGTCTGCCGGGTCTACAGCTGGTCGAAAGCTATACCTGGGTGCCCCAGCTCGACCTCAAGTGGTCGGTGGGGGTAGACGGGCTATCGATGCCCCTGGTGCTGCTAACCGGGTTTATCACCACCCTGGCGGCGCTGGCGGCCTGGCCGGTAACGCTCAAACCCAAGTTTTTCTACTTTCTGCTGCTGGCCATGTACACCGGCCAGATCGGCGTGTTTGCCGTGCAGGATATGCTGCTGTTCTTTCTGTTTTGGGAGCTGGAGCTGATTCCGGTGTATCTGCTGCTGTCGATCTGGGGCGGCAAAAAGCGGCTCTATGCGGCGACCAAGTTCATTCTCTACACAGCGGGCGGGTCGCTGTTTATTCTGGTGGCGGCGCTGGCGATGGCCTTCTACGGCGACACCATCACCTTTGATATGACCGCTCTGGCGGAGAAACCCTATCCTTTACAGCTACAGCTTTTGCTCTATGGGGCATTTTTGATCGCCTACGCGGTTAAGCTGCCGATCATTCCGCTACACACCTGGCTGCCCGACGCCCACGGCGAGGCGACCGCCCCGGTACACATGCTGCTGGCGGGCATTTTGCTCAAAATGGGCGGCTACGCGCTGGTGCGCATGAACCTGGGCATGCTGCCCGATGCCCACACCTACTTCGCCCCGATTCTCGTCATCTTAGGCTGCATCAATATTGTCTATGCGGCGCTGACCTCCTTTGCCCAGCGCAACCTCAAGCGCAAGATCGCCTACTCATCGATTTCGCACATGGGCTTCGTGCTGATCGGCATTGCCTCGTTTACCAACCTGGGTCTGAGCGGCGCGGTGCTGCAAATGATCTCCCACGGGCTGATTGGGGCCAGCTTGTTCTTTTTGGTGGGGGCCACCTATGATCGCACCCACACCCTGGTTTTAGATGAAATGGGCGGCATCGGCAAAAAGATGCCCAAGATCTTCGCCATGTTTACCACCTGTTCGCTGGCGTCGCTGGCGCTGCCGGGCATGAGCGGCTTTGTGGCTGAGCTAATGGTGTTTGTGGGCTTCGCCACCAGCGATGCCTACAGCTTTACCTTTAGGCTGGTCACCGTCATCTTCATGGCGATCGGCGTGATTCTCACCCCGATCTACCTACTGTCGATGCTGCGGGAAATCTTCTACGGCCCTGAGAACAAAGAGCTAATTGAGAATGAGGTGCTGGCTGACGCCGAGCCCCGCGAGGTATTTGTCATCGCCTGCCTGCTGGTGCCCATCATTGGCTTTGGCCTTTACCCCAAGATGCTGACCCAGATCTACGACGCCACTACCCAAAAGCTGACGGCGCGGCTGGGTCAGGTGTTTGTAGCGAGCGAAGCCGTTACCGAAGGGTCTGCCCCGCTCGCTGCCCTGCCGGTGCTCAAAGCCCCCTCTCTCAGTCAGTAGGTCAGGTTTTAGATCCTACGGTCATCCGTCAGGGTTGTTTCACGCGACCGGCCCAACGAGTCGAGTTCGCATCCCTGGCCCCGAGGTCGTTTAGACGGAATGCTCTGTCTAAACGACATCTGCCCGAAACATCTCCAAAACACCCCCAAAATAAAGAAGGGGATGCTAACTCTGGCATCCCCTTCTTTATTTTGGGTAGCGATGGCAACCGCCACAGTTTTCTACCCATCACCATTTGGGGTTTGGGAACTGCCTTCAGCACTTGAACCCTGCTCAGCACTGAGGGCTGGCATATCAACGGGGGCGGGCTTTACAGGAACTGTTTCACTGGCCTGAGGTGCTTGGGTGAAATCCTGAAGGTCTACCTGATCAAACCCCAGGGGGGCCTCTGCCGCATCGTCCTCAAGGGTTGATGCAGGGGCGGGTGCCTTAGCTGAGGACGCTTCCGGTTCTCCGGCAGCGCCTTCAGCGGCGGCAAGGGCGGGGTGAGGGGCAACGGTCGGTTTGTTCTCCGATTCTGTCTCTGGGGCTGCTTCTGGGACTATCTCTGGTTCTGTCTCCACATCTGCCTCTGGGGCTAACAGCTCAGGTTCTACTACGAGTTCCTTAGCAAACTCTGAGTCAGCATCTGGCGCGGCGGCGGGTACAGATACAGCGCTGTCGGGTACGGCCCCAGGGACAGTCTGGGGGATAGCGGCCTGGGGCGCTGGGGTAGCTGGGTTGTTCTGCTCGGCCTCGCGAGTTTCGGCCCAGGTGGGGATCGCGATCATCGTCTCGGCGGCGGCGGGGTCTAAGTTCGCTGAGGAATCGCCGAGGTGTGCCCCCTTGGTCTCAACCCCATTAGTCTCAGCCACGACGGCAGAGCCTGCCGCCGTGGGGCTATCCCCACCGGGGGCGCGGTTAAATAGCCCCCTGGTTAAGGAGGCGACCTGAGGGGCACCCATGCTCTCGTTATCGCCGCCGATGGGTGCGAATCGGTCAACGGTGATCTGCCATAGAGCTGCCAGACGGTCATCCTCAGGTGCCGCAGAGGTATCTGTAGAAACAGCAGGCGCGGCGGGTTCAGCCGCGATGGGTGCTTCTAACTCAGGGGCGCTCTGGGCCACGGGGTCGCTGGGCGACGTCCACATTTCTAGAATTTCGTCGATGGGTTCGGCGGGAGATTCGGCTTGAGCCACCAGGGTTTCGGGCTGGGGGCTAGGGGTGAGCGTCCAGGTCTGGGGTTGCAGGTTGGGGTCTTTGGCCTCGTAGGCGGCGATCGCCTTAGCTACCGCATCGGCACGGCGCTTTTGGTCGCGGCGAATGCTGGGCTCGGTATTACCCAGTCCGGGGGCATTCCAGCGGCCGGTGTTGGGGTTGAGGTAGGAGCGGGTGCGGGCCACCACGATCGCCTCGCTTCCCTCGTAGCCATTGGCCTTGGCCTCAACCAGTCGCTCAATGTAGCCCACCCGACCAATGGAGGCCAGGGGTGACTGGTTGGCCAAGTCGAGGCCGTTTAGGGTCTCTTCAAGGGTGAGGTTGAGGCCGTGCTTAAGCGCCCGCTGGCGCAGCACATCGCCCTGATTTTTAAGGCGGGCTAGCTGCTTTTGGTCAGCTTCTGTAGGCGTACTGGCCCCGTGCTGGTACGAGAAGGTGCCCATGTTCCACACTCGATTGCCGGGGTCGGTGTGGCCAAAATAGGCCGGGTTAATGGCACCGCTGGGGGTGCGGGTGCCCTCGGCGCTGCCCACGGCCCAGGCCACCAGCGAGTCAGAGTCGCCGTCAAACAGACTCAGCAGCGGGTTGGCAGGCTGCTTGGGCTTGGCCAGCTCGGCGCGGGCGGTGAGCACCGCAGGAGAAGGCTCCACGGCAAAATCTAGGGCGCGAATGGCGAGAGGCTCTTTGGGTTCAGCCTTTGGCTCGGCTTGTGGTTCAGGCTCTGGCTCTGGGGATGCCGCCGCCACCAAAACCATATCTGGGGCCGGGGGAGCCGGCGGCAGCAGCGCCGTAGCCGAGGTGGACTCGTTGAGGCCCACCGCCACCCCGCGCCGATAGACCCCAGCGGGCAGCTGCTGAGGCGAGTGGTAACGCATGGGCGGGTTGACCGCTTGCGCTGGTATGGGCAGGGGCTGGTTTGCGAGGTCAGGAGCTGGGGCAGCAGACAAGGTTTCAGCCTCGGCTTTAGCGACTTTGGCGGCTAGGGCTTCGCTAGCCCACTGCGGTTCTGGCAGCTCAAAGCTGAGCACGCCATCGTCGGCCCGCGCCGGGAAAGAACTTAACAGGGCCAGCAGGGCACTGACGGCTAGCAGAGTGGGGTGAAACTTCATGGGGCAAAGGGGGTAGGGGCCAAAAACAAAGGAGCAGCTGGGTGAGGTCAAGTAGTTGATGTCAGGCGGTTTGGGCTAGAAACGAAAACCTGGGGAGGGCTGATTGAGCGATCGCTCCAGCACCCGGTCAGAGGGTTCAACGATGGCCCAAGCGCCATCGGGCAGGCGGCGCAGGGTGGCAAAGTGAATGTTGCCGCTGCGGCCGATCGCCTCCCCCGCCTGCACTGACCCCAGCCGAGGTTGCCTAACGCCGCAGTAGCGAAACAGGTAGGCGGGCACCTCAGGGGTAGAAAAATAAATGCAGTGAAACCCCTTAGATGCCAGCTCCACCTGGCCGGAGAACGGTGCTCGCAGCCGGATGCCCTCCAGCCGCACCGAGATATCGCCCAGACTGCCGGTGACCAACTGCCCGGCCACGCGATCTCCCGACTCAATTTCCCAGGACTGCTTCAGCACAATCTGCCGAGGCACCGCCGGAGCCGTGCCGCCGCAGCTGCCTAAACCACTGCTCAAAACCAGGAGAACTAGGCCCAGGACTAGTCTTTGACTCAGCCGCCTAAGGGAAACCAAGAGGCAAACCAGGGGCCAACTCCAGAGGGCTAAACCTTCGTCTTTGGCGGCACGCTCTACCACAGCCAAAGTGCTACTGAAACCGGAAGCGATAGCCAGCGTACTCGTCATTTTCGTACAAAATTACTAGCTGAACGGCGGGGTCCCAGGCCATGGGGTAGGCCTCCCGCTCTGACACCACCCCCGATCGCACCTGTAGCTGAGGCAGACTGCAATAGGGTTCGGCGACAATTTTGCGCACATTGTCTTTAGGGTCGCGCTCGGGCACCACCAGCAGCTGGGCCAGCTGCTCCCGGCTGAGCTGGGCGTTGCTCTGCACGATCTTTTCGCACCCTGGGGCGGTCTGGGGGCCGGCCATCGACAGCCAGCGGCGAATGCCCTGCCCGTCGATGGCCATCAGCCCAATCGCCAGCACTAGCCCCCCGGCGATAAAGGGCTTGGCAGTAGCTAGAGCCACCCCGCCCCCCGACCGATGGGTTGAAACCATAATCTGCCTCCTTAAAAATCAAAAGTAAAAACCTGCCGGGCATCGAGCGATCGGGCCTGAAACTATTCCACCTATTCCCCTATCGTGGTCACAACTTCGGCCCGGTATGCCTGATGCTGCAAACCTCTGACCAGGTTCTAGATCAGCTCTTATACCAAATCCGAATCACATATCCCCGATTGCCAAAAGGCCAAATCGTAGGGGCGAATGGCATTCGTCCAGAGGTATCGGGGGTATCCAAGCAGGATTTAGTATTAGGTGACTTCTGGAAAACAGTTTGCCAACTGGTGGGCAGTGCCCACCCTACAGCCGCTGGAAATCTCCTAAGTTGGAACAGGCTAAAGCTGACCGCCAATGACCAGCCCTATCACCAGCAAAAACACCCGAATGGCAGGGCCAAACACCAGCCTGGGGGCCAGGGTAGCCCGGTAAAGCGCGTAGGCCGTAATTGCGGTGATTGCCGCCACCGCCACCGACCACAGGGCCGGAAATGCCGCCAACAGCAGATTTAGCGCCAGGCGGCCAATCACCCCGCCGCCCAGCCACAGCACACTGTCCACCAGCGACAGCTCACCGACCCGGCCAGGGGTACGCCCGGCAGCAACTCCCGATTGACCTCCAGGCTGGCGGCGAGCCGACCACTGAGCCACCCCCACAACCAGGCTCCAGACGGTGCGCCCCAGGTCAGACAAGAGCTGCATGGGCTCTTTGCCCAGGGCCAGCACATCGGTGGCCAGATTGCCCCAGATCGACGGCCCGGCGGGTGGCCCATAGGTGGCCCGCAGATGGGTGGCGAGCTGATCGGCATCCCTCGGGCTGGGCTTGGCAGGAGCGTTAGTCGTCCCCGCTGGAGCCGCGCTAGGGGCAACCGTGCGATAGCTGAGCAAAATATTGCCTTGGCCATCAACCTCAGCGGCGGCCAGGGCGGCGCGGCTGAGGTCAATCGCTGGGGGAGAAACGGGCTGCCCCTGGGGTGAGAACTGCGCCGGCAGGTGAGCCAGGCGAGTTTGAATGCTCTGCATTTCGGCGATCGCCCGCTCTTGCCCTGCCGACAGATAGTTGATCTTGTCAGCCAGGGCGCCGAGGCGCCTGAGATAGGCCTGGGACGACACCGCTGTCACCGGACCAGGATAGACGCTGGCAACAGCCTGGGGGGCGACACCGCCGATATTTTCGGCTCGCCACTGCAAGGCGTCTACGGCGACAGCGAAATCTACCCCAGGCCGCTGCCTGGCAGCTGGCCCAGGGGGCGTCAACGGCAACTGCGGCCCACCGGCCCAATCGACCTGCACACCGACATCGCCTTGGTTCAAGGTATTAATTTTCTGAATGAGCTTGCTTTGAATGCTTTGCTGATCCATCGTGCAGTAGTCCTTAACGGAGAGCGAAGGTAAACCCAGAGGCGTTTTTCCATGCCCAAGCAAAACTGGAGCACTGGAGTTCCTATCCATTGCCCCGCTATGCAATGAAGCCTTTGCGGCAAAGATTAGTACAAGTGTATCATGATTGCTCTATTTTTGTACTATGTTCGTACTGCTTTGCCTGTGCTCTTTGCCAGTAGGCCCTTTCAGGCAACCCTTATATTTGCTGGACGGCTTGAGGTGTCCCGGGACAGGCAGATTCGGCCAACCCCATGGGCACTTTGAAAGCTATTTGCAGAAAGCCTTTAATTTCGACAAAACTCCGTAGATTAGTGGTCGTCAAGGCGTGACCAACTACAGTCCTCTCTTAGGACAGTTCCCGATTAGAACAAGACTTCTTGCGGCTGCATCCATCTAGGTCGAGATTGACCGTACTCTGGGTGGGCACACTGGAAAATAGTGATTTGTCTTGCCCGACTTACCCTACGAGCTGTTGCTATGGTTAAGGCCTTCGACCAAGCCCCACGCCGTTCTTTACGTCTTTCGGAGACAGCCCATTCAAACCCTCGGCCTTTGCCTGAGCTAAAGACAGCCTCAGCGGCACGGCCCAAGTCTTGCCCTTACCACATCGTGATGGCCTGTTTTTTGGGCGGTCAGGTATTGATGCGGATTTTGCGGGGCAGGGTCAACCGCCAGCGCACCCTAGAGCAGATGGTGGCGGCAGGGCCGTTGACCCTGACTCCGGTGCTGCTGACCAACGTGTTTGCGGGCATGATTTTTACCATTCAAACCGCTCGAGAGCTGGATCGATTTGGGGCTATGCACGCCCTGGGTGGGGCCTTTGCTATGGCGTTTTGCCGCGAGCTGGCCCCTATTCTCACGGCGGCAATTATGGCGGGGCAGGTAGGCACCGCCTACGCTGCCGAAATTGGCTGCATGAAGGTGACGGATCAGATCGATGCCCTCAAGGTGCTGCGCACCTGCCCCATCGACTATCTGGTGGTGCCTCGGGTGGTGGCCTGCTGCATCATGCTGCCGGTGCTGACGGTGCTAGGGCTGGTGTTGGGCCTGTTGGGTGGAGCTGGGGTAGCGTTTGTCTTATACGAGATGCCCATTGGGCAATTTTTAGATTCGGTGCGATCGCTCATGGTGCTCAACGACCTGATTGCGGTGCTGCTCAAGTCGGTCTTGTTTGGGGCGATCGTGGCGCTGGCGGGCTGCACCTGGGGGCTAACCACCACCTGTAGCCGCTCGGTGGGGCGAGCGGCGACTTCGGCGGTGGTTACCACCTGGGTGGGGCTGTTTGTCGTAGATTTTTTCCTATCGCTGGTGCTCTTTGGCGGATCTGGATTAGCGCCGCACTAGCCGGGGTTCAACGAACCGCTCCAGACCTATTCAACCCTCGCTATTCGCCACTTGCTGGAGCGGGCAGAAGAGGTAGGGCGTAGTCTATATAGGTATGGTCGGGCATCAGCGCCCCCAGCAGGTCGGCCCCGTCGAGGTTGGCCTTGGCGAGGTTGGCATCGCGCAGGTCAGCCCCCTGCAAGTTGGCGTGGCTGAGGTTGGCCCCCTGAAGGTTGGCCCGTTTGAGGTTAGCGCCGCGCAGGTCACTGCCGCTGAGCACTGCTTCTTTGAGGCTGGCGTGGTGCAGGTTGACGCCCATCAGCGCCGCCCCAGACAGCAGTGCCCGGTTGAGCTGGGTTGATGATAGATCGGCTCTAAAAAAGTCAGAGCCAATCAGGTTGGCCCAGTTCATTATGCTGTGGCGAAAGTTGCTGCGGGTAAACACGCCCCCAGGCATAAACACCCCTGACAGGTTAAGCCCCTGCAAATTGCAGTCGATGAATTCTACAAACGGCAGCCTGACGCCCTCTAGAGATAGGTTGCGCAGGTCGAGACCGTTGAATTTTAGCTGCCCCCGGCTGTAGCTCTGGTGTAGCAGCTCAAGGGAGTAACGGGATTGGGAAACCATGGGTAAGCCTGGTAGAGGCGAGATGCAGGCGTTTTGGCTAGCCTGGTTTGCGATCGCACGGTAGATACCACTGATGCACTGGCCCTGTGGGACTGGAAGCGTCTGCCAGCGGGGACTAGCACATTACCCTCAATAGTCATCCTAGAAGGTTTATCGAGTCTTAACCCAAGCGGCCACTTTAATAATTGTTTCTGCCAGAGGGTTATCGTCAGGCTGATCGCGGTGGGCCTGACAACCAGTGAACCTGCCCGCACAGAAAATACCAAGAACGCTGTCACCATCTACGAGCAAGTCTTTAACACTTCCCATCGGCCTAGCGCAACTTAACTTGACACTTTGTTACAATTTGCGTTACATTCATTTACATAAGCGAAATGCGTGGCGCAGTTGCCTGCTAGAAATCTGACAGCGACGTGTTTTGCATCTGTCACCATCTCAACCTAGAGGTTTACCAAATGACTGCTCTACTCATTTCTCTTTTTGTTGTCGGCTGGGTCGCTGTGGCCCTGATTGGTAGCCAAGCCTACTTTCGCGGTGAGCAAACCAAGCCCATCCACGAGCGCAACTGGCGCTCTGACTCCTTTGACCAGCTGGCTCAGTCTGTAACCGGTCAATCTACCGACTATGGCGATCGCGTTCCGGCCTACAGCGGTGACGCCTTCACCAGCAGCGCCATCTCTGGTCAATAGTTTCCAGCTTTAGTTCTTCTCCTGAAAAGGATCTCTCCAAAACCGCTGCCTTCTGACTGAGGGCAGCGGTTTTTCTTTGCAGAGTTGACCCCAAAGACGCGATCACCTCAGGGCTGGCAAATTACAGCGATCGCTAAAAACCGTTGCAGATGAACAACTCTGCTAGAGGAACTGGCTAAACTATGGCTACCTTGCTTCACTCATTCTCGCCATGAGCTATAGCTTTGAGATCATTGGCATTGCCCCGGTGCTGCAATTTTTTAACCACCAGCAGCGGTTAGAGGCCAAGCGCGATCGCGCTCAGGCCTTCCTCGGCAGCTACTGCTGCACCCTCGACGGCTTCATCGCCGCCACCGAAGCCGTTCACCGCCGCCCCGACTGGGATTGGGATGCGATCGTCGGCACCATCATTGCCTTCTGGCTCAACCAAGAAAACGACATTCGCCAATGGAAGCAGCAGTTTGCCGATGCCGAGGGCAGCCAAAACCTGATTGTGGCCCGCGTGGTCAACTACAACAGTCTGCGCCACGAGTTCGAAATTCTGTTCGAGGGCTAGGCAAAAAACGAAGATGCGAAGAACATGCCAGAATAAAGGCTAGATGCCCGCCATGTAACACTCTTTTGATTAGGCTCCTAACTAAAATTCGCGACATTTTCCTGCGTTGGTGGGGCGACTTCACCCTTCAAACCCGGCTCATGGCTGGGGCGACGCTGGTGGTGTCGCTGATTACTAGCGCCTTGACCTTCTGGGCCGTCAACACCATTCAAATGGATGCCCGGCTCAACGACACCCGCTTTGCCCGCGATCTGGGGCTGCTGCTGGCGGCCAATGTCGCCCCTCTGGTCAACGAAGCTGATCGCACCGAGCTGGCCCGTTTCTCCTACAGCTTTTACCAGAGCACTTCTAGCGTGCGCTACATGCTCTACGCCGACGAAAACGGCGATATTTTCTTTGGCATTCCCTTCTCTGAGGCGTCGGTAAAAAACTCCCTCACCCTCAAGCGGCGCATGCAGCTACCCGAGGGCTACGCCCAAAACACCGACCGCCCCCTGGTGCGCCAGCACCTCACCCCCGCAGGCGAAGTCACCGACGTGTTTGTGCCGCTCAACTACAACGGCATCCACCTGGGGGTACTGGCCATGGGCATTAACCCTAACCCTACGGTGGTGGCCTCATCGCACCTCACCCGCGATGTCACCACGGCGGTGTTTGTCTCGATTTGGGTAATGGTGATCTTGGGCGCGGTGTTCAACGCCTTGACCATCACTCAGCCGATTAAAGAGCTTTCTCTAGGAGTCAAAAACATTGCCGACGGCAACTTTAAGCAGCGCATTGACCTGCCCCTGGGGGGCGAATTGGGGGAGCTGATCTACAGCTTCAACGACATGGCCGAGCGCCTAGAGAGCTACGAAGAGCAAAATATCGAAGAGCTGACCGCCGAAAAAGCCAAGCTCGAAACCCTGGTTTCAACCATTGCCGACGGCGCTATTTTGCTCGACAGCGACATGCACGCCGTGTTGGTCAACCCCACCGCCCGCCGCATCTTCGGCTGGGATGACAAGATTCTCGATGGGCGCAACATTCTAGACCACTTTCCCACGCCGGTGCGGGTGCAGCTCACCCGGCCCCTGTTTCAAGCGGTCAAGGGCGAGGCCGAAGCGATGGAGTTTCGGGTGCCGATTACCGAACCCAGCAGCCGAACCCTGCGGATTTTGCTCAATACAGTGCTCGACCAGGCCAAAGAAAATGTCAAAGGTCTAGCCATCACCGTGCAGGATATCACCCGCGAGGTGGCCCTTAATGAGGCCAAGGCCCAGTTCATCAGCAATGTCTCCCACGAGCTGCGCACGCCGTTGTTCAATATCAAGTCGTTTATCGAAACCCTGCACGAGTACGGCGAAGACCTCAGCGACGGCGAGCGCAAAGAATTTCTCGAAACCGCCAACCACGAGACTGATCGCCTCACCCGCCTGGTCAATGATGTGCTCGATCTGTCGCGTCTAGAGTCGAGCCGCCAGTACCCAATCGAAGCGGTGGATATCATTCAGCCCATTGAGCAGACCCTGCGCACCCACCGTCTCAACGCCCGCGACAAGCAAATCGAGCTGCGACAAGATGTCGAGCCCAACCTGCCCCCGGCCATGGGCAACTACGACCTGCTGCTGCAAGTGTTTACCAATCTGGTAGGCAACGCGTTGAAATTTACCGAGCCCGGCGGCCAGGTGATGCTGCGGGCGCACCAGATCGTGCCCCCAGGGGATAGCCCAGGACACGGGGGTTACATTCGCGTCGAGATTTCTGACACGGGTATTGGCATTGCCCCCGAAGACCAGCAGGCAATTTTCGACCGCTTCTTTCGGGTTGAAAATCGGGTGCACACGTTGGAAGGAACGGGCCTGGGCCTCTCGATTGTGAAAAACATCATCGAAAAGCACAGTAGCCAGGTACACCTGGTCAGTGAAGTGGGCATCGGCACTACATTCTGGTTTGACGTAGCAGCCTACCAACCCGATGCGATCGAGGTCACGGTAGAAAGCAGCTATCACACAGTAGAAAAAGGCTTGATTGCCGCCATTAGCTTGTCTCTTGGAGATGCCGCAGCCATAAACTCTGCTGCTGAGCCAGACTCGTTATCTCAACCCTAATTGCCGCCGACGCTGATGGGGGTGCCCACAATGTCGGCCTGGGTCAAGTCGGCGTTGAGCAGCGAAGCCCCGGTGACCTCGGCAAAGTAAATGTGCGCCTCGGTGAGATTGGCCTCGTCGAGGGTGGCGTCTTCGAGCAGAGTGTTAGTCAAGAAAGCACGAGTCAGGTTAGCGCCAGTCAGATCAGCCCGGCTAAGGTCAGCGCCTTCGAGATTAGATTCAAACAGAGTGGCCCCCTGCAAATCGGCATCGCGCAGGTCGGCCCCAATCAGGTGGGCGTGGGTGAGGTCAGCGCCTGACAGATCGCAGCCCTGGCACAAGTTGGTTTTGATTAGCTGCTGCACGTGGGCCGGGTTTTCGGCCTGGGCGGGCATGGCTAAGGCTAGGGGAATCGCGATCGCAGCCCCAGCAAAAATAGAGAGTTTCATGGAGGTGTCCTCCTCTGTGGATGGTCAGTACCAGCGCAAATCTTCCTCTCGGATCTAGCTGGCGGCAGTAGCCTGCGATATCGCTTCAAGAATGTCGTCTAGAAGATGTCGTCAAACCCGCTTGCATCCCAATAATTCGGGCAGAGGGCTAGAAATGACTCTCAGAGACAGTCTTCGACTATCGCAGCACTACCTAAACTATATCGGCGGCACTGACCCCTGCCATCGGCAGTAAGATAGGTCTTACGCCGCGCTACCCATTGATCGTAGCTCTTTATTTTGGCCCCCAGGTCAGGATGACCGTACCCGCAAAGAATTGAAATCTAGCCCATGCTCACCCTGATTCATCAGCTCACCCCGGCCCAGATCGAGCAGCTGCACCAGATGTATGGGCAAGAGTGGTGGAGCAAAGAACGCACCCTGGCCGACCTGCCCACCCTGCTGAGCAATAGCGACCTGCTCTTTGGCCTGTGGGATGAGGAGGCGCAGCGGCTGGCAGCATTCTCCAGGGTGCTGACCGACTGGGTGTATCGGGCGATTTTGTTTGACGTGATTGTAGCGGCAGACTATCGCGGACAGGGGCTGGGGGCAAAGCTGGTCGAGCACGTCACCACTCACCCCCAGCTCGCTCAGGTAGAGTGCATTCAGCTGTTTTGCACCCCTGAGATGCAGCCGTTCTACGAAAAGTATGGCTTTGGCCCGGCAGAGCAGCGGCTGATGGTGCGATCGCGGGGGTGAAGAGTGAGGAGTAGATGGGCGGGGAGTGGATGGGCCTAGGTTGACGGCCTGCTGGTCAGCGCCAGGGCGGTGGGAGCCGGGCACACAATCACCAACGGCTCCTGGGTGCGTGGATGGGACAGTGCCAGGCGGTAGGCATGGAGGTGGTAGCCAATGTCTCCCGGCACAGGAATCAAACCCGTCGCAGTAGGCTCCACCGGTTGGGGCGTACCGCCGATCTCATAGAGGGGGTCGCCCAGGAGCGGAAACCCCGCCGCCGCCAGGTGAATGCGAATTTGATGGGGTCGCCCAGTGCGAATAGTAATTTCTACCAGGGTAGAGTCTGGCCTGCGTTGGATGACTTTTCCGTCGCTGTAGGAGGGTAGGCCCGTAGATGAGGCCGCGTACACATACCCCAGCGCGGGGTAATCGACTTTGCCAATGGGGGTGGTGAGGGTGAACTCGTCGGGCAAGTCGCTGACCCCAATCAGGGCTCGGTAGGTCTTCCGAATGGGGTGGGATGCCTGGGGATCGTGGGCGGTGGCGGTGGAGTCTCGCAGTTGGCGACTCAGAACTGATCGCGCCAGGGGCGATCGCCCCAGCACCATCACCCCCGACGTACCCCGTCCCAGCCGATGCACCGGAATTGGTGGATTTTCTGGATAGCGCAGCCTGAGCTGGTGCAGCAGTGTATGGGTGAGAAAGCCCCCACCCGGCAGCACCGGAAGCCCCGACGGCTTAGCGATCGCCATCAAATCCTCATCCTCGTACAGCACCGCAAACTCCAGCGGCACCACCGGCTCCTCCCACGGTGGCCGATGATACGTGATAGTCTCCCCAGCCTCAAGGCGATCGTCGGGAGCTAGGGGAATGCCGTTTTGGCGAATTTGGCCGGCTGTGATGCGATCGCGCCATACTGCCCGGCTGGAGTGGCGATAACGGCTAGTGTAATAGTCGAGCACCGAGAGCCCAGCGTCGGAGGCGGGGATGCGATCAGTGTAAATCCACCCGTGGTTCATAGGGGTTTGGTAACCAGAAAGCTCTGTTCTAAACCGCTGGCCCTAGAACCGCTGGCCCATGTAGATCGAACGCACGTCGCCGTTGCGGCGAATCACCGCTTCTTCGTTAGACACCGACACCAGGCTCCAGCCGCTGCTGCCGATGCGCTCGCCAATGTAGACCCGCTGGGAGACGCCGCTGATTTCAAACAACGCCGCCGAGCGATTGCCCAGTTCTAAAATGCCTACCAGCGCGTGGATGGGGGCAGCAGCCGGAGCCTCTGGGGCAGCAGGCGCAGCGGGGGCAGCAGGCGCAGCGGGTGCCATAGGGGAGGATGGCAGCACCAAACTAGGCCGGGGCACTAGGCCAGGAACATTCGCCGGGGGCTGCTGGTTGGTTTGATAGGGAATGTAGACCCGCTCAATCACGTTGACGGGGCCACCGCCCAGGCTGCCTACGGTACCGCCGGCCCCCAGGGGCGGCAGCATCGGCGGGCCAGGTACCACAGCCCCAGTAGGCGCTTGGGTGGCAACGGTGTCACTGCCCAGTTCGCCCCGCTCCACCTTGTCGGAGATCACCTCTAGCGATCGCTGTAGGTAGGCCAAGAATTCTTCGTCAGACTGCTGCGCGGCGGTTTCAGGGGCGGTGGAGCGATTGGCCTGCTGGCTAACCCACAGCAGCCCCGCCACCCCCATCAGGGAGAGCGCGGTAATGGTCAGCAGCAGCCGATCAAAAAGCTTGCCAAAGCGCGTCTTGGTCGGAGCCGGGTCGGGGGCCGGTTGAGCCTCGCCCTCGCTAAAGAAGTCAATTTCGCGGCCCAGGGGCGCTAGGGCTGTCTCTGCTGCCGGGGGTTCTGCCGGTTCAGCGGTGGTGTCAACCGTAGCGTCAACAATGGGGGCAAGGGCGGTAGAGGCCGGTTCTGGGGCAGCTTCCACCGCCGCCAGGGCAGCTTCGTCGCCATCTAAAATTTTGTCTACATCGTTAAACAGCTCGGCAATCAGGCTGTCGGCGTAGGTGGTTACCAGAACCTCTGGCTCGACCGGGGTAGGCTCCTCGGGCGGCAGTGTGGCGGTGCTGCGGGATTCTTCCTGGCTCATAGGTCGAGTTATCCTGGCGTTGGCAAA
>JBBSKN010000021.1:0-43834 GCA_038256265.1 Phormidesmidales cyanobacterium
CACTCGCCCCATCAACTCCATCTACCGACGGGTGGTAGATGAACTCATGGTCGAAATGCACCTGCTGTCGGTCAACGTCGACTTTGCCTACGACCCCATCTACGCCCTGGGCATCGTCACCACCTTTGATCGCTTCATGGTAGGTTACGAGCCTGAGCGAGATAAAGAGTCTATCTTCAACGGCCTGTGTCGCTCGATCAACAGCACCCCCGAACACTACCGGGGCGATGCCGAAGCGATCAAATCCACCGTCAACGGCATGTCCTTAAATGACCTCAAAGGCCAGTTTGAAAACCTGGCTGACGGCGGCGACGGCCTGCGCGGCACCTTGGCCTCGGTGGCCAGCAAAGAAAAATTTAAGTACAGCCGCCCCTTTGGTATCGGCCTCTACACCCTGGTAGAAGCTGTAGCTACCGAAGACGAGCTCAAAGACAAAGAGACCGTCGAAGCCCTCTTCAAGACCCTGGGCGAAAAGCTCAACATGTCGACTGACAAGCTGCAAAAAGACGTAGAACTCTACCGCAGCAACCTCGAGAAATTTGCCCAGGCCCAGGAAGTCATGAAAGACATGGTGGCCGCTGATCGCAAAAAGCGGGAAGACCGCAAGAAAGCCGCCGAAGCCGAGGCAGCAGGCATCGTTGAACCAGTGCCTGCCACCGAAATCAGCGAACCTGGAGACTTGCCCGAGTAGATTGGGGGCGAGTAGCGTGGGGCGAGTAGCCCAGGGCTAAACGGGGAGTAGTTTTACCCGCTGAGTAAAGCGCGATCACCTTCCCTATCCGTCCACTCACCCGCCCAACCGCAACCGACGATCCATCGCCCTCAGCTGCTGATACAGCATCTCAACCCTAGGCACCGTCGCTCCCGCAGCCTGGGCTGCCCGCAAAGCATTGCCAAAGATCGCCTCCACCTCCAGGGGGCGACTCTGATCAAAGTCAATCTTCATACTGGTGCGGTAGGGGCTCATCTGCTCCGTGTGAGTCAACAGTTGAGAGATCACATCTGCTGGCAGATGCCGTTCTTGCCCCGGCGAAAGCGCCTCGCCGTCCCGCCGAGCCGCCTCGACCACTTCCCCCATAAGATCCTCAGCCAGTTGGCGAATATCGGGGTCAGCCATCATCTCGTCAGTGGTGGCATCCATCACCACCGACAGGCCATTAAAGGGAATATTCCACACCAACTTGCGCCAGCGGGCCAGGCGCAGATCGTCAGCCAGGTCAGCGCTCACCTGCCCGCGATGAAAGTCTTGGGTGATCGCCTTCACCAGGGGAGAAACCCCGGCAGGCTGGTGATCGGGGCTGTATTGACCCAGCAACAGGCTGCCGTAGTCTAGGTGGCGAATGACGCCTGGGCCAGCTTTGTTGGAGCAAATGAAACACAGGCCGCCTAAGATCGGGAGATCGCCCACCCACTCAGCTAATTCATCTTCAATGGCAAACCCGTTTTGCAGGGTCAAAATTGCTGTCTGCGGCCCCAAAATTGGCCGCAGCAAATCTGGCAGCAGAAAATTTTGGGTTGTCTTCAGGCCAATCACCACCACCTCTACAGGAGGCATAGTGGCAGTGCTGCGATGGGCCTGCACCTGAGGCAAGGCAAAATCTCCGTCAACAGATTCAACCACCAAACCTTGTCGGGCCACATGGTCATAGTCACTGTGCAGCAAAAAATGTACATCGGCCCCGCCCCGTTGCAGACAGGCCCCGTAATAGCCCCCAATGGCTCCGGTACCGATAATGGCGTAGCGCCGCGTTGCTGTCGCCATCATCAGATCATCTCAGCCGTGCTAGAGCTAGTCATGACTAAGGCTTCTCCCACCGATAGGCAGCGGGTAGCCTGAATAGCTTGGGTCACCCTTGGTTGGATCGCCATTGAGAAAATCGCCCAAACGCTCTTGCCCCAGCATTTTAGAGCCTAATTGTACTTTACCTAGGTGCGGGCGAGAACGGGCGTTGCCTCGGCAGCGTGATAACCCGACACAGAGGGCGCATTCAAAACCGCTTCCAGCAACGCCGCATCAAGCATTGCCTCAGCAAAATCGAATTCTATGGGCTGAGGCAAAAAGCGGCGAGACTGGAGAGCCACTGGAAAATCTGAAAACACTGGCAAAGCCAACGAGCAGGGTGCCCAACCGCCCTTCACAGGTACCCCCAACTGGCCACATAGCCCCCCTCGGCGACCCTCCAAATCATAAAAACGGCAGCGACTGCAAAATGATACCCGGCACTGTGTTGATTTCATAATGGCCTCCTAAAGCTGCACGTACCCCCATATTTTCACCCTTGGAAAAAATGAGAATTGCTCAGCTCAAACACCTAAACACCTGAACCTTATTGAGCCTTGACCGTTAGGGCAAATAAATCAACTTCATTTTTTCTTTATATTTGCTTTATCCATGGTCACAATTGTATAAATAACCACTGCAAAAAATTTTACTCAATGTAAACCCACTGGGGATCAGCTAAAACAATGCTGATATGCCCATTTACCAAGCTAGATAGTGCCAAATGCGCATAATCCATCCTTGTACAAAGGACTACTGAGCTGACTTGAAAATAAATTTGAATCACAAGATAGATTGTCGTTAAGATTACATACTTCCCTTGAGAGATGCATGTTTTTTGTCATCAAATTTTACAGCCAAAAGCTCAATTCTCAAGTAGCCCAAGCACCTTTCGCATTAGCCCTCTCTCTAGCCTGCCCCTGGGGCCGCTATGCTGAAGACTGTACCCATCCCATTGATTCCTGGCGACTATGGCGAGTCCTTCTAGCCGTCCCGAACCCTCTACCCCCAAGACTTCTACCCTAGATGCCGTGATTCGCCTGCTGCGCTGGGATAAGCCCACCGGGCGACTGATTTTGATGATCCCGGCTCTGTGGTCGGTGGTGCTGGCTACCGAAGGTCGCCCGCCGCTGCCCCTGGTCGGCGTGATTATTTTGGGCACTTTGGCCACCAGTGCCGCAGGCTGCGTTGTCAACGACCTGTGGGATCGCAACATTGACCCCCACGTGGCCCGCACCCGCACCCGACCCCTGGCCGCCCGCGATCTTTCGGTGCAGGTGGGGCTGGGGGTATTGGTGGTGTCGCTGCTCTGCGCCTATGGCCTATCGCTTTATTTCAACGCGCTGACCTTTTGGCTGTGCGTGCTGGCGGTGCCGTTCATTCTGTTCTATCCCCTGGCCAAGCGAGTGTTTTCGGTGCCGCAGCTGGTGCTGTCGTTGGCCTGGGGCTTTGCAGTGCTGATTCCATGGGCGGCGGTCACCAACAACCTCGATTTGCCCGTGTGGATTTTGTGGAGCGCTGTGGTGCTGTGGACCCTGGGGTTTGACACCGTCTATGCCATTCCCGATCGCGACGATGATCGCCGCCTAGGGGTCAATTCTGCAGCCCTCTTTTTTGGCGACTACACCCCTCAATTCATAGGCTTCTGCTATCTCGGCACCTGGCTCGTGCTGATCTGGCTGGGCCTGCTATTGCTACTAGCGCTATTCTACTGGCTGGCTCTGGCCGCAGCCCTGATAGTCTGGTCACGCCAGTTCTATCTGCTCAGCCGCTATAAGCCTGCCCTCGCCCTCTACGGCCAAATCTTCAGACAAAATGTCCAACTTGGCTTCCTGCTCCTAGCCGGCATGATCCTCGGCTCCCTGCTGTAGCCCCATTTACCCTATCCACCCCTCATCCATCCACCCCGTCACCCACTCAGGGCTACAATAGGCAAGCTACTGTGATTGTCCATTGGAGCGGTCTATGACCACTGCGACCCCCGCCAAAACCAAGTACGAAGCCGTTATCGGCCTCGAAACCCACTGCCAGTTGTGCACCGAAACCAAAATTTTCTCTCCGGCCTCCACCGCCTTTGGAGCCGACCCCAACACCTACATTGACCCCATCGTGCTGGGCATGCCTGGGGTGCTGCCTGTGCTCAACCAGCGGGTGCTAGAGTACGCGGTGAAAGCAGGGCTAGCGCTCAACTGCCAAATTGCGCCCTACTCTAAGTTTGACCGCAAGCAGTACTTTTACCCCGACCTGCCCAAAAACTACCAAATCTCTCAGTACGACCTGCCGATCGCCGAGCACGGCTGGCTAGAGATCGAGCTCATTGATAAAAAGACAAAAGAGGCCACCCGTAAGCGTATTGGCATCACCCGCCTGCACATGGAAGAAGACGCGGGCAAGCTGGTGCACGGCGGCAGTGACCGGCTGGCTGGCTCCACCCACTCCCTGGTCGACTACAACCGCGCCGGGGTACCGCTAATCGAAATCGTCTCTGAACCCGATATTCGCACCGGTCAAGAGGCCGCCGAGTATGCCCAGGAACTGCGCCGCATCGTGCGCTATCTGGGGGTCAGCGACGGCAACATGCAGGAGGGTTCCCTGCGCTGCGACGTGAATATTTCGGTGCGTCCGGTGGGCCAAGAGGCGTTTGGCACCAAAGTGGAGATCAAGAACATGAACTCCTTCAGCGCCATTCAAAAGGCGATCGAGTACGAAATCGAGCGGCAGACCAAGGCCAACGAAGCGGGCGAAATCATCATTCAAGAGACCCGTCTGTGGGATGAGAGCAGCCAGCGCACCAAGAGCATGCGGGTCAAGGAAGGCTCTAGCGACTACCGCTACTTTCCCGAACCCGACCTACCCCCGATTGTGGTGTCGGTGGAGCAAAAAGAGGGCTGGCGGGCCGAACTGCCCGAGCTACCCGCCCAAAAGCGCAGCCGCTACGAAGTAGAGTTTGGCCTCTCGCCCTACGATGCCCGCGTGCTCAGCGACGAGCGCGCCATCACCGAATACTTCGAGGCCACCATGGCGGCCGGGGCCGACCCCAAACTCACCTCCAACTGGATCACCCAGGACATCGCCGCCTATCTCAACGCCGAGAAACTCTCGGTCGAAGCTCTACCGCTGACTCCGATCGCCCTAGCCGAGCTAGTACAGCTGATCGAAGCGGGCACCATCAGCAACAAAATCGGCAAAGATCTGCTGCCTGGGCTGCTCACCCAGGGTGGCTCCCCCAAGTCTCTAGTCGAAGAGCGGGGGCTGAGCCAAATTTCTGACCCCGCCCAAATCGAGGCCATGATCGACGAGGTGCTAGCGGCCCACCCCGAAGAGCTTGAAGCCTATCGCGGCGGCAAGAAAAAGCTCCAGGGCTTCTTTGTTGGCCAGCTGATGAAGCGCAGCGGCGGCCGAGTGGATCCAAAGCTGAGCAATCAACTACTAAGCCGGAAGCTCAATACATGATCCAAGCGAAGTCCATTGAGAAAGCTCAATAAGGGGTCTTACCCCTCTTTGCAAGAGTTGAGTTAATATGGTACCTAGATGCACCCTGATGGTAGGGAGAGCCGTTTTGGGCTCTCCTTTTTTTTGTCTATTTTAGGGCTGTGCGTCCCTAGGGCATGCCCGTCTGAAGCTGGAGTTCTAGCGATCGCTCAGAGTCAATGTAAAGGGTACTGGGGGCTGCTGCGTCACCACCTCCCCACACCAGTTGACGACTGTTGGCGGCCAGAACCGGGGGTTGAGCACCAGCGGCGGTGAGCCAAACCACAGCCGTCTGGGGCGGGAGGCCGGTGCGATCGCTCGTTGCCGCTGGGTTGACTCCCGCTAACGCATACATCACCTGACTAGACTCTCTCAGCACCGCTTCTTGAGATAGCCACAGGGCAGCAGAAAACCCTTGCCTAAGGGCATAGCTGTACAGGGATGCCGCCGCGATTACCGCCTGCTCAAAACTCTCTCCAGGCCAGCGGGCAGCCGTATTCAAAGCAATCACAATATCGCGACTAGCGGTCATAGTTTCTAGCTCGCGCACCCGCAACTCGCCATAGCGGGCGCTGGTGCGCCAGTGAATCAGGCGGGTGGGGTCGCCCCAGCGGTAGGGGCGCAGCGATCGCGTTACCCCCTGAGTATCGGCCTGGGCCTGGGGGCTGTAGCGCCAGTGTTGGCCCCCCTGAGGGCCAACGGTGTCTAAAATTGGGCAACGCTGGAGGGGCAGCACCTGAGGATAGACCACCGCCGCAGCCGGCACCTCGGTGGAGCGCCGACACCAAAATAGCCCCAGGGGGGCAGCCGTGCGCAGGTCGGTGGTCTGCCAACGATAGATGCCTCGGCGAGGGGTGGGCACCTGGTAGCGCCACCGATGGGTTTGCCCCGGAGCCAGGGTATCCACCGCAGTGGTCTGCACCGCACCGAGGTCAGCGGGCAGTAAGTCAATGATTTGAAACAAGCTTTTAGTCTGCCGCTGGGGATTTTGCACCCGCAGCTCCACCTCTAGGGGCACTGTGGCGGTGACAGGCTGAATGGGCGATCGCGTTACCACCAGCCCCTGCAAGTTACGGGGTGGCAGCACCGCCGCCACCATCAGCAGCGCCAGCATTACCCCGCTCATCACATACAGCCAGCCCGCCAGGGTATTGGTCGCCGCCGCAAAAAAGAACAGCGCCAGCCCTAACAGCACCCACCCCACGTAGGCCGGGTTGACCCAGCGGTGCTCTAGCCAGCTGGTGAAGCGCTTCAAAACATTCATTAAAATCGCCTTACTTTAATCCCTTGAGCATACCCACCAACCGCAGCAAGAGGCCCTAACCCATTTCAAGCAGGGCCAACGACAATCGGGCAGAGGCGCGACGCGCCTCTGCCCGAAAATACAACCGCTTGGAGATAGCGGCTATAGTCAGCGCTATCGTTAACGCCTAACCAGCTTTTTAGACAGCTTCCGCAGACGGATTGACTCCGGGGTAACTTCCACCAGCTCGTCGGAGCCGATGTATTCCAGCGCCCGCTCCAGGCTCATATCCACAGGGGTTTGCAGCTGCACCAGCTCATCGCCGCCAGCGGCGCGGTGGTTAGTCAGCTGCTTAGCCTTGCAAATGTTGAGGTCGAGATCCTGGTTGCGGTTGTGCTCGCCGACAATCATGCCCTTGTAGACCTTGGTGCCAGGGGTAATGAAAAACGTCCCCCGGTCTTCGGCGTTTTTCAGCGCATAGAAGGTGGCCACCCCTTCTTCAAAGGCAATCAGCACCCCGTTGCGGCGGGCCTCAATTTCGCCGCAGAGCGCCCGATAGTCTAAAAAGCTGTGGTTCATGATGCCTGCGCCCCGAGTCATGCGCATAAACTCACCGCGAAAACCAATCAGCCCCCGCGCCGGAATCACAAACTCCAGCGTGGCGCGACCATCGCCCATGATCCGCATGTCTTGCAGCTCGCCCCGGCGCTGGCCGATGCGCTCCATGCAGCCGCCCACGCCGTCTTCGGGCACGTCTAGCTGCAGAAGCTCGTAGGGTTCGCAGGGCTGGCCGTTCACTTCGCGGTAGATCACCTGGGGCTGAGTCACCTGAAACTCATAGCCCTCACGGCGCATGGTTTCGATCAAAATGCCCAGGTGCAGCTCACCGCGCCCCGACACCGAGAAGCGATCAGGGGAGTCGGTCGGCTCTACCCGCAGCGCTACGTTGGTCTCAAGCTCACGCATGAGGCGATCGCGCAGCTGCCGCGAGGTAACAAAGGTGCCTTCCTGTCCCGCAAAGGGCGAGTCGTTGACCACAAAGGTCATCTGGAGAGTAGGCTCGTCAACCTTAATCAGCGGCAGCGCCTGGGGGTTAGTGGGGCAGGTAATGGTCTCGCCAATGTTGGCGTCGGCAAAGCCCGCCACTGCCACAATGTTGCCCGCTGAAGCAGACTCGATCTCAATGCGCCGCAGGCCGTCAAAGCCCAGCAGCTTAGAGATTTTAGACTTCACCAGGCTGCCGTCTTCTTTGACCAGGGCCGCCTGCTGGCCAGCGTTGATCACCCCGTTATGGATTTTGCCAATGATGATGCGGCCCAGGTAGTCAGAATAGTCGAGGGTCGTAACCTGAATTTGCAGCGGCTTCTCAGCATCGCCCACCGGGGGCGGTACGTGGTCGAGAATCGACTCGAACATGGGCTTCATGTCGAGGCCCTCATCTTCGAGCTTGGTTTTGGCGTAGCCTGACAGCCCCGAGGCAAACAGGTAGGGGAAATCGCACTGGTCGTCGTCGGCCCCCAATTCGATGAACAGATCGAGCACCTTGTCGACCGCGCCGTGGGGTTCCGCCTGGGCACGGTCAATTTTATTCACCACCACGATGGGGCGCAGCCCTTTCTCTAGGGCTTTTTTGAGCACAAACCGAGTCTGGGGCATCGGGCCTTCGTTGGCATCGACAATCAGGATACAGCCGTCTACCATACCCAGCACCCGCTCTACTTCGCCGCCAAAGTCGGCGTGACCAGGGGTGTCAATAATATTGATCAGGGTCTCGCCGTAGTGCACAGCGGTATTCTTCGAGAGAATGGTGATGCCCCGCTCCCGCTCTAGGTCATTAGAGTCCATCACGCAGTCAGGTACGTCTTCCCCTTCGCGAAAAATGCCCGACTGCCTCAGCAGGGCATCGACAAGCGTGGTTTTGCCGTGGTCAACGTGGGCAATAATTGCAACGTTGCGAATAGGGATCGTCATAACTGTGTAAAACCTGGGCGACAGTGAGCGGGCGACGAAACTACCCCCGAGCGCCAAACCTAAGGATGCTCAAGACAAGTTTCGAATATGCAAAAATACTTAACAATTGTAGCTCAATTAACAGACCCTTGACGGTAGCAGACTGCTGAATCTGGATTAATAAAAAGGAGACGCCACCAGGCATCTCCTTTAGAAATCTCTGAACGCCAGTTTTCACTGAGTTGTCCAGGCAGCAGGATGTCAGCAGTCTTAGAATGTTAGACCAGCAGCCTGCACTTTCTCCACCTGCTTCTTCTTCAGCACCAGCATAATTTGGGTCAGCATGACAGCGGCCAGAAAGGCTACCAAACCCTTAATGCGGTTGGGGCTTTGCAGCACAATTTCAATGTCCCTTTGACCAAAGCCTCCCACATTGGGGTTAGTGGTCAGGGGCTTGCCCGCTTCTACTACATCACCTTCAGCCACCAGCAGCTCAGGGCCAGCCGGAATGGTTTCGGTGACACCGCTACCGGTCTCAGGCTGAATCGTAATCACGTAGCCACCAGCGGACTGGGGATCGATCTCGGTGACGGTACCGCTCACGGTGGCGTTGTAGACCGTGTTGTTGCTAGCCTGACCAGTGGGATACACCTGGCCCCGGCCACGGTTGCCGCCCACGTGAATTTGGTATTTGCCGAAGGAAACCGACTTGTCTTGGCCAGGGTCGGGAGCCAGCACCGGGAAGATGATTTCTTGATACTGCTCACCGGGCAGGGGGCCAGCCAATACAATGTTATCCTGGGTGTCGCTATAGGGCACGAAAAAGGTGCTACCAACTTCTTCTTTCAGCTCTTCAGACATCCGCTCAGGGGGAGCAATTTTAAAGCCCTCAGGGAGAACCACTACGGCACCCACGTTGAGGCCACCCCGGCTGCCGTCGCCCAGTACCTGCTGAGTATCAAGGTCGTAGGGAATTTCGACCTTGAGCTTAAATACAGAGTCGGGTAGCACCGCCTGGGGAACTTCTACCTTGGTGGGCTTGGCGGCCAGATGGCAGTTGGCGCAAACAATGCGACCCGTGGCCTCGCGAGGAGCGGCGTAGTTTTCTTGGGCCCAGAAGGGGTAGGCAGCGGCCGATTGGGGCACCGCCAGCCAGCCAGCCAATACCGTCAGGACGGCAACACAGGCAATGGCGAGGGGCCGCAGGCCATTGATCAACGATACGAGTTTATTCATGCGTTCAAAAGTCATGTCAGCTGGGGTGTTTGTCGCGGTTTTCTGGAGCGCATCTGGAGCACAGACCGAGCCTAGGACCACCAAGGAGAATCGCCCGTGCGGAAGTCGGTTTCAGTCCAGTTGGTGAGGGTGACTTTGTCATCTTCGGTGACGTCGGCATGGGCCAGAGCCAAGGACAGGGGGGCTGGGCCGCGCACGACCTTACCAGCGGCGTCGTACTGAGACCCGTGGCAAGGACACATAAATTTATTTTCGCTGGCATTCCAGGGCACAACACAGCCCAGGTGGGTGCAGATGGAGCTAATGCCGTAGCTCTCTAGGGAGCCGCTTTCCTGAATTACCAGGTAGGTAGGGTCGCCCTTGAGCCCCTGCACTAGCACGCGATCGCCTGGATTGTGCGCAGCCACAAACTGGCTGGCAATCACGTCGTTGCCCAGTTCGTTCTTGGCGGTTACCCCGCCGCCCGCGCTGCCGCTGGAGGGAGGAACAAAGTATTTGATCACGGGATAGAGCATGCCCCCGACGGCCCCCGAGGCGGCCCCCAGAAGCAGCAGGTTCATAAATTGGCGGCGCCCCAAATCAGGGACATCGGAGGTTCCAGAAGCTTGAGTCATAATCCAGACTGGTATACCTGTTCAAACGAATAGTAGCTATCAACGGCGGCAGTTCAACCCGGTCGGAGGGAATTTGGCATCTGGCCCTTCCATGAGTCAATTAGGCCAACCCTCAGCGAGGCAACCACTAGATCAACTCCAATGTCGCCGACAACGCTTTTTAGCTTTATCAATCGTATTATTGCACCTGCTGTTCCCAGGGGATTGTTACCAAAGGTTAATGTGTATACAACTTCATTCCTGGTCTGGGATGAAGTTGTCCTCCAGGCAAGATCTCAGATCCCGAGCTGGGCTTCGTGTAACGGTGATCGCAGGGCAAGAGGTAGAGCCATGACCGGAGCAGATTTACAGAGCTTATTAATTGACAAATGGGGCTACTCCTTTGATCTTCAGCTGCGGCGCGCCCAGGGCAAAATCTTTCTCCAGGTGATGTGGCGCTACCTAGAGCAGGTGTCGTTTCCACTCAGTGAAGCCGAGTATCTGGCCCACCTCGATCAGATATTGCTGTATCTCAACGAGTGGGGGCAGGTTGACTATATAAAACAGTGCCTCGACGAAACTCGCGATCGCCCCCGCCTGGGCAAAGCCGTCAGTATTGCTCTGCCCCTGGGCGATCGCGCCCTAGAGTGGCTGGCTGACGAATTTTAGCCAGTTCCATACCCCAGGGGGGAGAGTTGTTCCGTAGCGGCCTATTCCGCAGTGCCTACTCCAAAGCGGTCTACCTCACTCAAGCCGGCGTTGGACTGGTTGGAATAGCTCAGGTATTTCAATGTTTTTTCAGTAAATGCTCCAAAGCTTTCCAAGCTGGAATGCTAGGATTTCCTAGGTGAACATGCTCAGAGGGCCTGATGTGATCCGTTCTGCCACTTTGCCGATGCAAACTCCGTTGCTGCCGCACTCTGGAGACAACAACCGCCTCAAACTTTTTTCCGGCTCGGCCAATGTGGACTTGGCGCGTGAAGTGGCTCGCTATCTAGGGCTAGACCTAGGCCCTATGGTGCGCAAGCGCTTTGCCGATGGCGAAGTCTATATCCAAATCCAAGAGTCGATTCGCGGCTGCGATGTCTACTTGATTCAGCCCACCTGCTATCCGGTGAATGATCACCTGATGGAGCTGCTGATCATGATCGACGCCTGCCGCCGGGCTTCGGCAAGACAAATCACCGCCGTGATTCCTTACTATGGCTACGCTCGGGCCGATCGCAAAACCGCTGGGCGTGAGTCAATCACCGCCAAGCTGGTGGCCAACCTGATGACCAAGGCCGGGGCCAGTCGGGTGCTGGCCATTGACCTGCACTCGGCCCAGATTCAGGGTTATTTCGATATTCCCTGCGATCATGTCTACGGCACGCCGGTGCTGATTGACTACATTGCCAGCAAGAACCTAGAAGATCTGGTGGTGGTTTCTCCCGACGTGGGTGGTGTAGCCCGCGCCCGCGCCTTTGCCAAAAAACTCAACGACGCGCCCCTAGCTATCATTGACAAGCGCCGCCAGGCCCACAATGTCGCCGAGGTAATGAACGTGGTGGGTGACGTGCGGGGCAAAACAGCCGTGCTGGTAGACGACATGATCGATACCGCGGGCACCATCTGTGAGGGTGCTCGCCTGCTTAAACAAGAGGGGGCCCGTCAGGTTTATGCCTGTGCCACCCACGCGGTTTTCTCGCCCCCGGCGGTGGAGCGGCTATCGGCGGGTCTGTTTGAAGAGGTGATTGTCACCAACACCATTCCGATGACGGCGGCTCGACAGTTTGAGCAGCTGACGGTGCTGTCTATGGCCAACCTGCTGGGCGAAGCCATCTGGCGCATCCATGAAGAAAGCTCCGTCAGCAGCATGTTTCGCTAGGCGTCTTCGTCGACAAACTCGGGGCGACCGCTGCCCGGAATCGGCCAGTCGGGGTTTTCGCCGCCGATGTAGCAGGTTTCAACCACTACATACTCGCGGCTAAACTGCTCAAGGGCGTTAACCAGCACGTCAATGGCCAGAGCATCGCTGGTGCCTAGGTCAAACCAGCAGCGTGCCCACAGTCCTTCGTACTGCACCTCTCCCATGTTGTGCATGACCGACAGCATGCTGTCGCCAAGCTGGTTTTGGTCGTAGGGCAGGTAGCTAATATCTAGCCCCGTGTCTTGCACCTGGAGATTTTCGGCGTTGAAGCCGCCCAGCTTGCCCAAGAAAAACCACGATGAAAACACTTCGTCAATGTACTGCCGCTCCATGGATGAGGGCACGGTTTCAAACTGGAGCCAGATCCATAGATTAAAGAAATCGCACTCGCGAAATTCGATCTGCATAGCAAAGCCCTATACTGCACTACTCAGCATAGGGCTTAACCCGTACACAGGTTCGGTGGCTAGCGCTCGTTGATGCGCGATCGCTCGGCACAGACCTCTCCAGCGATGCCCTCAGCCTGACAGGCCTCAAAGGCGATCTGTCGCGCCGTAGAGACTGGCAGCTGGTCAGCATAGGTCAGGGCTGACTCATAGAAGGGCAGGCTGGCCGCATACTGCTGCTGAAGGAATAAAATTTGGGCCTTTAAGTAAAGCAGGTCTGGATTTTCGGGGGCGGCGGCCAAGGCCTTATCGACCTCGGTTAGGGCTTCGTCGTAGCGGCCCAAGTCACGCATGCCAATGGCCACCCCCCGATGAGCCAGGTAAGCCGGGCTACTACTTTGCAGGCGGGCGATCGCATTATCGGGGTTGGCAAAGGGCAGGTTAACCGCCAGCAGCAAATCCATAAAGCCCTTGAGCAGGCTCAGCTCTGGGTCGTTGCGGTCAATCCGCTCCGCCGCGTCTAGCTCCCTAAAGACCCGCTGTAGCAGGCGCAGAGCCGTGGGGGTGCCCCGGGCAATGCCCTGGGTTTGCAGCACATGGGCACCTTCCATAAAAACGCCCACGGCGGTGTAGAGGTGTCCGCGCAGGGGGTCAGTAGCCTTGAGGTCGGCGGCAGTCTGCTGAGTCATGCTGGCCTGCTGAGCCAGCTTATCGAGGTCTTTGTTGAGGTAGCCCAGCGCGGCGGCGACGGCGTAGTTCATCGGCTCGCCCGGTTCGGCGGCAATGGCTTCACCCACGAGAGACTGAGCGGCTGTGTAATTGCCCTCGTAAAAGAGGGCGTTGAACACGGCCTCGGTTTTGTCGCCAATGTCGTGGGGGTTGCTAGCCCGAAACGGATCCCCAGCCTGGGCCGCCATGGGAGCCAGTCCTAGAAAAGCCGTTGTTAGAGCACCGGCCAGGACGGCTCTAAGCCGCGAGCCTAGTCGAGGTGGAGTGGGGTGAGGATAAAAGACCATAGCGTATTACTCATGACAACTGGTGGGATGTCTAATGGCCCAATTGTGGCCGACGCAATGGAGGTTTGCGGCAGTAATGTTACAGAAGCTACACTGGCCTAGCCCTTAGATAAATAGGCCGCGTCCTCCACCAAGGGCGATCCCATGGGGCACACTGAAGGTAGGGTCAAGCTAGAACCGCACCTTGTCTGCCCGATCTCATTGTTTGCTGTTTTATTTTCTGCGGTGGAATGCTCTATCTTCGCCAGCTTACTTACCATCCGCCTGCGAGCCAAGAAGCTATTTTGAGGGATATTTCTCTGGAACTGGCACCCCAGCAGCTGGGGTTGATTTATGGCCCCAGTGGTTCGGGCAAAAGCACCCTGCTAGAGCTCATGGCAGGGTTTGCCCAGCCCTCATCGGGCAGTATTCAGTGGCGAGAGCAAACCCTAGACTCAGAGGCATTGCAGCAGTTGGCGGGGCTGGTGTTTCAGTTTCCAGAACGCCACTTTTGTGGCCATAGTTTGCTCGAAGAGCTGCGCCTGGGGCACCCCGAGCTAGCCCGTGTCCAGATTGAGCAGGCTTTGAGGGCCGTAGGGCTAGACCATCTGTCGCTCAAAACAGCTCCCCATGCCCTGAGCGGCGGGCAGCAGCGGCGGCTGGCCCTGGCGGTGCAGCTGATTCGAAAGCCCTACCTGCTGCTGCTAGATGAACCCACGGCAGGCCTAGACTGGTCAATGCGCCAGCAAATTATTGCCCTGCTGAAACAGCTCAAGCAAAACTGGACCCTGCTGGTGGTCTCTCACGATGCCGATGAGTTAGCCGATCTGGCTGATCGCTGCTGGCAAATTGACCAAGGCAGGCTTACCCAAGTGCCTAGCGCCACTCTTTCCTCAGCGGTCGGATGATGAGCAATATGGATGTGAACATGGATATGTTGCCAACCTATGGCGATCGCTGGCAGAGCAGTTTGCATTGGCAGCCCAGTGCTCCTCAGCAGCACGGCTTTCAGCGGCTATACGAGGCGATCTTAACGGCCAACCAGCAGGTGAATCTGACCCGCATTACCAGCCCAGAAGATTTTTGGGAAAAGCACCTGTGGGACTCGCTCCAGGGAATCCAGCCCTGGCTCAGCAATTTAGAGGTCAGTGCCAAAGCCCTTAAGGTGGTGGATATCGGCACCGGAGGTGGTTTTCCGGGGCTGCCCGTGGCATTGGTTTTCCCCCACTGGTCGATCGCCCTGTTAGATGCTACCCGCAAAAAAATTGCCGCCTTAGAAACCGTCTGCGAAACGTTGGCGATCGCCAACGTCAGCTTTTTGCCCCAGCGAGCCGAGCAGGTGGCGCACCAACCGCTACATCGAGAAGCCTACGACCTGGCCCTGCTGCGCGCCGTTGGCCCCGTCAACACCTGCGCCGAATATGCCCTGCCCCTGTTAAGCCTGGACGGGCAAGCCGTGCTCTACCGAGGCCAGTGGACCGCTGAAGAAGAGGCAGGACTCGTGGCCGTTTTGCCGCGCCTGGGAGGCCAGCTGGTGGAAGTGCGATCGCAGACCACCCCCCTCACCCAGGGCATTCGCCACAACGTGATTTTGACCAAAGCAGAGCGCACACCCGACAAGTATCCCCGGCTGCCGGGGATACCGGCGAAGACGCCGCTGGTGTAGGCGGGTAGGTGGGTAGGTGAGTAGGTGGGTCATCCAGAATTTAAGTTGTTCTCGTCAGCGATCCACTCACTCACCCACTCACCCTCTCCTCTCCTGAAGCTTCCGGTACACGTCCTTAATATCCACCCCGTGGTGGGCTAGGGCCACGAGAGTGTGGTACATCAGGTCGGCGGCTTCGCCAGCGATCGCATCGGCGTCATCATCCTTGCAAGCCATCACCACTTCGGCGGCTTCTTCGCCAATTTTTTTGAGAATTTTGTTGTCGCCTCCGGCCAGCAATTTGCAGGTGTAGGAGTCGGGGTTGGGGTGGTCACGGCGATCGCAGATCACCCCAAACACCTGAGACAGCGTATCGGCGGGGGGCGCAACTTTGTGGTCATCCACCTGGTGAAAACAGCTGCGCTCGCCCGTGTGGCAGGCGATATCGCCCAGTTGTTCTACCGTCACCAGCAGGGCGTCGCTGTCGCAGTCGTAGCGCATGGCTTTAACTCGCTGGGTGTGGCCCGAGGTCGCCCCCTTATGCCAAAATTCCTGGCGTGATCGGCTCCAAAACCAGGTTTCGCCCGTGTTTAGGGTTTTTTGCAGCGACTCGGCGTTCATCCAGGCCATCATCAGCACGGTGCCGTCGAGATGATCTTGCACAATGGCGGGCACCAATCCCTGGTCGTTGTAGCGAATGCGATCAACGGGCACAGCGGCAGCAAAGGGCGCAGACGAAGAGGTAACCATGGTTCGAGCGGTAAAACATCCTCACCCACTCTAGTATTTCTTTGCCTTCACCCTGCCCCCATACTGTAGGAATGGCTAGTCGCTGCACCTTGCCCCTGAAACCACTCTCATAAACGGCCAACCTAAGGCAACTCATGCATTAGGCCAATTTTGGCCCTACTTTTCTCCCAACGAAAGTTAACATAGTAATTAATAAACCTTCAGCTAAGTCCAGTCTGGCCATCTGCCCTGCTCAGGGCGCTTTGCCTAGGGCTTGGCTCACTCGACCCCAGTATCACGGACGCAGGAGAATTTCATGACTGGATTTATTCGCGGGCTGTTTGGCGGTAAAGCTAAGAACCCTGGAGAGGCTGACCGTCCTGTGCGGCAGCCCGCTCCTCAGCAGCCCACCATCAAACAGGTTGGGGGAGCTTATTTTTTGAGCGATGACGATGCCAAGAGCTACGGCAATATTGAGTACATGCGCTCGTCTAAAACTGTACGGCGCACTTTCGCTAAAAAGCGGGGCGAAACTGTAGAAAGAGAAAGTATTCGGCAGATTTCTGCTCTAGAGGCTAAAAGGCTGCAAGAGCAGGGCCTATCTGTGGAAAAGGTAGCCCCTAGCGACGTTTCCTCTCAACCCGCTATAAAAAAGGACGCCAACTCTGAGCGCCGCAAGGTCGACACCAACCTCGACATGTTCCGCAAGATGGCCAAAGACATCAAGAAGTAGGCAGTCGTCATGTCGGGCATTATTAGGGGCTAAAGCCTTGCCAATGAACAACGGGGACGGGGCTGAGCCGCGTCCTTTTTTTATGGGAACCGGAACGGCCAAGTTTTTCTCTCAAGAATGAATTAGCTAGATAGCGCAGAAGTAGACAACATGGGGCCATTTTTCGTTACCTTTGGTAAAGATTCGTTTACTCCCCGTCCGTGAAGTCTGCCTTTGGAGCCGCCCATGCTGCGTTTAGAGCACATCAGCAAGATTTACCCCACCGGGGAGGTTCTCAAAGACGTGAACTGGGAGGTCAAGTCGGGCGATCGCATCGGTCTCGTCGGCGTCAACGGCGCGGGTAAGTCAACCCAGCTCAAGATTATTACCGGCAAACTCGAACCCACCACCGGCACCATCATTCGCCCCGCCGATCTCAAAATTGCCTACCTGTCGCAAGAATTTGAGGTCGACCCCAGCCACACAGTGCGCGACGAATTTTGGACGGTATTTAAAGAAGCCAACGACGTGCAGTCAAAGCTGCATCACATTCCTACGCTGATGGAGACCGCCGATCCCGACGAGCTAGATCGGCTGATCCACGAGCTAGACAAGCAGCAGCGGCGGTTTGAGGCTCTCGGCGGCTACGGCCTAGAGTCGCAGATTGAGAAGATTTTGCCCGAGATGGGCTTTGAGGCTAGCGACGGCGATCGCTACGTCAGCGAGTTTAGCGGCGGCTGGCAGATGCGCATGGGCTTGGGCAAAATTTTGCTGCAAGCCCCCGACGTGCTGCTGCTTGACGAGCCCACCAACCACCTCGACCTCGACACCATCGAGTGGCTTGAGCAATATCTCAAAAAGCTCACCACCCCTATGGTGATCGTCTCCCACGACCGAGAGTTTCTAGATCGCCTCTGCACTCAAATCGTCGAAACCGAGCGGGGGGTCTCCACTACCTACTTGGGCAACTACACCGCCTATCTAGATCAAAAAGAAGAGAGCCTAGCTTCTCAGCTCAGCACCTACGAGCGCCAGCAAAAAGAAATTGCCAAGCAGCAAGCCTTTGTGGATCGCTTCCGGGCCAGCGCCACCCGCAGCACCCAGGCCAAAAGCCGTGAGAAACAGCTCGATAAGGTGGAACGCATTGAGGCCCCCACCGGCAGCGTGCGCACCCTGCACTTCCGCTTTCCCCCTGCTCCTCGCAGCGGGCGCGAGGTCGTCACCATTGCTGATCTCACCCACAACTACGACGAGAAGATTTTGTTTCTCGGCACCGATCTGCTGATAGAACGGGGCGATCGCATCGCCTTCCTCGGCCACAACGGCTCGGGAAAATCGACCCTGCTGCGCATGATCGCCGGGCTAGAAACCCCCACCGACGGCAAGGTCGAAGTCGGCAACCACAACGTGATCCCCAGCTATTTTGAGCAAAACCAGGCCGAAGCCCTCGACCTCGAAAAAACCGTGATCGCCACCATCCACGACGAAGTGCCCGACTGGACTAACGAAGAAGTACGCACCCTGCTGGGACGGTTTCTATTTACCGGCGACATGGCGTTTAAGCAGGTAAAAGCCCTCAGCGGTGGCGAAAAAGCCCGCCTGGCCCTGGCCAAAATGCTGCTGCGCCCCGCTAACCTGATGATGCTCGACGAGCCCACCAACCACCTCGATATTCCGGCTAAAGAAATGCTGGAAGAGGCGCTCCAGCATTTCGACGGCACAGTGCTGCTGGTCTCCCATGATCGCTACTTTATCTCGCGGGTCGCCACCAAAATTGTCGAAATTCGCGATGGCGAGCTGCGGCTCTACCGAGGCGACTACCACTACTACCTCGATAAAGTGGCTGAAGAAGCTGAAGCCACAAAGCAGGCAGCCATTGCCGCCGAGAAAAAAGCTAAGGCCGATGCCAGACGTCAGCAGCAGCAGGCCAAGCGTCAAGCCAGTGCTACAAAATAATGCCAATGTAGAGTAATATGCCTTTTATAAAAATTCTCTTTTAAATCGCCGACTAACCCGGTTCTATGCCCTAGTGCTGGTCTAGGCTGAGCTTAAGTCGAAGCTAGGTATACCAAGTCCAGATCGGGATCGGTAGTTTTTCCACAGACAGAATTCCACTGCCGGGCTTGGATGAGGCTGATTGCCCTCCCAAGGACGATTTCTTACTCTGGCGAAGGTTTAGATTGCTACCGACGCGATCGCTGTCTGATGGCGATATTTATTTAATTGCGACATTTATCGACCACTGCGGTGGTGCCCTGGTTCACAACTAGGGCCAGATTTCTGAATGATATGATTGCTGCTAAGACGTTAGTCCAAGTCCCAAGGATTCTTACCCATGAGTCAGACGTCAATCCCGCCGATGGTGTTAGTTATTCTCGACGGCTGGGGCTATCGGGAAAGTGCTGAGGGTAACGCCATTGCCCTCGCCAAGACCCCGGTAATGGACAGTCTGTGGGCGGCCTACCCCCGCACTCTCATTCGCACCTCGGGTAAAGATGTCGGTTTGCCTGAGGGTCAGATGGGCAACTCTGAGGTGGGCCACCTCAATATTGGGGCCGGGCGCATTGTGCCTCAAGAACTCGTACGCATTTCAGATGCGGTAGAAGACGGCAGCCTGCAAGAAAACGAGGCCCTGCTGGAGGTTTGCCAGGGGGTGCGCTATCGCAACAGCAAACTGCACCTGATTGGACTGTGCTCAGAGGGAGGGGTGCATTCGCACCTGTCTCATCTATTTGGCCTGCTTGAAATGGCCAAAGCCCAGGATATCGATGACGTTTGCATTCATGTGATTACCGATGGCCGCGACACCAAGCCTACCGAGGGCAAGGTGGTGGTGCAAAAAATTCAGGACTACGTTGACCGACTGGGTCTAGGACGGCTAGTCACCCTCAGCGGTCGCTACTACGCCATGGATCGCGATAACCGCTGGGATCGCGTTGAGAAGGCCTATCGGGTCATGACCGACCCTGGCGAGGGTAGCGGTCAAACGGCAATGGAGGCACTGCTGGCCTCCTACGCTCAAGATATTAACGACGAGTTTGTGGAGCCGGTGCGCTTATCCTCAGGGGCGATCACTCCCGATGACGGCGTAATTTTCTTCAACTTTCGCCCCGACCGATCACGCCAGCTCACCCAGGCCCTAGTCGACCCCAGCTTTAAGGGCTTTGAGCGCGAGCTCATTGCCCCGCCCAACTTTGTCACCATGACCCAGTACGACCCAGAGATGCCGGTAAAGGTGGCCTTTCATCCCCAAAACCTGAGCAACATCTTGGGCGAAGTGGTGGCCAACCATGGGCTAAAGCAGTTTCGCACCGCCGAAACCGAAAAATATGCCCACGTTACCTACTTCTTCAACGGTGGGCTAGAAGACCCGCTGGAGGGAGAGGATCGGAAGCTGGTGTCTAGCCCTATGGTGGCCACTTACGATAAAGCACCTGAAATGTCGGCGGCGGCGGTTACCGACACGGCTATTGCAGCAATTAATCAGGGCATTTATGCTTTCGTGGTGATCAACTACGCCAATCCCGACATGGTGGGCCACACCGGCAAGATGGAGTCTACGGTGACAGCACTTCAGGCCGTAGATCATGAACTGGGCCGATTAATTGACGGGATCGGGAAGGCGGGAGGCACGGCTATTATCATTGCTGACCACGGCAATGCCGAGCTGATGTGGGACGAAAATCACAAGCCCTGGACGGCCCACACCACCAACCCAGTGCCCTTCATTTTGATCGAAGGCGAGAAGCTCAAGGTGCCCGCCTACGGGGGCGAGGTTAACCTCCGAGAAGACGGGCGGCTGTCGGACATTGCCCCCACCATTCTGCAAATTCTGGGTTTGCCCCAGCCTGAGGAAATGAACGGGCGATCTATGTTTCTGCCGGCCAACGTAGAGATTCGCCACAATCGCACCCCAGTGAAGCTGTCTATCTAACGTTATCCCAGGGCAGTTCTGAAATGGCTCTGGGGCGTGGGGTATAGTGAAAGATAGATTTATTTAAGCAGGTTAGTTTAGGTACGCGATGCTAGTCACCACCGTTTTGAAGGTTATCTGGATGGTTGCCGCTGTTGGCCTAACGGCTATGGTGCTGCTGCATAGCCCTAAGGGTGACGGCCTCGGCGGTCTGGGCGGGCAGGCGCAGCTGTTTACCAGCACCAAGAGTGCTGAAACCACCCTCAACCGAGTAACCTGGACCCTCACCGTCCTGTTTATGGGGCTTACCGTGGTGCTGAGCGCGGGCTGGCTCGATGTAGCAGCAGCACCACCAGCCCTGTAGAGTTGCTAAGGTTTTCCCTAAGCGTCAAACCCCAAGAGGCCCCTGGTTTTGCAAAACCAGGGGCCTCTTGCGTCCGTGAGCAGGGTTTACTCTTGCCAATCGCCCGACATGACCGCCAAGGCTTGGCCAGTGGTGGTAACAATGCTGAGGGGTAGCTCTAGGGCGCTTTCCTGACGCAAAAACTGCACTAGCTGAAGCCCTGTGCTCGCCGGTTCCACCGTGGCCACGTACTGATCGTCTTGCCATTCTAGGCCCACTAATCGATGGTGCAGCAACCACAGTTCTGCTAGGTCTCCCCGGTTGATCTGCTCGGGCTGATCGCCGCTGTAGCAGCCCCAGGTGTCATCAACAGCCGTCCAGATGCCTGAGAGGTAGAGAGGGTCGGTACGAGCGCTGAGACCATAGGTGGTGAATGAAAAAAAATTGTGACTCCACCAGGTCTTAGCCATGTCAGCTAGGGGATCGGATTGGAGCGCGACACCGTAGTGAGGCATCGCTTCTAGCTGCTTGGATTGAGCTACCTCTGAGGGGCGCTGCCAGTCGGGCAGGCTGAGGCAAATATCGGCTGAGACAGAGCCGACGGGGGCTGACTCCACTTCGGCAGGCACCTGAGTCATGAGCTGGCCCAGGGCTGACCCTGCCACAGCAGCACTCACGAGGCTGCCATGCATAGGGCTGGGGGTGAAGGACTGAGTTGGCTGGTTCAGGGCTGTCGCCAAACCCACTGAACTAGCACCGAAAGAAATTAGCAGGGCCGTGGCAATCACTTGACTCATGGATGAAGAGAGGGGGTTAAAAACGAAGCGAGATCGGCGAGGGGCGATCACCAAAACCATGCAGTCAATGCACCGAGTCACTGGGTAAGACCCAACCCAAGCCCCCTACTGGATTCCCTAACTCAAAAACGAGGGGAAACCCTCAGCCTAAAGGGAAAACGAGAACGATTGAGGCGCTACAAAGGGTCTGTGGAGGGAAAGCCCAGGGGAGATTGACCTGCTGTTAACCGCAGTATTTAAGTTTCAACCCTAGGGCTGTTAACCGGTTTTGGCAAGACTTTAGCCTACTACAAAGATAGCGGTTGAGCGGCCTTGCGAACGCTATTCTAGCCACTTCTTTGGGATCGATTTAACTGTCCTAGTAGGGTAAGTCTTGGTCTGGGGGTGGAGCTTCGGCGGCGCGGGGTACGGAGGGTAGGGGATCAATGCTGTAAACCGGCTTGACGGGCACCAGCTCAAGCTGGCGAGGGCGATTAGGCTGAGGCTGTATCCCCTGGCGGCGGCGGCTGGAGATGGCTTCTTCGGTGGTTGATTCGGCCACCACTTCGTAGAGCACCGCCTGCTTGTTGCCGCTGCCCTTGCGTAAAATCCGCCCCAGCCGCTGCACGTACTCGCGAGTTGAACCACTGCCCGAGAGCAAAATGGCCACCCGCGCCTCGGGCACATCGACCCCCTCGTTGAGCACGTGGCTGACTACCAGGGTGGGATACTCGCCGCTGCGAAAGCACTGGAGAATGGCGTGGCGCTCTTTAACCGGGGTCTGGTGAGTAATGGCGGGGATCAAGAAGGTTTCGGAGATCTCGTAAACCGTGGCGTTGTCGTTGGTGAAGATGATGCACCGATCAGGATAATGCTGGGCCAACAGATCGGCTAGCACCCGCAGTTTGCCCCCGGTGCCCAGGGCGATCGCCCGCGCCTCTCGGTGGGCTAGCATGGCCCGCCGCCCCCCAGCAGACTGGGCGCTGGCCCGCACAAACCGCTGCCACCCCTGGGCCGAGCTGAGCCAAATGTTGGCCTCCTGCAAAAAGCGGTTGCGCTGGGCCAGCAGCTGGTCGTAGCGCGTTCTTTCTTCGTTAGACAGCTTGACCTTGATCGGCACAATCTGAAACGGGGCCAGGGCATCGCCCGACAGGTCTGCTGCTGACTTTGCGTAGACCACTGGCCCCAGCAGCTGGTTGAGGTCGTCGTGGCGACCGTCAGCGCGATCGGGGGTGGCGGTCAACCCCAGTCGGTAAGGGGCGATGGAATATTCGGCAATCACCCGGTTAAAGTCGCTGGGCAGGTGGTGGCACTCGTCGCAGATCAGCAGAGCGTACTGGTTGCCCAGGCTCTCAGCATGGATAGCGGCGCTGTCGTAGGTAGCCACCAAAATTGGCGTGCGATCCCTTGAGCCGCCGCCCAAAAGTCCGACTTCGATATCGGGGAAGGCTTTTTTGAGATGGGCATACCACTGGTGCATGAGATCCAATGTCGGCACCGTGATCAGGGTGGGGCGGGGGGTGACCTGCATGGCCATTTGAGCCAGATAGGTTTTGCCGCTGGCGGTGGGCAGCACTACGACGCCGCGCCAGCGCTGGTCGATCCAGGCCTGGAGGGCTTCTTTTTGATGGGGATAGGGTTCTAGCGCCAGCTGGGGATCAAGCTCTAGGGACGCAAAGGTCTGGGCTTCGTCGGTGAAGGGCACCTGCTCGGCCCGCAGGGTTTCGACCAGGGAGCGGTACTGCTGGGCGGGGATGCGAAATTTCTCGATGCGATCGTCCCAGTGGGCAAAGTCTACCCAGCTTCTGCCGCGCGGGGGCGGGTGCAGGATCAGGGTGCCGCGATCATAAGTGAGAGTGGGAGTGCGCCCCATGGTGGTTGATGGTTACTGGGGGTATTGTAGCGGGAGGTTAACGGAAGGATTCTAGACAGCTATAATCAGCTGACGGTTAGCGAGGGCCGATCGCTGGTGGGGGCTCCCAAGAAATCAAGCAAATCACAACCCTCTAGCTCACTAAAGCTAGCGATGTTTTCCTAACCCACCCGCAAGTGCTTTGGCCTGCCGGACTGCTTTCACTACGGCCAGATCAGTACTAGTTTCTCGTAGCTCAATCCAGCCCTGAAGCTGCTCTGCCAAGATCCCAGAGAACGCTAGGCTGCTCTCTACCTCTCGAATTTCTCCGTTCCGCAAATCCAAAATTTTGACTCTGCCATTGCTGTAAAGCCACAGTTCCGGTACCCCAAGTGCCTTATAAATAGGCAGCTTTTTATCCGACGCGCTGGCTATATCTACCTCAACGGCTAGGTCCGGGGCTAGGTTTGGTGGAATCTCAGGGTTCAACCCCTGAACCAGCCCGGCATTTTGAATAAAAAAGCAGCTGTCGGGTTCGATCCCCTTGTCCAAGTCCTCCCGGTTCCAGGTGGTTGAACCCAGATCGACAATTTCTAGCCCCAGTTCTTCAGCCAGCGCAAAAATAATCTTGCTCAACAGCCGATTGACAATCTCATGGAGCTTGCTGGGCATGCGAATCTCTAAGCTCCCATCGCTGTAGGTGAGCCGGGTCGCTCGGGTATCCCCCAGTTCGGCCAAAAAAAGCTGGTAGTGTTGCCAACTCAACCCCGAAACGGTCATAGCGCTGCCGGGAGACAGCACAATTTGACTGAGGGGGGTGGCCAGGGCAACGGACATGGACAGGTCAAAAACTACATCAGAATGATAACAAGCCCAGCCAGCAGCTACTGTGCCTGAGGTGAGCTGACGTTGTGGTGGTTAGGTCTATCGAGGTGCTCGCTGCCAGCCTGCGGCGATCGCATCAGCCTCTGTGCAAAACCATCGTTCGCCTTTGTCTAGGTGAATTTCAGTCCCTGCGTAATCTTCCATGCCGGGAACATGGTATAGCTTCTTGCCACTAGAGATGGAAATATTGCCTTTGACAACGCAACTGGGATCAAGGGTTGATTCAATCAGCGTTGAAGCAGGCTCGTTCCCCGACGGAGCATCCGATGCCGTAGGAAGATTGGCATTAAATCGTGTCCAGGCGCTTTTGTAAACCGATGGCACCACCAGAGCCGCTATCACCACCAAGCTGACGACACCCGCGAGAGAACCCAACCGGTCCTGGGATCGAGCATGGTGTCTTTGAAGCCCAGACCGGGGCCTAGACTGGGGTACAACTCCCTGAATAGAAGCCTTGGCAGCCCGTACCTTACCGTCGGGATCGGTGATTTTCTCGTATAAGATCGTATCTCCCACCTTTGGGCGACGACTGGCCCTGGGCAAAGCGCTGATGTGTAAGAAAACTTCCTTACCGCCGCCAGCCGGTTGGATAAAGCCAAAGCCCCGATCATCCTTCCAGGTTGTCAGTTGCCCTTTGTATGGAACGGGTGCCATCCAATAGCCTCAATCAGGATTCCATATTTCAGGTTTCCCTAGGTTTGCTGCCTTGCTGACAGCCCCAAGGCAGGCAATTACTACACCCTTGAACAACGCCCCACCCCAAGGGAGCAAGCAGATCAACCCATTAGCCCACTAAAACCAGCGATGTTTTCTCAACCCACCCGCAAGCGCTTTGGCCAGCACTGGCTCACCGACGAGAGGGTGCTCCACCGTATGTTGGAGGCCGCCGCCGTCACCCGGCAAGACACGGTGCTAGAAATTGGACCCGGCACCGGGGCGCTGACCCGCTGGCTGCTGCCCCTGGCCAACGCGGTTGTCGCCGTCGAGATTGATCGCGACCTGATCCGCAAACTCAACAATCAGTTCGCCAAGCACGACAACTTTCGCTTGGTGCCGAGCGACATCTTAGAGCTAGACATCGCTGCCGTCTCGCGGGACAAAAACTTTGACTATGGCCTGCCCAATAAGGTGGTGGCCAACATTCCCTACTACATCACCGGGCCAATTTTAGAAAAGCTGCTGGGCACCCTGGCTGCGCCAAACCCGGCACCCTACGATGCGATCGTGCTGCTGGTGCAGAAGGAAGTGGCTCAGCGGCTCTACGCCCGACCGGGCAAGAAAGCCTTTGGGGCGCTGACCGTACGGGTGCAGTATTTAGCGGATTGCGAACTGGTGTGCCCGGTGCCTGCGCGGGCCTTTCAGCCGCCGCCTCAGGTCGACTCGGCGGTGGTTAAAATCACCCCTCGCCCGCCCGTTACCCCATCGGATGACCTAGTGGGTTTTGACCGAATAGTGAAGCTGGGCTTTGGCAGCAAGCGCAAGATGCTGCGCAATAACCTCAAGGGCCTGGTAGATCGCGACGAGCTAGAGGCGATGATGACAGCGCTGGGAATTGAACCTACGGCGCGGGGTGAAGACCTCAGTGTTGAGCAGTGGGTAGCGCTGAGTAATACAATCCTGAAGCAGTCGTCATCTCCGGGTGAAATGCCGCTGATTTAGCTGACTTAAGTGGTGGGCAGTGCCCACCCTACGACTACGGGTGTGCGTCCTGTGCAGGCGAAACCCCTGTCCTGCAAATACTCACAACTTCACGAAGGATCGCTCGATGCGTCTCTACTCTCTGCTGGCCGCCGCCAAGATCAACCTGTATCTCGAAATTGTGGGCAGTCGCCCCGATGGCTTCCATGAGCTGATTATGGTGATGCAGAGCGTCAGTCTGTGCGATCGCATCACCGTCCGCAGCATTGGCGTTGATGAAATTCGCGTGCGCTGCGACCACCCCCTGGTGCCCGCCGATGAAACCAACTTGGCCTACAAAGCGGCGGCGTTGGTGAGTCAGCGCTTCCCCGGTGTAATGGCCAAGCTGGGCGGTGTCGAAATCACCATCGAAAAGCAGATTCCGGTGGGGGCAGGGCTGGCGGGTGGCTCGGCCAACGCTGCCGCCGTGCTGGTGGGGCTAGATCTGCTGTGGAATCTGGGGCTGGCCCAGGGCGAGCTGCAAGAGCTGGGGGCTGAGCTGGGGTCAGACGTGCCCTTTTGCGTGGCGGGGGGCACGGCGATCGCCACCGGCCGCGGCGAACAGCTCGACCCACTCCCTGGCATCGCCAATCTCCATGTAGTCATCGCCAAGTACGAGTCTGAGTTTGTTTCTACTCCCTGGGCCTACAAAACCTACCGGGCTGAGTATGGCGATACCTACTTGCCCGATGCCCAGGGTTGGCAAGCGCGGCAGGCCCAGGTGCGATCGGGGGGTATCGTTGGCGCTGTGTCTCACCGCAATGCCCAAGACCTCGGCCAACACCTCTACAACGATTTTGAGAAAATCGTGCTGCCTGCCCACCCCAAAACCGCCCACCTGCGAGACACCATGGCTAACCTGGGCGGCCTCGGCACCCTGATGTCGGGTTCTGGCCCCTCGGTGTTTACCCTGGCCGAGTCTGAATCCGAGGCCGAGTCGCTGGCGGCAAAACTAAAGACCGCCCTGCCCGACCCTGATCTGGGCGTCTGGACAGCTCAATTTGCGCCCAGCGGCGTCCGGCTTGACGGTTAGTCAAAGGGTTGAGAATAGTCCTACCCGAGCGATCCCGACCGATTCCACGGGGAAGCAACGCTAGAATGGGGAGACTGTTCTTAACCTACTGGGTTTGTCTATGTCGGTTTTAGCTGCGATCGCGGTCATTGCCCTGCTGGTGGCCGTTCACGAGGCCGGGCACTTTACTGCTGCCCGTCTCCAGGGCATCCACGTCAACCGCTTCGCCATTGGCTTTGGCCCCATCCTCTGGAAGTATCAGGGAGCCGAAACCGAATACTCCCTGCGGGCGATTCCCCTGGGCGGCTTTGTGGGCTTCCCCGACGACGACCCCGACAGCGACATTCCCACCAACGACCCCGACCTGCTCAAAAATCGCCCCATTCTCGACCGCGCCATTGTGATCAGCGCCGGGGTAATCGCCAACCTAGTGTTTGCCTACCTGGTGTTTGTGGCCCAGTTCACCGCCGTGGGCATTCCCGAAACTTTTAACCCCCAGCCTGGTATTCTGGTGCCCCAGGTGATCTCCGAAAGCTCTCCGGCAGGCCAGGCGGGCATTCGCTCGGGCGATGTGCTGGTGGCAGCCAACGGTGAACCGCTGGGTGTCGGTGAAGAGAGCATTCCCTCCTTTATTCAGCTGATCAAAGAGAGTGCCGATGAGCCGGTGCAGCTGACGCTGCAGCGGGGCGATCGCGAGCTAGACGTGGCCGTCACCCCCGAAATTGGCCCCGATGGCTCGGCGGTGATTGGCGTACAGCTTCAGCCCAACGGTGACTTTGGCTACCGTCGCCCCAGCAACCCAATCGAAGTCTTCACGCTTGCGGCCCAGCAGTTTCAAGACACCCTGGTGCGCACGGTGCAGGGCTTTGCCATGCTAGTGACCAACTTTGGCGAAATGGCCAATCAGGTAGCCGGGCCGGTCAAAATTGTCGAGCAGGGGGCTGGGTTGGCCAAGTCAAGCGCCGCTATGCTGTTTCCCTTTGCCGCCATCATCAGCATCAACCTAGCGATTATCAACATTCTGCCCCTACCGGCGCTGGATGGTGGACAGCTGGCGTTTCTGGCCATTGAGGCCCTGCGCGGAGGTAAGCCCCTGCCCGATCGCATTCAAGAAAATGTCATGCAAACCGGGCTAGTGTTGCTGCTGGGTCTAGGCGTTTTTCTGATTGTGCGCGACACCACCCAGCTCGAAATCTTCCAAAACCTGCGTTAACCCACTCACCCCTTACCCTCTCCATGCCTAACCAGCGGCGAGCTTCTAAGAAACAGCGGGCGTTTGAGGTGCTCCTGCGCCTCAAACGGCTTTACCCCGAGGCCCCTTGCTCGTTAGATTTTGAGAACCCGCTACAGCTGATGATCGCCACTATGCTGGCGGCCCAGTGCACCGATGAGCGGGTGAACCTGGTGACTCCGGCTCTGTTTGCGGCCTATCCCGATGTGTATGCCTTTGCTGAGGCTGACCTAGAAAATCTAGAGCGCCTGGTAAAATCGACTGGCTTTTACCGCAACAAGGCCAAGAATATTCGCGCTGCCTGCCAGCGGATTATTACCGAGTACGACGGCGAAGTGCCTCCTCGCATGGACGATCTCGTGACCCTGCCTGGGGTAGCCCGCAAAACCGCTAACGTAGTGCTGGCCCATGGCTTTGGCATCAACGGCGGGGTCACCGTCGACACCCATGTCAAGCGCATCACCAACCTGCTGGGACTGACCCAATTCAGCGACCCGGTCAAAATCGAGCGCGACTTGATCAAGCTGCTGCCCCAGCCCGACTGGGAAAACTGGTCGATTCGGCTGGTGTACCACGGGCGGGCGGTGTGCAATGCCCGCAACCCCCACTGCGAGGTCTGTGACCTGGCCGACCTCTGCCCTTCTGCAAAGGTACTTCCGGTAGTAAGTCCTGTACCAGAGGCTGTGCAGTCATAGGGATAGTTAGAAAAATACCGCAAACTTGTTTTAGGAACGCCTCAGCCTAAGGAGGTTTAATGAAACCGGATCTCTACGCAACCGATTTTTACGCCTGGATTCAAGCCCAGGCCATTTTTTTGCGCCAAGGCAAGATTGACTATTTGGATGTGGTGAATTTAGTCGAGGAAATTGAGTCGTTGGGCAGGCAGCAAAAGCAAGAACTCAAAAATCGATTGGGGGTGCTGATTGGTCACTAGGACTTGATGAGGCTGAGCAAACCAACGCTGACCGTAACCAGCAGCACCCCTAGCACCTGCACTAAAGACAGCTGTTCTTGCAGCACGCCCCAGGCCAGCACCGCTGTGAGAGCCGGGTTGGTGGCCCCCAGCATAGAGGCGGCGGTGGCCCCCAGGCTGCGAATGCCGAGATTGTTGAGCACATGGCCGGTGAGGGTGGCGATCGCCGACAGTAGCCCACCCACCCACAGCGCTGGCCACAGCAGCCCTTCTAAATTTCCGGGCCACAGCAGCAGGCTAACCGCCGACAGCACCAGCGTCACTGCAAAGCTAATGCCCGTAAACGGCACCGGGTGAAAGGTTTCAAAGGCTTTTTGAGCGGCTACGGTGTAGAAGGCGTACACTACACCCGAGGTCAGGCCAAAGCTTACCCCCAGCCAACTTTCAACCGCCGCCCCGCCCAGGGGCATAGTCAGCGCACTACCCACCAAAATCAACCCCAAGATGGCCCAGCGGCGGTTGCTGGGGCGATGGCCAAACCAGCACCAGTCCATCAGCGCCGTGTACACCGGGAAGGTAAAAAACAGGGTCAGGGCAATGCCCGCCGCGATCCGCCCCACCGATACATACAGCAGAGCCAGGTAAGAAAACATCAGCATGCCCCCGACCAGGGCCAGGTAAAGCTCGCGGCGATAGTCAGGCGAGCCTAGCTGGCGCAGGTCGCTCCACATTTTGGGGTAAATCGGCGGCAGCAGCAGGGCCATCATGGGCACCCCCACCACCATGCGCATAAACATCAGCAAAAACGAGTTGGGCAGGGTCGGCTCCACAAAGCCGCCCACGTCTATCACTCCAAACAGGCTAGAGGGAGTAAACAACACCCGCGTGATCAAGTTTTGGGCACCGAAGCAGACTGTTGCCAGCAAAATTACCACGTAGCTGAGCATCTGTCTCTCCTGTTGTAGTGAAGGGATGCCCCTGATTGCACGCTCCATCCCAAACGAATCTTACGGCAGTCGATAGCTGGCCACCCGCACGACTAGATCGCCCGCCCTAGGGTCGTGGGTAAAGACAAAACTGCCCGCCTTGGTTTCGTGACCTGAGAGAAAGTCAATCTGCTGCTCGCCGGTTTCTTCATCGACACCCGCGATCTCGAGTTCGGCGGTAACCTGCACCATGCGGGCAATGCGGCCCCCGGTGTTGGTAATGGCAAAGGGCACGTAATAGTGGCCATCGGTGACGCGCACCGCCTCAGACACCGACACCGCAAACGCTGGAGGGCGGTTTTGATTGGTTTGCCAGTCAAAGAAAATCAGCCCCACCAGCCCCAGCAAAATCAGCGCCGCTGCGGTAAATGTAATCCACTCGGCGGCAGAGCGCTGGGTAAGGCGATCGTGAGACTCGTTATGAGTTGCGTTGTTGGGGTTGCCGTCGGGATCGTGGGGAGACTTCATTAAATCAGGATACGCCCTGCGGCCCCGCCAATGGAGGCCGGCAGGCCTAAAACCAAGACATCGCTCAGCCATTCTGCCCAGGGGTCGCTGGGGTTGAGCTGCTGGAACAGCACCAGCATCACTACTGAGACGAGCAGCGCCATCAGGTAGGCCACCAGGGTCTCGGTAATGGGGCTAAACAGCAGCCCCCGCTGCCGCCGCTCGGCGCGATCAGTAAAGCCCGAGGCAAACACAATAGCGTAGGACAGCCCCAGGGAAGCGGCCATTAGCAGCAGCAGTCTTAGGGGCGGTAGCGACGAGGCCAGCAAGGGCACCTCTTCGGTGGGGGCAATGCTAAAGGCAATCAGCACCGCGCCGATCAGCGCGGCGTCAAAATCAACTAGGGCGTCGCGCAGGTTAACCCGGCTGAAGGAGCTGAGCCGGCGAGATATCGGTGCCGTGGTGCGGCGATCGCGCCCCCGATTGCCCTGGAGGGTTGATCGCGCCAGGGCCACCCCGAGGGCAAAGGGCACGGTCTCAAACACCACCTTGCCCAGGGCCTCGGACAGCGGGGTGTCGAGGGTGATACGGCACAGCAGCACCAGGGCCAGGGCCGCGCACACGGCCCCAATGGCCACCGCCTCAATGGTTTCTAAAAGAGCCTCAAGGGGATGCAAACTGAGGGTCTGGCGAAACCCCTCCACCTGGGTGAGCAGCCCCACCCCCACCAGGGTGACTGTCAGCACCAGCAGCAGCCAGCGGGAGTTGGTGGCTTCGCCAATTGACCACACTTCTACGGTATATAACGATGGGATGCCAAATAAAAAGCCCCCCACTGCCCCCTGCAAAATAGCCTGAAACTCCCTCAGCCAAAGGTTGGGTTCCTGCTGGTTGGTCGCTGCATCCATGACTCTATTGCTTGACTCGTCCATGGTGGTCGGCCTGAAACCTTAGGAAAATCTCTAGTATCTCCAGGGTTCCACAAAATGCTCGTTAGCGTGGGGGAGAAAGACCGTGATCTATGGAAAAGCTCCCATTCACGGCAAAGCCCATTCACTGCAAGGATAGTTCCATGACCCAAAATTCTATGGCCCAGGCCAAAACAGGCGACAGCGTTTCGATCCACTACACCGGTAAGCTGCAAGATGGCACGGTGTTTGACTCATCGCGCGATCGCGACCCGCTCCAGTTTGCTATTGGCAAGGGCGAGGTGATTCCGGGCTTTGAGGCGGCGGTGGTGGGCATGACCCCCGGCGATGCCAAAACCGAAGTGATTCCTGCCGAAAAGGCCTACGGCCCCCGCCAGCCCGAGATGGTGATGGTGGTCGAGCGCCAACAGATTCCCGCCGACATTCCCCTTGATGTGGGTTTGCAGCTTCAGCTCCAGGGGCCTGCGGGCCAGGCGGTGCCGGTTATGGTGACCGATCTCTCAGAGGCCGAAGTCACTCTGGATGCCAACCACCCCCTGGCCGGGGAAACGCTGATCTTTGATATTGAGCTGGTGGCCATTGCCGCCTAAGGCGAAACTGAAACAATATCAGGCCTATCCCCCTGGGGTGGAGGGGGATAGTTTTTGCTGAGGTAAAGTTTTAGGGTGTAACTGTAGATCCCCCCAATGAGCCCCCATGTCCTACGAATTGCCTCCTCTACCCTATGCCTACGATGCTTTGGAGCCTTACATTTCCAAAAGCACCCTAGAGTTTCACCACGATAAGCACCACGCCAGCTACGTCAGCAAGTACAACGATGCCGTCAAGGGCACCGACCACGACAGCAATCCGATTGAAGACGTGATCAAGGCGATCGCCGGCGACAGCTCTAAACAAGGCCTGTTCAATAACGCCGCCCAAGCCTGGAACCACACGTTTTACTGGCATTCTCTCAAGCCCAGCGGCGGTGGCCTGCCCAGCGGTGACCTGGCCGCCAAAATCGACGCCGACTTTGGCAGCTTTGACAAATTTGCCGAAGAATTCAAAAGCGCTGGGGGCACCCAGTTTGGCAGCGGCTGGGCCTGGCTAGTGCTCGACAACGGCACCCTGAAGGTGACCAAAACCCTGAATGCTGACAACCCCCTCACTGCCGGACAGGTACCCCTGCTGACCATGGATGTGTGGGAGCACGCCTACTACCTCGACTACCAAAACAACCGCCCCGACTACATCGATAGCTTCTTAAAGAATGTCGTCAACTGGGATTTTGCCGCCAGCAATTTTGCTGCTGCATAGCCTGACCTCAATAGCGCAGTCATGCTCCGTGACTCATGGGGGTGGGCTACGGCCCACCCTCACCCCAAATCCGCCCTATGCTATTTGCCGACCCAGATTTTCCCCACGTAGTGCTGTCGTTTCAATACCAAGGCTTTCGCCTTGAGCTTGACCAGAGCAGCGAGAATGGAGTACCCCTCTATGCGGTGTGGGCTACCCACGATACCGGCTGTGCCGTGGCGGTACCGGGAGTGTTTAGCCGGTCAGAGGCGATCTATAAGGCGAAACGGTGGGTAGATCGGCGGCTTAGCTCACCACGCGGGGCCGATAGCGGGCGCTAGATTGACTTAGCCAGGTTGCCACCTCGTCCGCTGGCCGGGGTTTGCCAAACCAGTAGCCCTGGCCTAGGTCGCAGCCGAGACACTTGAGCGTGTTTACCTGCTGAGGGGTTTCGATGCCTTCGGCGATCGCACTAAAGCCCAGCTGCCGCCCCAGATTAATAATGGTGTGCACGATTTTTTCGTGGCTGGGGCTAGTGGCCATCTGGCTAACAAAGGATCGATCAATCTTGAGGTTGTTGATCGGAAAACGATAGAGGTAGCTCAGCGACGAATAGCCCGTGCCAAAGTCATCAATGCTGAGGGAAATATGCCGCTGACGCAGACCGTTGAGCACCACAATGGTGTCATCGATGTTGTCGATCAGCATGCTTTCGGTAATCTCAAGCACCAGGCTGTGGGGCAAAAGCCCGGTTTTGCTGAGAATCTCGTCTACCCGCTGCGGTAGCTCGGTGTTGTGCAGCTGTAGCGCCGACAGGTTTACGCTCACTGTTAACCCCTGCGCTTGGAAATAGAGGCTCTGCCAGGTGGCCATTTGGCGGCAGGCCAGCTCTAAAAGCCAGTAGCTCAGAGGTGCAATTAGCCCCGTCTCTTCGGCCACCGAAATGAAGTCGCCAGGCATAACGATGCCGCGCTGGGGATGTTGCCACCGCACCAGGGCTTCAAACCCTTTTACCGCGCCCGTTTGCAGATTGACAATGGGCTGGTAGTAGAGCACAAATTCGTCGGGGTGGTGCAGCAGGGCGCCGCGCAGCTCAGTTTCGAGGGTAAGGCGGGCGATGGCGTGATCGTGCATGGCGCGGTCAAATACCTCATAGCCATCGCGCCCCTTTGCCTTGGCCCGGTACATGGCCGTATCGGCATCGCGAATTAACTCCGAGGCCGACTGGTAGTCAGCACTTCCCATCACCAGTCCGAGACTTACCGTGGCAAACATCTGGTGACTGCTAAGCTGAAAGGGCTGGCGTAGAGCCTCTAAAATTTGCTCAGCGATCGCCTGGGCCATCTCGAAATGGCCGATGCCTTCTAGCAGCACTACAAACTCATCGCCTCCTAGCCGTACCGCTAGGTCGGCAGGGCGCAACGCCGCCTTGAGCCGACTGGCGACCTCCATCAGCAGCTCATCGCCAATCAGGTGGCCCAGGCTGTCGTTAACGATCTTAAAGTGGTCAATATCTAAAAACAGCAGGGCAAAGCGGTAACTGCTCTGCTGGCGAGACTGGGTAAGGGTCACCTCTAGTCGTTCTTGCAGCTGCTTGCGGTTGGGCAGGCCAGTCAGGCTGTCGTGGCAGGCGTCATGCTCTAGCTGACGGCGCATTCTCATCTGGTCAGTGACATTGCGAGAGGCGGTTTGCAGCTGCACCACCGCGCCGGTAGCATCGACAATCGGCCGGGTAAAGGTCTCTAGCCAAATGTAGTGGCCCTGGTGGTGGCGCATACGGCATACCCCTGGGTCTAGAGCGTTCCCCGGTAGGTCAGAGGAATGTAGATACTGGTGACACTGGGAAAGATCATCGGGGTGCACCAGGCTAGAGGGGTGTAGCCCAATTAACGACTCAGGGGAGTAGCCCAGTAGCCACTCCACCGAAGGGCTGACGTAGCGGTAGGTGCCATCTAAGTCGTGGAGACAGACTAGATCGCTCATATTCTCAGCCATGAGACGAAACAAAGCCGTCTGCTGCTGAATCTCAGCGTTAGCACGCTCTACCTCAGCCTTGGATCGCTGTAAATCCCCAAAGGATGACTCGAGTCGGGCGGCCATGCGGTTGAATGCCTGGGCTAGCCCCTCTAGCTCTTGTAAGCCGGTGTGGCCAATGGCTTGATTGAGATGGCCGTCGGCAATAGCCCGCGAAGCTGAGCTAAAGTCCGTTAGGGGGCGAGTAATCCAGCGGCTGGTGTAAAGACCAGAGGCGATCGCTCCGGCCAGCGCCAGCGCGCACAGGGCAATGGTGTTGCGGCGGCTGGCGTTGATTTCGGCCATAAAGTCGCTCTCGGGCATTACTACCACAATCAGCCAGTCGAGGCCATAGCCATCGGTGAGGGCGGCCACCTGCATAAACTGGCGATCGCCCCCCAGCTTAAACTCCACCTGCTGGGGCAGAATTTGGCCCCAGTCACCCCCCGACTGGTCGAGCAACAGCTGGGCGCTAGCACGAATCAGTGGGTCAGGGCTGGTGACCGAGTCGGTCTGCTGGGGCTGCCCGTCTACGATCCTCGGGGCCTCGGTATCACTGGAAGTGGCTACCAGCAGGCCTGATCGATCAATGATGAAGGCCTGCCCATGCTCACTGATGTGCACCTCTTGCAGAAACTGACTGACGTGGGTCAGAAAGAAGTTATTGCCCAGCACCCCAATCAATTCGCCGCTGTCGTCGTACACCGGCCGAGAGGCCGAGATCGCTAGCGCCGGGTAGGCGTGGTACGGAAAGATCGTGCCCCACACTAGCCCCTTGGCCTGCACCGCTGCCCGATACCAGGGCCGGGTCACCGTATCCCAGTTGGGGGTAGAGTTGAGGATCTGGGTAGGCTGGCCCGTGGCCACGTCCACTTCCCAAAACTGAATGAAATTGTTTTGAGACGGGCCGCCCCGGATCAGCTGATGGCTCCGCTGCCCCATGGTCGTGTGGCCGACAAACTCGCCATTGGCCTGACCAAAAAAGATTGAGTCGAGGTGGCTAAAGGTATGAGACTGCTGCATGAAATGTTGAAACAGCGCCTCAGAATCGTTGGGGTCGAGCTGGCCCAGCGCTAGGGCATCATAGCTGAGCTGGTTAACCAGGTGCGAAGTGCCTAGAAAATCTTCGAGCTTGTGCTCAATGTGGTGCGAGACCGAGTTACGTAGCTCACTGGCCACCTGGTTCACCGCTTGTTGCCCCTGGCGCAGCGACAGCCAGCCCGTTAGCCCCACTGCCACTGACACTTGCAGCACAAAGGGTACTACAATCAGCAGCCGCAGCGGTAGGCGACTAAAGTTACCTCGGGTTAGCAATCTAGGAAAACGATGCCTCATGTATCATGCAATACCAACTGCCCTATTAGTATTCCTGCTTACATCCTAAACTCAGCAATCGACACCACACGTAATGAAGTGGCCGAGGGGCGATATCGCTACCCCAACCGAGCCGCCACAAAGGCATCCAGCCGATCCATGCCCTCTAAAATCGTGTCCATATCGGTGGCGTAGGAGATCCGCAGAGTGCCCTCAGCCCCAAACGCGATCCCTGGAATGGCCGCCACATACTTTTCATCGAGCAGTTGGTTACAAAAATCGAGGGAGGGCAGACCTAGGCTGCTGATATCAATATAGAGATAGAAGGCTCCCTCTGGCTCACCGCAGCTGAGGCCGTTGATGGCGCGACAGCGTTTAATAATGGCATCGCGCCGTTTGGCAAAGGCGTGACCCATGATGGCAATGCAGTCTTGGGGGCCTTCGAGGGCGGCGATCGCCCCATATTGGGCAAAGGTACAGACATTAGACGTACTGTGGCCCTGAATGGTCGCCACTGCCTTGATCAGCTCCGCTGGCCCAGCCAGGTAGCCCACCCGCCAGCCGGTCATTGAGTAGCCCTTGGCAAACCCGTTGCTAATGATCGTGCGCTCAAAGGCCTCGGGCGACACTGCCCCAATGCTCAGATGGGTGGCTCCGTCGTAGAGAATTTTTTCGTAGATTTCGTCTGACACCACCCAGATGTCGGCTTCCACCACCACCGCCGCTAGGGCCGCAATCTCCGCTGGAGAGTACACCATTCCTGTGGGGTTAGAGGGGGTGTTGAGAATAAACAGCTTGGTTTTAGGCGTAATCGCCTGACGCAGCTGCTCGGGGGTAATGCGGTAGTTTTGCTCGGCGGTAGTGGGCACAATCACCGGGGTTCCCCCCGCCAGCTTGACCATCTCCGGGTAGCTCAGCCAGTAGGGGGCAGGAATGATCACCTCATCCCCAGGCTCGATCAGGGCCATCATCAGGCCGTAGAGCGAATGCTTGCCGCCGTTGGTGACGATGACATTCTCAGGGCCGTAGCAGAGGGCATTGTCGTGCTGGAGTTTGTGGGCGATCGCCTGGCGCAGGGCTGGCTCTCCTGCCGCCGGACCGTAGCGAGTTTTCCCCTGGTCGAGGGCGGTTTTGGCCGCCGCCCTAATATGGTCGGGGGTTTCAAAATCGGGTTCTCCGGCGCTAAAGCTACACATTGGCAACCCGTCGGCTTTCATTGCCTTAGCCCGGGCTGTCATCGCCAGAGTGAGGGAGGGAGTTACACAAGTTACGCGATTTGTCAGGGCTAATGGGGGCACGGCTACACCTCAACGAACATCGGCTGTAGGCCCACCCCACCGGCAAGGAGAAAGCGCTTTTAGCCTGTACATAATGACTTCCCCATAGATTAGACCGTTTGGACGGTTCTGGCCATTACGAGCCAGGGTTTTTCTGCACCGTCAGCTGCTTTTATCCAGAAGTGCTAACTTCAGCGCCATACCAAGTCCAAATCAGAAGCCGATATAGATGCCCACCGGCCCCGGCGCCGCTGACTTAGACATCCCCAGTCCCTGACCTAGGGGCAAAAAATCGGGCCGATAACTCCTGAAATTGAGAAATCCGCAGATTTACTTATAAAGATTTTCCTGACTGAGGTCAGGGAGCTTTGTAACTAGGACTAGAAGCGCTAATAAGGCCACGTCCTATGCATCCTCCCTATCCTTGTTCCTTGATGACTCGTCTGGCCTGCGCCGCTAGCCTGGGCCTAGTTATGACCGCCGCACCCTTGGGACTGTCTATACTTCAGACTAGTGCTGAGGCCGCCCTGCAGGTTACCGTACGCTCTGAAGATGATCGCGGCAGCGGTCGTTTTAGCCGGGTACCTGCGATCGCAGACTTGCTCAGCTTTCGCGGCAGCGGTCGAATTGATCCCAATTCCCCGATCCAATGCTCAGCCGGGCAGGCCCCAGTGGCCTACCGAGGCAGCGGTAGAATCACTGAACCCCGCACCACCTGAGGTCTTTGGGTTGCCGACAACTGCTTTGACGCGACGGCAACCTTCGCCTTTTAACGCTGCTGTCAATGGATCCTTCAAGCCCAGATCCAGATCCCCTGGTCTTAAAACGGCAACAGTGCTTGAAAAGGTAGCAAGCTTTGGGCCAAGCTAAGGCATGCCATTTAGCAAAATATTTATTTAGCAAAACATTTCTATCTAAGGGCGCAAACCCATCCCTTTGGGCCAGTTGTGGTGATATCCCAGATAAATATTTAGCTAGAGCAATCCTGATTGGGCTGTCCATGGGGTTGTTCCCTCGGGGTGGGCAGTCAACTAGGCGGCGAAGCCACTACTAAAGCTTTATCAAGCAACCATATTTATTTGGTGCTGTCGTAGCGCATACTTTTTAAAAGCAACTAAATTGATCTTCTATATTTGCTATTTCTGATGATTTTCAGCGGTTTCGCACCCTTAACCACGGAGGGCGCGTCACTGCCTGTCGTTATGAGTATTTCTGAGTCCGATGGCTGATCCTTTATTCGCTACGCCCCTGTCTCCCCTAGCGGCGGAAGACGACGCGCTGATTCGCCGCCTTAGCCCCAGCGCCATCGATCAAATCTTGCTCTATATAGCCTTTAGCGCCATGCGCACTGGCGGTCATCGCCATGGCGCATTTTTAGATGCAGCGGCCACCGCCGCCAAGTGCGCCATCTATATGACCTACCTAGAGCAGGGCGAAAACCTGCGCATGACCGGCCACCTGCATCATATTGAGCCAAAGCGGGTGAAGGCCATTGTCGAAGAAATGCGCCAAGCGCTCACCGAGGGCAAACTGCTGAAAATGCTGGGATCCCAAGAGCCCCGCTACCTAATTCAGTTTCCCTATATGTGGCTGCGCCACTATCCCTGGCAATCGGGGCAGTCGCGGGTATCGGGTACCTCCCTCACCAGTGGCGAAAAAAACCTGCTGGCAGCCAAGCTGCCCACCCCCTGCCCCGATGCCCGCATTATCAACTCTTTTCAGTTTTTAGAACTGATTGAAATTCTCCACGAAAAATCTCAGGATGATCTGCCCGCCGATCACCAAGTGCCCCTGAGCGAAGCCCTGGCCGAGCACATTCGGCGGCGGCTGATCTACTCAGGCACCGTGACCCGCATCGATGCCTCCTGGGGGGCGTCTTACTACGGTCTGGTGCGTTCTTCCTACGCCCCGGTGGATGACCAAGAGCGCCTGTACTCCATGGTCGAAGACACCGCCCAGTATTTTCGCATGATGCGCGAGTGGGCTAGCCGGATTCCAGGCACCATGCGAGTACTAGAAGAACTAGACCTGCCTGCGGCCAGCCGTGATGCCGCTTTCAAAGAGCTAGACGAAGTGATTCGGACATGGGCCGATCAGTATCACCAACCGGGCGGCGAGCCGACGCTGCTGCAAATGGTCATTGGTCATCACCTCAAGTAGCGATGGTTCCAGTCAACCCGCCAGCACTATAAAACAGTCCGATAACTAGATTCCTTGAGTCATTGGGCTGTTTTAGCAGGTATAGCTATAGCCACTCAGGTTAGGACAAATCCGTTAGGACTATAAATCATTAGATATAGATCAATGGCAGCCATTGGCAGCTTTATCGGCGACGAATGGTGCGGCCAAAGCTGGGTAGCTCAACCGCTGCAATGGAGGAAATCTTTTTTTGCGATCGCAGCGGGTGAACCAGCGGCGATGGTGACGCCTTGGCGTTTGTCATTACATAAGAGGGTAGGGCTGCCTCCGCCTTGGCGGGCCGAGCGGGTGCGGCGGTTGGCGGCTGAACAGGCGTTACCGCTACGGGGGCCGTTAGCACCTCAGGAACCTCTGCCTTTGCTAGTGGGGTAACTGGGGTCGCAGCCACCGGAGCGGGCGGCACCACAGCAATTGGGTCTCCCCAGGGTGAAGGCTCGGTAAAGACTGCGGCTGGGGCTATCGGAGCTGTTTTTTCCTCCAGCCAAGGGTCGGGGGCAGTTGGCTCTGGGGCAGGGGTCGGGTTCATAACCGGGGGCTGTGCCTCTGCCGCCGCTGGCAACTCGACCACCGGAGCGGGCGCAGGGGTTGGCACTGGCTCTGGAGCGGCTGGCCCTGCCCCGCGCAGACCTCGCAGCAGCTGGGTCAGGCTGGGATTGTTGACCAGCAAGGCCTGCCCCCCTGACCAGGGCTGAATCTGCTGCGATCGCGGCATGGTCACGGGCTGTCCGGCCTCCCCATCTAGGGGCAACGACGGCGACAGCAGCTGCCCCTGCAATACTCTGGCAGTAGTACCCGGAGTATTGCCAGCCGCCCCGGAGCCAGGGGCCATATTCAGGCATTTCTCCAGCGCTGCCTTGAACTGAAGGGTATAGCGTTGCTGGCGGTGCAGTCGCGCCTTGAGATCGCGGCAGGTTGCTTCGGCCTGCTGCAGGGCGGTGCTCTTTTCGCTAAACCGCTGCTGCAAGAGGGTACATTCCCGCTCTAGCTGGGCCACCCGCTGCCGGTTGACCTCTAGGTCGGTCTGTAAGGTTTCATTGTGAATGGTGGTGCGGCGCAGCCCATCGTTGGCAATATCTAGCTCGCTCAGCAGCTGGGCAATTTGCTGCTGCACCGGGCCTGGCACCCGATCAACTGGCAGACCAACGGCACTAGCCTGGGTGCGCTCAATTTCAGATTGAAGGGCGATCTGCGATCGCTCTAGGGCCTCCTCTAATTCCGTCACCCGCCGCAGCAGTGCATCGTTGCACTGGTTGAGGTCTTGAATCAGCTGCACCAGGTTCTCAGGAGCCGGCTCTGCCGTCGTTGAGGCTGGCTCAGCGGCCCGATTGACCTCGGGCAAGACCCCTGGGGGTAGCAGCTCGGCCTCCGGTTCAGAGATGGCGGCCAGGGGCAAGTGACCAGGAAACGTCACGTCTTCCCAACCCGAATCGGTCTGGGCAAGGATCTGAGGGCTAGCCTCCCCAGATGGGTACAAAGACGTAGGGTCGTCGTTGCGCTCTGGGGGAATGCTCGAAGCCATAGTGTCAGTCATAGTGTCGCCTGATCCTGGTCACGTAGTCGTCTCACACTCAATATCCAGTCGCCGCAGGACTGTACTTGATCGCAGCAGGGCTATTGACCCCTAAGAGTACCTAACTCTGCCGATTTATTCACCTTTATTACTGTCTATTTAACCGCATTAATCGCAATGTATTGGTTTTGTGCGGCTCAGCTTTTCTGTCCTGTCAAAATTTTTGCGGCAAAAACATCCGGGAACATAAGTCCTACCTTTGATAGACATATAGGCAAAATCCAAATCCAGCCGTGGAGTTCTGCCTGGGGGGAACTTATAGATCCCGCTCTAGATAGATTCCGATCTGGACTTGGTATGAACTAGATGACTGATCGCAAACTCTGTGGGTGTCTAGGTTCACTCTATCCCACCCAGGTGAACTCTAAGGCCAGATACTGTTCGGCATTGTTGGTCAGGCAAATTGTCTACTATGGGGTTCGAGGCAGTGGGCGATCTGTCAGTGCAGTTGTTTTTGGGTTAGTGGCGTCAAACAATGATCAGATCAGGGCTTCGTACCGCACTTTTGGCTGCTGCCGCTGGGGCAGTGTTGACGGTCACCGTCACCTGTAGCCAATCTACCGACCTATCTAACCCACCAACCTCTCCCCCCACCGTCGAGGCTGACGCTCAACCTGTGCGTGATCCTCAGATCCTGCGGCTGCTCTACAGCCGATCTGCCCTCACCCTAAACCCTCACCTAGCTACGGGCTACCAAGATTTCGAAGCCGCCCGCATTGTCTACGAACCCCTGGCCAGCTACAACGAGGACGGAGAGCTAGTACCCTTTCTGGCGGACGAAATTCCGTCCCCAGAGAATGGCGGTGTGGCCGCCGATGGCACTGCCGTAACCTGGACTCTGCGCCCCGATGTCACCTGGGCCGACGGCGAACCCTTTACCGCCGCTGATGTGGTGTTTACCTTTGAGTTCATTCGCAATCCGGTGGTGGCAGCGGCTACGGCCCAGTTTTATGAAGGGGTAGAGAGCGTGGAGGCGCTCGATGACTACACGGTAAAAATTACCTTCGCCAACCCTACTCCAGCTTGGTCAGTGCCCTTCACCGGCCAAACTGGCCTAGTTTTGCCCCGCCATATCTTTGAGGAGTTCAACGGCCCCGACGCCCGCGACGCCCTAGCCAACCTCCAGCCCGTGGGCACTGGCCCCTACCAGGTGGTTGGGTTTGAGTCAGGGACAGTGGTTTTTGAGCCAAACTCTAGCTACTGGGGCGGGCGGCCCGCCTTCCAGCGGATCGAATTGCTCGGGGGCATCGCACCCTACGCGGCCGCGCGGGAAGTGATGCAGGCTGGCACCGCCGATTTTGCCCACAACCTGCAGATTGAAGCCGAGGCTATCAGCGCACTAGAAACCGACGCTAGCGGCTACATCACGGCCCTGTTCGGCTCCCAGGTGGAGCGCATTATGCTCAATTTTGCCCACCCCTTCGCCCGCACTGAGGCAGGAGAGCGCTCTAGCCCACAAATTCCCCATCCCTACTTCAGTGACCTGCGGGTGCGCCAGGCCGTGAGCCTGGCGATTGATCGCGACACCATCGTGGAACAGCTCTACGGCACCACGGGCAAACCCACCGTCCACCTGCTGGTAGCTCCTGAAACCTACCAACCCCCCGGCGACGACTCTGCCTACGACCTAGAGCGCGCCAAAGCTCTGCTTGATGAAGCGGGCTGGGTCGACACCAACGGTGACGGTGTGCGCGAAAAAGACGGTGTCGCTCTAGAGGTGCTGTTTCAGGCGGCGGTTAGCCCGGTGCGCCAAAAAACTCAGGCGATCGTCAGCGACAGCCTCAAAGAACTGGGGGTAGATGTGCAAATTGCGCGGGTGCGCATGGATGAGTTTTTCTCGGGCGACCCCGAGGACACCGGCAGCCTCAACCATTTCTTTGCCGATATGCAGGTCTACTCCACCGGCAACGAAAGCCCCGACCCCGGCACCTACATGGGCTGGTGGACCTGCGCCAAAATTGCTTCCCAGGCCAACCAGTGGCAGGAACCCAACAACGCTCGCTACTGCAACCCTGAGTACGATCGCCTCTGGGCTGAGGCCCAGCAGGAGCTTGACCCCGAGCGTCGAGCCGAGCTGTTTCAGCAAATGAATGAACTGCTGGCCCAGGATGTAGCTGTCATTCCGGTGGTGCACCGGGCGATGACCAATGCGGTCAGCGATCGCCTCGTCAACGTCGAGTTTACCCCCTGGGATGCCAGCACCTGGGCGATTAAAGATTGGAGTCCCCAGCCTGCCCAAGAGAATGAGTCTACGTCTGGTCAAGGTGGATAGTTGGTACCGCTAACGGGGGAGGGGCCAGGACTTATCCCTGCCTATTTTCTAAAACGTCTTTTCTAAAACGTCTGTCTCACCGAACAAAGCTCAAGCTTTTATAGCGACTTTGTGGATTTGCTTTGTGGATTTATGGACTAGCCAAGGCAGAATGGTTATCTGTAGCAATCGACCAATCCTATGACTTCAGAACCCGCTGTTACCAGCCCGGTGGCGTCTCCCCTAGCCGCGATCGCCCTCAAGGTAGCGGGCGCGATCGCCATTCTCTCGGCCCTGCTAGATTTCCTCATTCTGCTGATTC
>JBBSKN010000022.1:0-43825 GCA_038256265.1 Phormidesmidales cyanobacterium
AAGTCTATCAAAAGGGGCGAACCGCGACTGACGAGTTCAAGCAGGAGATGCCCATTCGCTTTGACGAGTACCTACCGCAATGGAACTACATCGCACGGCCTCAACCCACCTAATTTTGGAAGTTATTAAATTCTCATTCCTAAGTTAGACCAGGCTAGGCGGGAGTGTTTTGTAGATCAGGCTGTTCTTCGGGCAAAATCGCCCCTTCCACAGGGCAGACCTGAAGACAGATGCCGCAGTCGATGCAGGTCGAAAAGTCTATCCAGTACCAGTCGGTACCCTTGGTATTCTTGCCCGGTCCCTCGTGGATGCAGGCTACGGGGCAGGCATCGACACAGTCGGCTACCCCTTCACAGACGTTCGTCACAATGGTGTGGGCCAAAATTTCTCCTTAGGGACATAAAACAGTTGGGCTGCCCCGGCTGCCAGAAAATTTTCCGGGCGGCGTTTACCCACCGGACTCTGGGCCAAGTTTCCGGGCTAGAACAATGGGCTAGGACGAGAGCCAATCCCCAGGTTAGTAGAGGGCTTCAATATCTGGCAACCCGTCAGGGCCAATCCAAGCGATGCGGCTAATGCGGCGTTGGCGAGCTAGGTCGCGGGTGGCTGCGGGCGACTCATTGGAGGCCAGGTGCACCTCGGCGCGCACCAGACTGGCGGAGGTGCGCAGGGTTTGGGCATAGGTAAAGGCCGCCGCCGCCGCATGGGGCGCAGTGGGTACCACCAGCCAGTCGCTGGGGGGTGTGTCCTGGGGCAGGTAGCCGGTAGACAGCAGGGCCTGGTGCAGCGACTCGATGTTGAGCACAAAGCCAATGCCCGGAAACCCCTTGCCCTCACCTTGAAACAGGGCGAGCAGGTGGTCGTAGCGGCCCCCCTGACCGAGCACTTGGCACCCCTGGTCGGGGCCACTCACCACTTCAAACACCAGGCCGGTGTAGTAGTCAAAGGACTGAATCAGGCTCAGATCGAGGGTCAGGGAGGGGGAAGGGCGATCGCCCTCCCCCCTACTGACTTCTCGCACCATCGCCACCAGCGATTTCAGCTGTTCCACCGCTGCCTGCACCTCCGGCTCTAGCGGCAGATGCCCCAAGGACTGGAGGACATCCTCTGGTTGGCCCCGTAGGTCGAGCAGACCGAGGGCATGTTGGCGCAGCTCTGGCGCTAACGCCATTTCCTCTAGGGCTACTCGGTCAAGGGTAGCCAGGGCCTGACGTACGGCCTGCCGCTGCTCGGCAGCAAAGGGGGCCAGCAGCGCCTGGGTCAGCTGAGCATCGCCCAAGATCAGGCAGCAGGAGTCAAGCTGCAGGTTGTGAAGGCAGTCTAGCAGCAGCAGCAGGGCCTCGGCATCGGCCACGGTAGCCCCCGCCCCCAGTAGCTCAACCCCGGCCTGATAAAATTCCTGCTGGCCGCCGTGACTGCCTTGGCTCGCCTGGCGAAACACATTGGCGTTGTAGTACAGCCGCTGGGGATAGGTCACCCGGGCTAGACGGGTAACAGCTGTGCGGGCGATGGAGGCCGTAAGCTCAGGCCGCAGCCCCAACCGCTTGCCTCCAGAGGGCTGTAGCTCAATGACAGCTTCCTGATCGATGGCCCCACCGGCCATCAGCGTATCCATTTGCTCCACGGTAGAGGTAATGATGCGGTGGTAGCCCCAGCGCTGAAACACCTGCTCCAGGCGGGTTTCGATCCAGTGTTTTTGGGCCACATCGAGGGGCAGCAGATCCCGGGCACCGGCAGGCGGTTGGTAGGTAATCACTTTTTTTTGCCTCCAAACAGACCAAAGAATCCGCCTTTATCAGAAGACTGAGACTTGGCCGACTTTGAATCAGCGGCCTTGGTTGAGGAAGACTTGGCTGTGCTGGCAGCTGAGCCAGAGGTAGGCTTCTCAACTCGGGCCTGTACTGCCAGGGCTTGCTCATCCTCAGGGTTGATCTCGATGGCTCGCTTAGCATGGATGCGAGCCATCGTGCCCTGCCCGGCCTTGAGGTAAAGGGCCGACAGGTAGCTATGGCAAACGCCGCTGTTGGGATAGGTCTTGACCGCATCCCGCAGTTCTAGAATGGCTCGGCTGTAGTCTTTGTTTTGTTCGTAATCTTGAGCGCGGTTGATGTAGCTTTCTAAAATCGCGGCTTGGTTTTTGCGCGTTATGGGCGTTGTTGTGGTCGAGGATACAGCGGCTGGCTGGGTCGACGGGCGGGTAGCTGGGCTGCTGGGCGCACTGTCGCTAGAGTTGCTGCGGTAGAGGTAAACCAGATTCAGCTCGCTGAGTTCGCCGATCGCCTCAGAGACTGCATCCAGTTGTTCAAACTGACGCTCGGCCAAGCTATTGACCGCCTTCCGGTAGGCGGCATCAACGCTAGGGGCATTGAGCAGATCCTGGGCCACGGCTGAGGTTACCGTCGGTGCCGTACCAGTTCGCCGCAGCGACTGCCCCTTGAGCTTGAGCACCAGCCTGTGTTCAGTGCTCGACTTTTCCTGACTGAGGACTTCGTAGGCGGGGTTGACCAACTTGGAGAGCACCTCGCTAGCCTTCTGAGCCTCAGTCGCTGATGCCCCTGCTAGGCTGTCGGGGTGAAGCTTGCGGGCAATGGTCAGATAGCGCTTGCGCACGATCTTGGCATCGGCGGTGACGGGTATCCCCAGCACCGCGTGGTGGTCGTCAAAGTCAAGTTGAAACAGCCCTTGATCTGGTTTCATAGTCGCTTGCCCGAGGTATGGCTCAGGGGACATAAGATACTGCAATTCTATTAAATATAGCGGTGGCCAGTTCGCTTAGGATATCGGTAAAGGCCATTAGCAAAAACAGGGTGGCGATGGCTAGGGGCCTCAGCTGGCTCAAACGTTTGCCAAAGAGGGCAGCGCCAGCGGTTTAATCTGCCCTAGGGTATGACTGATCGCCCCGTGCAGATGGCTGTTGGTAGCCAATAGTCGCCCCCCCATGACGTCTAGAGGGGAGCCATCGTAGGCGCTAACCTGACCTCCGGCTTCGCGCACTAGGGCAATGCCTGCGGCGATATCCCAGGGTGACAGGCCCCGCTCCCAATAACCGTCTAGGCGACCGCAGGCGACGTAGGCCAGATCGATGGCAGCTGACCCACCCCGACGTACCCCCTGGGTCAGGTGGGTGAGGTGGCAAAATTCGGCGTAGTTGTTGTCGGGGGTGTCGCGGCGATCATAGGCGAACCCAGTTACCAGCAGGCTCTGGGCCAGCTGGTCGGTGGCCGATACGCGAATGGGGCGACGGTTGAGGGTGGCCCCCAAGCCCGCAGCCGCCCGAAATAAATCGCGATGGATGGGGTCATAGATCACCCCCAGCACGGGTTCGCCCTCCGACAGCAGGCCAATGGATACGGCGCAGAAGGGGTACTGGTGGGTGTAGTTGGTGGTGCCGTCTAGGGGGTCGATGGCCCACAACAGAGATGCATCGGGGTTGCCCTGGGCACCTGACTCTTCGGCTAAAATGCCGTGCTCGGTGGGCAGGTGGCGCGCTAGCACCGCCATCACAGCTGCCTCTGCCCCTCGGTCGGCCTCGGTGACTAAATCGCCGGGTCGACCCTTTTCATCAATGGTGGTTAGGTTGCCCCAGTGGTGCTGGAGTACAGCCCCAGCGGCTAGGGCCGCCTCGGTGGCGCTGTCTAGCCAGCGCTGTAGATCAGACTGAGGGGGAAGGGGCATGGGGCAGCTAAGTTGGGGACGGTAAAATCGATCTTGCCAGCATGCTAGGGGAGCATACCTGGCCACAGGGAGCTAGTTACGGAAACTGATCGCAGAGGGCAGATTAATCCTCCTCTAGGGGAAGACGGGTGCGCACCTTACCCTTGCCAAAGTAGCGACCAAATTGAAGCTCATAGACTTCATCTTCGTCCTGGGTTTCGGCATGGATTGGGCTGCGGGGGTAGCTGACGCACAGCAGGGCGTAACCCTGGCGGCGCAGATCGGGCGAAAGCCCCATGGCCTCGGGCTGTTCGACTTCGCCTGAGAGCAGACGAACAGCACAGGTAGTGCAGGCGCCGTTGCGGCAGGCAAAGGGCAGCTCTACCCCCTGAGTTTCTGCCGATTGCAGAATGTAGCGGTCTTCTGGCACCTCTACGGTGTACATACGCCCGGTTTGGCGGTGGTGAACAGTAACGGTGTGGGTGCGGACCATAAGGGGCGGTGGGTGACGTCAAAACAGGGCAATTAAGATTGGGTAGCGTTGGGTGCGATCGCCCCTAGACTAGGTTCAAAGCCAGGCTCTGCTGTTATGGTCGCATGAAAAATTCCCCGCTGGCAAACTGGCCCTATCGATCTCACAAATCCGACCAAATCTCTGTTCTCTGGCACCATTGTTTGCTACGATAGCCACTCAGCGGTCAATTTACCGCCCCCTGGAGAGATGGCCGAGCGGTTGAAGGCGCAGCACTGGAAATGCTGTTTAGGGGTGACTCTAACGAGGGTTCGAATCCCTCTCTCTCCGTTTTTAATGATAGGTCTGCGGGATTTACGGTTTAAGGTACACGGTGCACGGTTTGCCTTGAACCGTATACCGCATATTTTGTACCGTAAAACCCAGACTAATCCCTGTCACAGTCACTGGGTCACAGCCCAAATCTACCTACGGCCACTGCCCCGTATTGGCGGGCACAGCGCTGCGCCGACGGGCTTGGCGACGCTGGCTAGCCAGACGCTCTAGGCTGAGGGAAATGACGCCCAGGGTGACTAACGTTACCCCCATCCACTGAATAAACAGCAGGGTGGATTTCTCACCTGGGGTAATCAGGTAGGCCATGATGGCGGTCACCACTGGCCCGCTGGCGGCAACGATAGAAGCTTGAGAAGCCCCCAGCAGCTTGACGCCGTAGTTGTTGAACAGGTAGCCCAGCAGGGTCAGTAGCCCTAGCACCGCCGCCCCCAGGTAGAGGCTCAGAGGCCGGCTGGGTTCGCCGGGGTCGAGGCCAAAGAAAGACCCCACGATCAAAATCACGCTGGTCAGTATAAAAATGGTTGAAAACTGAAGCAGGCTCACTGACACCGGGTGCAGGCGCTTGAAGCTCAGCTGCATAGACACTAAAAATAGCGCAAAGGCAACGCTGGCCAGCAGGGCGGCCCCCACTCCCCACAGGGAGACCCCGCTGCTGCTGAGGTCAGAGTAAATGCGGGGCAGGGCAGTAAAGACAATGCCCATGGTGATGGCAAACATCACCACCAGGCGCAGGGGGGTGGGGCGATCGCCAAACAAAAACCAGGCTAGCGGTACGGTGATCAGCGGGTACATAAACAGCAGCGTCACCGCTACCCCGGGGCCAATATCGGCGATCGCCTTATAGATCAGCACCTGCGACAAAAACAAAAAACCACCGCTGGCCAACACCTGCACCAGGGGGCGACGGTCGGCATTTTGAAACAGCTGGCCCAGGTCTTCGCCCACCCGGGGATACAGCCGGGGCGCGACCAGGGCCAGTAGGGGCACCACCACCACCATGCGCAGCCACAGCAGCAGCAGCGAGCTGGGGATGGTCAAGGGCAAGACCGCTTCCACGGGAATGCGCCCAAGGATCTGCCCGCCGTAGCCAATCACCCCCACTGCGACATTGTGCAGCGACAGGGCCAGGGTAGAGAGCACCACCATCAGTAGCCCCGCCTGCAGTCGAGCGGTGGCGATGCGATCGCCGCCTAGGCCAGCGGTATCGTCTTGAGAGGCTGGGCCGTAGGGCAACGTCGTAGGGGTCGTATTGTGAGCATCGGTGCTTTGAGCACCCCCTGGCTGGGTCCGGTGGGGTGAGCTGGACGACGGTGGCCGCTGGCTGGTCGCTGGCTGGGGAGCGCCGGTAGGGGCATAGGCGGCAGGGGGCATAGGCCCTCGATAGGTTCTAGTCGGCAGGGCAGGGCCTGGCGCTGAGCCGCTGGTCCTGGCCCGGTTCTCTACGGGCGCTGAAGCACTGTGACCGTTGCGCCCAGCTGCGGGGGGAATCAGCTGGGTTTGCAGCTGCTGGCTCAGCCGGGCCACCAGGGCATCTAGCAGGGCCTCTCCCTGCTGCTCTAGGGTCTGCATGCGGTTGATCTGCTGGGAAAGGCTGCTGTGGTAGCTGGTGAGATCGTGCTGGAGCGAGGTCAGGGCGTTTTGCAGGGTGGCGTCGAGGGCAACCACGGTCTGGCTGGCGTTGACTAGGGGGGCAAGCGCCTCCTGGTGAGCCGTGGTCAGCTGCGAGGCGGCGGGGTTGGTGATGGCGGTCTCCAGGCGTCCCTGGAGATGGCTGGCCAGGGCGATCGCTAGGCGCTTGGCCCAGGCCTGCTGCTGGGCAATTTGCCGCTGGCTGAGGGCTTCGACGTAGGTGCTTTGCAGCTGGCGGTGCTGGCTCTGGAGGGTTTCAAAGTCGCCTTCGAGGGCTTCGATATCGGCCATCAGCCGCTGCTTGTGGGCCTGAAGGTGGTCAATGTCGCTCGCCAGATGACTGGTGACTTGCTGGCGCAGGGACTCCAGGTCTTGCCCCAGCAGCCGCAAAACGGCCTCAGCCGACGGGGGATGGGTCGGTGAGTTGGTGGGGAGAGAATCGGGTTGGTGGTCAGCGGGCCCCATGGTGTCTATCTCTGGTGATGCGTTCTGTGATGCAGGTTCTGGTGCCGTGTTCTGGCGCTATCTTCGGGGACGGGTGTCTCTGGAGATGGGTTTATCGTGCCATATCCCCAGCGCCTATCCTGGGCAAGCGGGCAGGCAGCTCAGCCAGCCCCGCTATTTCAAATGCTAGTATTGTGCTCAAAAATCTCAAAAAGATCTCTAGTAGAGCCAAATTTAAGATGGCGAGGGCTGGCCTAAAGCTGCGGTTAATCGGGGAATTTCTTAACGCCAGACTGTCTCAACGCATTGCCTACTGGGTGTTTCTAAGCATTGTGGTGATCGAGGGGGTGATTTTGGTGCCCTCGGTGCTGCGGCGGGAGCGCGAGCTGTTGGGCTACCTGCGAGCGTTCTCCACGGCCCAGGCCTTGGGACGGTTAGATACGGCCACCCTGGCCAATCTCCAAGACGAAATGCTGGTGGATTACCTGCAAGGTATTCAAACCAATGAGGTGATTTTGGGCGGTGCCATTTACGATTTAGACGGTACCCAGGTAGGTAGCTTTGGGGAGATGCCCCAGATTACCCTGGCCCAGAGTCATCTGGGGCGAGGGCATTTCTACCGCCGCCAGCAGCGCTACGACGCCGCCTGGGAGATGCCCCCCCTGCGCGATCGCTACGTGCTGATCGTGCGCCACGATGCGACTTCGGTGCAGCGGGAGTTTTTTGCGTTTATTGGCCGAATTGCCGGGCTGGTGGTGATTATTTCGGTGTTTGTGACCGGGGCGACCCTGGTGGTACTGCGGCGTCTGGTGATCAAACCGATCATGCTGCTGCGCCAGGATCTGCTCACGGCAGGGCGCGCCATTGGTGACGATCATGACACCCAGACCCTCAGGTTTGCATCGTTGCCCTACGCCCGAGCCGACGAACTGGGGGATGTGATCACGGCCTTTGAGCAGATGTTTGGACAAATTACCGCCGCCGTGGCCACCCGCAAGCAGAGCGAGACTCGGTTTCGCACCCTAGTAGAGCAGGCGGTAGACGCATTTTTTGTGGTCAATGCCGCCGGCCAAATTATTGATGTCAACCAAAACGCCTGCGACAGCCTAAGCTACAGCCGGGACGAACTGTTGCAGCTGTCGGTAATCGATATTCAAACTACTTACAGTCAGGCTGATTTTGACATCCTGTGGCGGCAGATGCGCCCAGGGGTGCCCCAAACCCGCGAGGGCTGGCACCAGCGCAAAGATGGCACAGGCTTTCCGGTGGAAGTGCGCCTGGGGCTGCTCGACATCGGTGGCGATCCTTACGGGCTGGCCCTGGCCAGAGATATTAGTGATCGCAAAGTCTCCGAGGTGGCCCAGTCCCGTCTGGCCGAAATTGGCGAACTGGCCGCCATGATTGTCCACGAGGTGCGCAGCCCCCTAACCACGGTGCTGCTGGGGCTAAATTCTTTTCGCACCCTCGATCTGCCGGAGCGGTTTCAGACCCGCCTGACCCTGGCCCTCGAAGAATCAGAGCGGCTGCAAAAGCTGCTCAATGAAATTCTGCTGTACTCCCGCGACCCCGCCCTTGATCTAGAACCCGTTGACATCAATGCCCTGGTGCAAACCCTGGCGCCGGCCCTAGGCCAAGACCTAGAGCAGCTTGACTCCGGGGCTAGCCCCCAGGTCGTCGTTACCACCCTCGACCACCCGGTGATGGTTCGGGGCGATCACAACAAGCTCAAACAGGTCTTTATCAACCTGATCGCCAATGCCCAGGAGGCCTGCGACAGCACCATTACCTGGGTGGTTCAGCCTCCGGCCGCAGGTCAGGTTACGGTCACCATCCACAACGACGGCGCAGCGATCGCCCCAGAGGTACTGCCACTGCTGACCCGGCCCTTTTTTACCACCAAGCCGTCTGGCAACGGCCTGGGTTTGGCCATCACCAAGCGCATCGTAGAGGCTCACCAGGGTCAGCTGGCGATCGCGTCTTCGCCGGACTCGGGCACTACCGTAGCCCTACACCTACCCATCATCGAGCCAAAAACTGCTCAGTTATAGCGGTGGCTATAGCTAGAAAAATCTAAAAGGCGTCCAAATCTAGGGCCTTAGAACCACCCTCCTCAATCAGCAGCAAAATTTTGCCCAGCTGCGACCAGATCAGCAGAGCGCTAAGCAAAGTCATCGGTGCGCCCATGGCATAGGCGACCTTGGCTGAAAACCCAAACAGCTGAATGCCAGAGGCTAGAAACACGCAGACTCCAGCACAGATACCAAAGAAGGGAATCTGAAGCCGGGGACCACGCAGGGTGGCCAAAATGCGGGTAGATCGCTTGCTATTCCACTCATTAACCGACTGCTGCAGGGCAGTGCTAAAGGCATAGCCCGAAGTTACCGCAGCCAAAAAGCCAGCAAAAAATAAAACGTAGGGCGGTTGTGGATACACAGGCGTAGGAGAACAGTAAATTACTTCCCCTGATTATAGGGGAGAGTTGCGTCCAGGCCGACGCTCCTGGGCCCGCAACCCTCAGGCCCGCAGCACCTGACGCAGATCGCCCACAACGGGCACCAACTCCTCCGCCCGCTCCAGGGAATAGTTGGTGAAGGCACCCCAGGCTACCCCCAGCACCTTATCGAGGGTGATGTCCTGTTTGACCAACGCCCACAGCCGTTGCACCTCCTGGGTGTGGAGGCGATCATCCTCGGTGAGGGCCAGCACAATCATCTGGCGCAGATTGGCACCCTCCTCAGATATTAAATAGCTCAGGCCTAGACCGGCTGTCGGTAGTAGGTCAAAGCCAGTGTCGCCCTGGGCGATCGCCAGCATATTCTCCAGCCTCTGCCACTGCAGCTGACCATCCTGAAACAGCACCTCCAGCAGCCGCTGGCGCAGGGCCGGAGTCTCGCCCAGCAAGAGACGGCGGGCCACGTAGGGATAGGCCACATTGACGATCTTAAACTCGGGGTTAAGGCTCAAGGCCAGCCCCTCCTGAGTCACCAGGGAGCGAATGATCAGGGCAAACTTAGCCGGTACCCGAAACGGGTACTCGTACATTAATTCGGAGAACTGGTCGGTGACGGTCTTAAAGTTAAAGTCGCTTACCTTAGCGCCGATAGCATCGCCCAGCACGCGCTTGAGGGCGGGCACAATGGGGCCAAGCTCAGTTTCTGGGGTCAAAAAGCCTAGCCGCACAAAGTCTTGACCCAGGCTGTCAAAATCTTGGTTGATTAGGTGAACCACCGCATCGACCAGGGCTTCTTTGGTGATCTGATCGAGCTGATCCATCATGCCAAAGTCGATGTAGGCCATGCGCCCATCGGCTAGGGCAAACAGGTTGCCGGGGTGGGGGTCGGCGTGAAAAAAACCAAACTCCAGCAGCTGCCGCAGACCTGCCGTCACCCCAATCTCGATCAGGCGATTGGGGTCAAGATCGCCCTGCTGCAGTGCCACCATATCGGTGAGCTTACAGCCGTTGATCCATTCTAGGGTGAGCACTCGGTGACTACAGTAGGGCCAGTAGATCACCGGTACCTTAACCGTGGGATCATCTTTGAAGTTGGCGGCAAACCGCTCAGCGTTGTGGCCCTCGTTGAGGTAGTCAATTTCCTCAAACAGCTTGGTGCCAAACTCATCCACAATGAGGGTCAGATCGTGGCCCAGGTTGAGGGGCAAAAATTTCCCCAGCCAGCCAGCGGCCCAGCGCATTAGATAGAGGTCGCGGCACAGCACTGGCCGCAGGTGGGGTCGTTGCACCTTAACCGCTACCTCTTCTCCTGAAAACAGCCGCCCCCGGTACACCTGGCCCAGGCTGGCCGCCGCCACGGGCAGCGGGGATAGGGTGCTAAAAATCTCCTGAGGGCTGTAGTCTAGCTCCGCCTCAATAATGGCCATGGCCTCGGCGGTGGAAAATGGCGGCAGCTGGTCTTGCAGCTTGGTGAGTTCGTCGAGAAAGTCTTGACGCACCAGATCGGGCCGAGTTGACAGGGCTTGGCCCACCTTAATAAAAGCTGGCCCTAGGTTGGTCAGAACCTGACGCAGCTGAATGGCTCGACGGGGGCGATTTTTGTCCTCTTGGTTAAGCCAGCGATCTAGCCGCAGGCCTAAGGCGAAGGTGCCCAACCACCACAAAATTTGTAAAACTCGCCAGCTTAGGGTACCTACCCGCCAGCGAAAGTAGCGCGCGATCGCCGCCGCGTCGTAGGTGCCCATCAAAGCCGGATCTATCGGTGCCACTGCGCCAAAACCCCTTGTGTTACGGTTCGAAGCCCAATCGCCTGGGGCCAATCGCTAGCTAACCCTGACTGGCAGCAGACCTGGCGGACGCGACAGCGAGCGGCGGTTGAAATTTTTAAACCGGGTTAGCCTTAAACCGGTTTAATCGGCCTTAAATATAGTATAGGAAACTACAAACAACTTTAACCATTCAAAGCTGACTGGCTTGGCCTTGCTGGGGACATGATCGCCAGACTCGCCGCATTAAGGCCTAGCAATACTGGGCCGCCTTTAGGCCTACCTGCGCCAGAGCGGTCTTCAGGGTCTGCACCACTTGCAGCTGCTGATCTGCCCCCAGCTCAGGAAACATCGGCAGCGATAGCACTTGATGGGCCGCCATTTCGGCCTTGGGTAGGTCGCCTGGTTGATAGCCCAGGTGTCGATACACGGGCTGTAGGTGCAGCGGCACCGGATAGTACACCATCGGAATCACCCCTGCTTCTCGCATGGCCTGCTGTACCTGATTGCGCTCTTGCCCATCGGCAGTGGCCTGGGGCAACCGCAGGGTGTACTGGTTCCACACCGACCGACCGAAGATGACATCCTGGGGACGTACCACTTCGGCCACCGGCGCTAGCAGGCTATGGTAACGCTCTGCCGCCTCGCCCCGGCGCTGGTTCCAGGTATCGAGATGACGGAGCTTAATCGCCAAAATAGCCGCCTGAATCGAGTCTAGGCGGCTGTTGATGCCGATGGCCTCATGATGATATCTAACGCGGCTGCCGTGCTCTCCCAGCATGCGGGCCGTAGCCGCTAGGTCGGGGTCGTTGGTGGTAATAGCGCCGCCATCGCCGCAGCCCCCAAGATTTTTGGTCGGGAAAAAGCTAAAACAGCCCGCGTGACCAATACCCCCGACCTGCTGCCCCATCCACTCAGCACCGGTAGCCTGGGCGCAGTCTTCAATCACCGCGAGGTCGTAGCGGGCGGCTAAATCCATCACCGGCCCCAGGTCTACGGGGCGGCCAAATAGGTGCACTGGCATGATGGCTCGGGTGCGATCGCCCACCGCCGCCTCAAGCGTAGCCACATCTAGATTGAAGGTGTCGAGGTCAATGTCCACAAATACTGGAGTCGCCCCCACGGCGCTAATCGCTTCCGCCGTGGCAATGAAGGTGAAGGGGGAGGTGATCACTTCATCCCCAGCACCAATGTTGAGGGCGCGCAGGGCCAGGTAAAGGGCATCGGTACCCGAATTGCATACAATACAATGCTCAGTGCCTACGTAGTCGCCAAAGGACTGGGCAAAGGTCTCGACAATGGGGCCGTTAATGTATTGCCCAGAGGCCAGTACCTCGGCCACAGCGGCATTGACATCGGCTTGAATTGTTTGAAACTGCTCCGTCAAATCAACAGGAGGAATTACACTCACTCGCTCACACTCACCTAGTGGATAGGCATAGTTTACCGTACCCCCATGCCGCACTGAGGGGGACTGGCTTCTGTTGTACTTAATGACGGCGATCTCCCTCCGACCGTTCCGCAAAGGTTGTGTTAACACTCTGCGGTTGATGTTTGTCTCTGTGTCGTGCCTCTGGCTCCGTCTTACTCCCTCTTCTGTTTAGCTTTTTCTCTCTGTCTAGGAACTACCTCCCTTGACTGACCTTTCCTTTCTATCCTGTGCTGCCACCAACGGTTCCGCCCGCTCCGATGGGGGCGATCACGAGAGCACCCACAATCGCTGGATGGCCCGCTGCCGGGAGCTAGCTCAACGGGCTGTTGGGCAAACCGCGCCTAACCCCCTGGTTGGGTGCGTAGTGCTCAACCAGGGGATGGTTGTGGGGGAAGGCTTTCACCCAGGGGCGGGGCAGCCCCACGCCGAAGTTTACGCTCTCACCCAGGCGGCAGAAAAAGCTCGGGGCGCTACTCTCTACGTCAATCTTGAACCCTGTAACCACACCGGGCGCACACCTCCCTGCACTGAAGCTGTAATTAGTGCCGGGGTTAGCCAGGTGGTGGTGGGTATGGTGGACCCCGATCCACGGGTTTCAGGATCGGGCATTGCGCGCCTGCGCCAGGCCGGCATTGACGTGGTGGTAGGCATTGACGACCCGGCCTGCCAACGCCTCAACGAAGCCTTTGTGCAGCGTGTTGTTCACCAGCGCCCCCTGGGGCTACTGAAGTACGCCATGACTCTAGACGGCAAAATTGCCGCCACCGGGGGGCATAGCGCCTGGGTCACCGGTCCCCCGGCCCGCGCCGCCGTGCATCAGCTCCGGGCCACCTGCGACGCAATCGTCGTCGGCGGCAATACCGTGCGCCACGACAACCCCCACCTCACTAGCCACGACCAGGGCCACAACCCCCGTCGTGTGGTGATGAGCCGTCGCCTAGATCTGCCCGCCCAAGCCCACCTGTGGAATACTGCGATCGCCCCCACCCTAGTGTTTACCACCCCAGAGGCCGACCCAGCCCGACGTCAAACCCTGATTGAGCAAGGCGTAGAGGTGATAACGCTACCTGCCCTATCGCCTAAAATCGTCACCCAACATCTCTACGACCAGGGCTGTGCCGCTGTGCTCTGGGAATGTGGAGGACAGCTTGCCGCCCAGGCCCTCTGCGATCAGGTGATTGACAAGCTGTGGGCCTTTGTCGCCCCCAAGCTAGTGGGTGGGCCGACAGCCCCCACCCCCGTAGGCGAGCTAGGCATTCGGCAGATGGATATGGCCCTGGCGCTAGAGCAAACGACCTGGCGCACCCTCGGCGACGACCTGCTGCTACAGGGGTATCTGGCAGCTCCGTCGCACTCGTCGCACTAAAAAATCAAGGAAAATACTAAGGATAAATGCGCACTAACCGAGGAATGTCGTAGGCAAGTTCGCGATCGCGCATGTAGGCGTCAAGCACCAACCGCAGATCATCCTTGCCGCGAAATGACTCGATGCGGTGGCAAACCTCGCCCTGGTCAAACATTAGCAGGGTCGGCAGATTGGATAGGCGATAGGTGGTAGCCAGGCGAAAATTGTCGTCAGCGTTGACGTCAAATAGGCGCACCTGGCCTTCCCATTCGGCCTGAAAACCCTGCAAAACGGGAGTGATGAGCTTGCAGAGGCCGCACCAGGGTGCCCAAAAATGCACCAGTACAGGCAGTCTTGATTCCAGTACGTTCGCTCTAAACGTGGCTTCGCCAAGAGTCATTGACATCAATATATGTAAAGAAAGTTGTGTAAAGAAATTAAACGTTAGGCAGAGCAAATTGCCGAGAAAACCCAGCGAGGGTGATTAGAACTTTTCTTGACCACACCCGTTACCTATCGCCTGTTGGGATCATTGTAGACCAGTTGAGAATGGAAGTTAATGGCCAGAATTGGAGATTATGCCAGATCCCTAACACAACTTTTTCCTGGGCTATGGGGGATTAGGTATTGGGTATTGGGTTGGTTACTAACACCCGACACCCGATACCTAACACCCGACACCCAACACCCCAATAAGAGTTGCCATATCTCCGTCGATTAGTACGACAAGCTGTTAGGCGATCGCCGCTCTCCTAGCAGCGTAGGGGCTGCTGACTCTGGAGCAGAGCGAGAGCCTCGGCCGCTGGTAGGGGCTTCGCAAAGAAATAACCCTGGCCGTAGTCACAGCCTTCCTGACGCAGCATGGCCACCTGGGTTTCGGTCTCTACCCCCTCTGCCACCACCTCCATGCCCAGTTGCTGGCCCAGGGTCAAAATCGTGTGAATAATGGCTCGGTCTTCATTGCTCTTCTCCAGGCGACCCACAAACGATTGATCGACCTTGAGGGTATCCATGGGAAAGCGGTGCAGATAGCTCAGAGAAGAGTAGCCGGTGCCAAAGTCGTCGATCGCCAGTTTTAGATCGAGAGACTTGAGCTTTAGCATCAGGTCAATGGCGGCATCCACATCTCCCATCACCATACTTTCGGTAATCTCTAGCCGCACGCAGTGGCCGTCTACCTGGGTGTCCCGCAGAGCGGCTTCAATTTGGGCGATCAAGTCGGGTTGCCCAAACTGTCGGTTTGACAGGTTGATACTCATAGTCAGGTGACGGTAGTGGGGAAACTGGTCATGCCACTGGTGCAGTTGTCGACAGGCCTCTCGAAAAATCCATTGCCCCAGGGCCATGATCAAGCCCGTTTCCTCCGCCGCTGGAATAAACGCACTGGGCAGCACAAATCCCCGCTCCTTTTGGTGCCACCGCACCAGGGCCTCAAACCCGGCTAGCTCTCCAGTTTTAAGGTTCATAATCGGCTGGTAGTAGAGCAAAAATTCCTGGTTGTCGAGGGCGCTAATCAGGTCACTTTCTAGCTGGAGGCGATTTACGGCCTCCGTCAGCATGCCGGCGGCAAACACCTCAAAGCGCGACTTGCCCAGTGCCTTAGCCCGATACATTGCCGTGTGGGCATCGCGCAGCAGGTCTACGGGCTTGTGCTCTAGCTCTGGCTGGCTGATGGCCACCCCAATGCTCAGGGTGCTGGGTAGTTTTTGGCCGTGCAGGGTCAGCGGTTCTGAGAGGGCGTACTGGAGCTGATCCATGAGCTCTCCAGCGCTGACGCTGGGCAGGTGAGTCAGCAGCAGGGCAAACTCATCGCCCCCGACCCTGGCCACCTGAGCCTCGGGGGGCACGTGGTGCACCAGCCGCCGGGCCATTACTTGGAGGACTTCGTCTCCCACTTGGTGGCCCAAGCTCTCGTTGATCACCTTAAAGCGATCAATGCCCATAAAGGCCACAATTACGGGCGGCTCATCGGGCTGACGGTGGTGCAGGGCCTGCTGAATAATGCCCATAAAGGCTTCTCGGTTGGGTAGCCCGGTGAGCGAGTCATGGGTGGTGCGATAGAGCAGCTTGTAGGCCATCACGATGGCCATGGCGATCGCCATGCCGGTGACGGGTTCTGCGATCGGCAACCACACCAGGCCGTTGATCCCCAGCCAGCCCAGCCCTACCAGTCCGGCCTCCAGCAGCCCCGCCGAGATCAGTAATACACTCGGGCGCCGAAGGGCCCAGGCTAAGCTGCCAGCCATCAAACACCAACTCCACAGCCACAGCCCCTCGGCCCAGGCGGGCAAAAAGCGATAGAGGGCCGCCCCCCCGGCAACCACATCGAGCAGTTGCCGAACCATCTGGCCGTGGATGACGACTCCCGGCATCGTCAATTCGTCGTTTTGGTCAAAGCTAAAGGGGGTGTAGAACCGATCCTTAAGGCTGGCGGCGGTGGTGCCAATCAGCACAATATTGTCGGTCATCCAGGCAGGGTCAAACTGGCCGCTGAGGACTTGGCTAAGGGAGAGATGCCGAGCGGGCATTTGAGCGGAGTGGTAGCGCAGCAGGATCTGGTAGCCGCTGCTATCGACATTTTGGTAGCCGCCGTCTTGGGCCGAGAGCACCGGAATGGCGCGATCACCCAGATATAGGTGGTTAGCCTCCGCCCTCAGGGCCTCGTCGGGGTAACCTGCGTAGGCCATGATTACCCTCAGGGCAAAGGAAAAGTAGCCCCCGTCTGGGCTGCGCACAAACATCAGGTTGCGACGAATGATGCCGTCAGAATCGGTGGGAAAATCGTTAAAGCCCACCCGCTCTGGCCCCACGGTGGGGGGCGGCGGCACTTCTCCCTGGCCCTCGGTGCTGCCCACATTCTTAATAGCGATGAGGTTGGGGGCCGCCAGCGCCTCAACTAGCTCGGCAGAACCGGGCGGGCGCAGGGTGCTGCGGTAAAGGTCGAGGCCCACGACCTGGGGTTGGTGACTCTGGATCTGGTTGAGCGCCTGGGCCAGCAGCTGGTCGTTGAGGGGCCAGCCATACTGACGAATATCGGCCTCGGTCATGCCCACGATGGTCATGCGGGGGTCGAGGTCTACACTGGGGCGCGATGGCGCTCCAAGACCGGTCTTTGACCATCGCACCCCCTGGTCAAACAAAAATAGTTCGGCGGGTTCAAGCAGGTTCAAAACCTTGCCCCCGGTGACCAGGGCGCCGGCCAAAAGACTGGCTAACAGCACGATCTTGCTGCCGGTGTTGAGGGGAGCAATGCCCCACCAGTGGAGGACCCGAGGTAATACTCGACGCTGTAGTCGGTGAGGAATAGTTTTGATTGCCGCTTTCACACTTGTTTGGCCTTTGATCACAAAAACTAGACAATAGAGAACGTCTCTGGCAGCACACCCAGCGCCTTACCCCTGGAGCGTAAACTGGGGTAGAGTGCTGTTGCTAAGCATGCCCAAAGAATAACAATGAACTAGCGTGCCCAGCTCAGCCATCACGGCTCAGTCACGACTCCCCAGAGGTTGATTGGAACCGAAAACGCAGTGACGGCAGTTCCCGAAGGGAACTGCCGTCACTGCGTTACACAACCTAACATGTCTCTAGTCTGGATCGGCTGGTAAACCTCAGTAAAATAAGCGAGTAATGAGTTAGAGGCTATTCTGCCTCGGCGATGGGGCTAACCCAGTGAGTGCCGCCTCCTTGGCGGCGGCCCGGAAACTCGTCTCGACTACTGGCACTGGCAATTGACTTTAGGCCAAAGGCTTGAAACAAAACCATCATGGCTAGCGACAGTACGCCAATAGCAAAAACTGAGTAGCCTGAACGAAACCTTTGCTCTAGCGGGGGTTGCATAACTAATATCGCTGTGGCCCCAGGACTAAAATATTAGGCCTGAGGGTAGACGCTCCCTAAACAACAAGAATGATCCTGACTTCTCTGACCGCAGCTTAGATACAGACAGCGGCTTTTTATGGCGAAGCCCAAATCCATTAAGGCTGAAGCCAACCATGATCATCGACAGAGAACCTACGGAACTCAGGATTGCGCGGTTTTACTGAGTTCTCAGGCTGATCCGGATAGAAACTATAAAGTTTTTATAAACCTTCGTAAAATCTCCACAACTTGAGGAATACCTGCGGGAGGTGGTGGCTCTGTGGCTCAATGCTCCAGTCAAAACCAGAGATAACCATCCGCAGACCTACGGATTGTTCGATATTTTACCCTATCGAACTTCTGGCTTTAGCCCCATCGCTGACCGGCTAGCCCCAACAGAAGCCCCAGCAATGCTCCGACGGTCGTATTGAGGCCGTTGACCACTTCATTGGTGAGCCAGGTCAGCTTCGTCTGAAGGGTGGCACCGATCAGGCTTTCAATGGTGGTGGCCACAAAGGCCGCTATCAGGCAGAGGCCAATGCCCCAAGGGCCAATTAGCCCGACCCCCCAGCCTACTAGAGCAATGACAATCGACCCCAGAATTCCGGCCAGGGTACCTTCGAGGCTAACCGCGCCTTCGGTGCCAGCAGGCACAGGCTTTAGGGTAGTGATTAAAAAGGTGTGCTGGCCGTAGGCCTTGCCCACTTCGCTGGCGGTGGTATCGGAGAGTTTGGTACTCAGACTGGCGACGTAGGCCAACGCCACCAGGGGAATCCACAGGTCTGCCTGGGCCGGGTTACCGAGTATTCCTAGCCAGGCAATTGCCCCGGCACAGACCGCCGCCGCCAGGGCCGACCCCCACACGTTCTCTGGCCCCCTGGCCCCAGATCGGCCCTCGGCAATGCCGGCGGCTTCTTTGCGGGCTTTGCCCAGGCGGGTTACCGCTGAGCCAGCTAAAAAATAGGCCATCATCACGGTGTAGCCGCGCCAGCCCAGGCAGCCCCAGATCAGCACCCCTAGCGCCCAGGCATGGAAGTAGCCGGCGGGGGTGAGCAGTTTTTTAGGGAGCTGCCAGGCGATCGCCAGCAGAACCGTATTGATCGCTCCACCGATCAGCCATCCCATGACTTGGGGAACTGCGAATACCGATGCTGAGACCATAGATCTACCTGGGTTTGGCGGTTGGTTTAGATATTGAGATTTTAGATGTCGGATATTAGAGATCAAAGGCTTTGTGCAGGTGCAGGCAGTTGCCCTGATCCGCCGCCGGTTCGTAGGTCAACCGATCAGCGACCAAATACATAATTTTGAGACCTCTTCCGCCCTCAGAGTCGGAGTCATTTATGGTGATTTTGTGGCGTAGCACCGAGGCCAAATCAAAACCGGGGCCATGATCCCAAATGCGAATATCAATGGAGCGATCGCTCACAGATGCCTCAATGCCAATGGAGGTTTCTGGCGGTAGCCCGGCGTGGGCATGGCGCACCGCGTTGGTAAAGCCTTCAATCAGCGCCAGCTGGCACTGGAGCCAGATATTGTGGGGAATAGGGGCCGACTGAAACTGATCAAACCACGCCAGCACCGACTTCAGCGCGTTGGGATCGGTCTGGGTCTCAATCTGGCTGGTGTGCTGATAGGTCAAGGCTGGTAATGGCTAGCTAGCTCACCTCTGCATCATAGGGCCAAGCCTACCGTGGCAAACGCTCCCAAGACAAGAGTTTTATATCGGCGGCGGCGGGGGGATACGCAACCGCTATCCCAGACAAGGCGATCGCTCCCAGAGAGACTTAGAGTGGCCCCAGGGGTCTGCCCTGTTCGCTCTCCCCCAGCCAAGCCAATAGGTTGTGCCGCAGGTGAGTCAGATCTCGGTAAAATTCTTGCTTCATAAATTGCCCCAGGGCATCGATGGGGCTAAACGACTCACCGGGTTGCCAGCCAATCTCCTGGGCGATGGGGGTCGTATGAGACCCCTTGAGAATTTGCACGGTGGTCAGGTCGGGAAAGCGCCGCACCAGCACCTCCGACAGCGGGCGGGTTTGGTCGATGGTGTCGCTGCGAAACTTAATCAGCAGGTTACGGGGGACGGGGTAGCGATCGCGCACCAGTGCCAGGGTGGCCTCGGGGTCGGGGGTAAACTCAACGTTAAAGGCCGGGTTAAACTGCACCACCTGTTCTAAAAACGGAATTGAGCGCCGCGCCGGGTAGTTGTTAAAGCTCATGTAGATATTGCCCAGGCGCTCTACCTCCCACAGACTGTTGATCAGCAGGTGCACCTTGCAGCCCATGCTGTGCCCTAGGCCATAGATGGGCAGGGGTGGGCGGTTGGTCAGCACCCGTTTATCGAGATAGCGCATCGCCTGGTCAAAGGTAATCAGCACCTCCTGGGCAATGGCCTGGTGGTCAAAGGTATTGATGAAGGGGGTCGCGACCACCAGGTAACCTTGGTGGGCTAGGTTTTCGAGCAGCCATTGGTAGGTGACGCTGGGGGCTGCTGCCACAAAGGCACCGCCCAGAAAATGCACAATTGCCACGGGGTTGGGGGGCACCAAAAGCCAGTTGCCCGATACCTCTTGCCAGTTCATAGCTGCCTGTAGTTCTGTGGGAGTCTGTGGAAGTGATCACGAACGGTTAGCTCAACGGGCGGCACTAAGGGATGTTGCCTAGGAGAAAGTTGGGGATATTGCCGCCCTGTTTGAACCGTCCGCCTACTTAATGTAGCTAGATGTAGCCCGTTTGACTGGGGCAAGAAACCGCGCCCGGTAGAGATAGCCGCTCTCCACCGCTGCCCTTGCCTTCTGTTTTGCCAGGGCAGTAAGCTCAATGGGCTGACGTTGGGAGTGGCTATGACACAGGAAAACGCGATCGCAGAGCACACCATATCGGCCAACGGGCTGACCTGGTTCTATCGCGAGCTTCAGCCCCTCGGCGATGCGCCCCGGCTGCCGGTGGTGCTGCTCCACGGGTTAGTCTCCCAGAGCTACAGCTGGCGACAGGTGATGCCCGTCTTGGCCCAGCAGGGTTTTCGCACCATCGCCCCCGACTGGATTGGCCATGGATCGTCTGAGAAACCTGACCGGCGCGACTTTCCCTATACGCCGGAGGCACTGGTTGCCGCCTTCGGAGACTTCTTAGATGCTTTGGATCTGTCCCAGGTGCACCTAGTGGCCCAGGGATTTCTGGGCTCAGTCGGGGTTCAGTACGCCCTTCAGCACCCCGAGCGGGTTGACCGCCTAGCCATTATCAATGCTCCCATCGGGCCTGGGGCCAAGCTACCGTGGAAAATTCGCCAGATGGGCCTGCCCCTGGCCGGCGACATGATCACCCAAGACCCGACCCTGGTTGACCGCACCCTAGAAGGGGCTGGCCCCTACCAAATCGCCGATGCTGATCTCGATGTCTACCGCCGCCCCTTTCTCAAAACCTCCAGCGTGGGCCGCGCGTTAATGACCACGGTGCGAGCGATGAATCTGGAGGCCAGCAACCAGGCGATCGCCACCGCCCTGCCCAACTGGGATCACCCCACCCTGGTGCTTTGGGGGCGAAGTGATCCGTGGCTGCCGGTGAGCCTAGCGGAGACCGCCGTACAAGCGCTGCCCAACGGTGAGCTGCAAACCTTAGACGAAGTCGGCCACTACGCCCAAGAAGACTGGGCAGAAAAGGTAGCGACTGCCCTCGACAACTTTTTGCGCCAGATGGTGGTGTAGGCATAGGCAGAACCCCACCTCCGGACTTGGATGAGGTTTATGCTGAGTACATGGATAATGTTGTGGCTTAGGCGACAGGGTTTTACCAAAGGAGTGGACAATGGCAACTAAGCAGCAGTTTCAAAGTTTTGAAGACTTGTTGGCTGGAGCAGAAGCGCCGGTACTGGTAGATTTTTATGCCACCTGGTGTGGCCCCTGCCAGATGATGGCAGGCATTTTGACCACCGTCAGCAGTCAGCTCAAAGGGCAGCTTAAAGTCGTTAAAATCGACACCGACAAATATCCCCAAATTGCCTCCCAACATCAGATCGCGGCCCTGCCGACACTGGTGTTATTTAAGGCCGGGCAGCCCGTAGACCGCATCGAAGGCGTGGTGCCCGCCGACCAACTGGTGGCCCGGCTGCGACCTCAATTGACCTAGGGCATGGCTGCGATACCCTGTGCGATCGCCCTAGGCAGCAACCTAGGCGACTCCCGACAGATTTTGCACCAGGCCCTCGGTGTGCTCCACAGCCCCCCCACCCTAGAGTTGGTAGCCCGGTCCAGTGTTTACCAAACCGTTGCCATTGGCCCCCCGCAGCCCGATATTCTCAATGCCTGTGCTCTGCTCAATACCACTTTGTCAGCTCAAGCACTGCTTCACCAGCTGCTGGAGACTGAGCAGCGCTTTGGGCGAGTGCGTCGCGATCACTGGGGGCCACGCACCCTCGATCTAGACCTGATATTTTACGGCCAAGAGATTATCACCGAACCAGCCCTGCATGTTCCCCACCCGCTGCTGCGATCGCGGGCCTTTGTGCTGGTTCCCCTAGCCGAGATTGCCCCCCACTGGCGTGACCCCGTCAGCGGTCAATCGGTGCAGACCCTGTGTCAAGCCGTTGACCGCTCCGGGGTGCAACGGCTTGGCCAGATCAGCGGCAAGGTCTAATCTTCTCAGCCTCAGCCCGCTACCCCACAGCCCGCTACAATAGGCAGACCGTTTGTGCCTTTTCTAAGTCTCACCTATGCCCCTTGGTCAAGAGCCTCCCCAACTGTTAAAACAGCGCCTCTTCTACGAAGGGCGCAAGTTCAACTTTGAGGTCAATCGGCTGCGGCTGCCTAACCAAGCCGAGGGCGATTGGGAATGTATTCGCCACCCGGGCGGTGCCCTGGCGGTACCGATCACCGCCGACGGCAACCTGATTATGGTGCGTCAGTATCGCTTTGCGGTCATGGGGCGGCTGCTAGAGTTTCCGGCAGGTACCATTGAGGCGAACGAGTCCCCCGCCGTCACAATCCGCAGAGAAATTCAAGAAGAAATTGGCTACAGCGCCCAAACCTGGCTACCCATCGGCAGTTTTTCCCTAGCGCCCGGCTATTCTGACGAAATAATCCACGCTTTCTTAGCCACCGATCTAGATCCCATCGAGGTTCCCCCCGATGCCGATGCTGACGAAGACATAGAGGTTGTTTTGCTGACCCCAGCCCAGCTAGAGAAAACGATTTTGTCTGGGGAGGCCGTAGATGCCAAGACCATAGCCAGCTTCTACCTGGTAAAACCCTACCTGGCGAAACTGGCGGCGCTTTAGATCTTCCAGGGCAAGGCTCACACCTCCTCCTGGGCCTGATTGAGCGGCGCGGGCGGCGGGCTGCCGTAGTAGGGTTGGAGCCAGTCTAGGCTGAGTTCGTAGAGGTGATCAATCGCCCAAGTCGCCCGGCGATGAATCATCTGGTAGGGGTAGGCGTGGGCGACCCCAAGTACCGGTATGCCGGCATGCTTAGCCGCTGCAATGCCAGCGAAAGAATCTTCCACTGCCAGGCATTCGGCGGGCTGCAACATCAAATCTGCATGGTGGTGGTTGAGCAACTCAACCGCCATCAAATAGCCGTCTGGGGCTGGTTTGCTCACCCCCACGGGGAGGTCGTCTGCCGAGATGATCAACTCCACATGCTGGCCCCAGTCGACCAAAGACAGGACGGCCTCGATTTCGCCGCGCCGCGCCCCCGACACGATCGCCAGCTTCAGCTGGGCGGCCCGCACCTGGTAGATCAAGTCGTCAATGCCTGGGTAAAGCGGCAGCGGCCCAAGGTTGACGAGCAACTCCTGATAGCGGGTTGCTTTGCGGGTGAGCAATTTCTTTAGATAGGCGTCAGATATGAGTCGCCCCTGGCGAGCGAGCAAGTCGCTTAGACAGGCCGCATCTGACCGACCTAGACAGCAATCGGCCAGGTCTTGGGAACTTGGGCGCAGGTTTTCCTCTAGGAGTAGGTCTTTAATCAACTGCTCGTGGATAGCCTCATCGTTAATGACGACGCCGTTGAAATCGAGTAGCACTGCCTTGAGAGCCATGAACCTAGCCGGAGAACTGTTAAGAGATGCAACATTGGGCGATTAGCCTTTAGCTTAGCCCGGTTTTGGGGCAGCAAGAATGTCTTCCTAACTTCGGTAGTAGGCGGCGTTGAGCATCAGGCTGGAGGCGACCGAAGGGGTTTTTCCCCAGAGCCGATGGACGTCTCTGGGATGATTAGTCAACAACCCTGTACCTAGGGAAGGCTAAAACAACCTCGTAAAACTACGGAGAACCCTGCTTGCCACCCGTGAGAGTACAGTAGATCAACCATGGTGAATGCCGGTGTCACTCTCGAGAATAAGCATAGTTCTCAGCGAACCCGCTCTCGTAAGGACACGCGCAGATATGGCTACCCAAACTTCGATGATTCGCTCCCGTGGCATGGAACTGCTGATGCAGTATCGGCAAGCTCCCTCTGTAAAGTTGCGCAACCGGCTAGTACAGCTCAACGCTGGCTTGGTGCGTAAGATTGCCCACCGTGTTAGCCATCAGTGCTCTGAACCCTACGAAGATTTAGAGCAAATTGGCTACATTGGTTTGATTCGTGCCATTGAGCGGTTTGATCCTAGCCAGGGCTGTGCCTTTAGCTCCTTTGCGGTTCCCTACATTCGCGGGGAGATGCTGCACTTTCTGCGTGATCGTGGCACTCCTGTTAAGATTCCCCGTCGCTGGCAAGATCTACAAAAAGAGTCCCAAAAGCTTCAGATGGAGCTGATGCGTGATCTGGGCCGTAACCCCAGCGACAGCGAAATGGCCGAAGCCCTAGGTGTACCGGTCAAAGAATGGCGAGAGGTCAAAATGGCTCACAAAAATCGTTTACCCCTCAGCCTTGATGCCACCGTGTGCCAGCAGGTTGACTCTACTATCACCCTGGGTGAGACCCTGCCCGATAGCCACTATCAGCTCATGCAGGCTCTGGAAGAAGACCGTCAGCAAATTCAGCGGGCCCTAAACCAGCTTGAGGATAAAACCCGTACCGCCATTGAGTTTGTCTTTTTCAAAGGGCTATCCCGCAAAGAAGTGGCTGAGAAAATTGGCGTTAGCCCCATGACGGTGACCCGTCGCATCCAGCGTGGGGTAGACGAAATGATTGCTTACCTACAGCCCCAGGAACTGCATACTGAGTCCTAGATTTCAAATTAGCTTACGAAAGAGAGCGCCGCCGATTCTATTTAGGACATTGGCGGCGCTCTCTTTTTATCTGTTCGACAGAAGTTCAATAAAAGGCTGAACCTTATAAGCTATCGGTCACACCGGTCTCAGCTTGAGAAGGCGGTGCTGTCACAGTGGTGTACCCCATCTGGGTAGCGGTCTCCCGTAGCAGCGAAATCTGAGATTGAAAGTCTAGCCCCTTGAGGTCAGACACAATCTTCTGCACCGGGCCTTCGGGCTTGTAGTCGCTGGGCATGCCGACGATGCGATCGCCCATGGCCTCGGCCCAGCCGTACCACACCAGCAGCTGATTGTTGGCGCTGAGGCCGCCATAGCGCCGAGAAATATCGGTTTCGTCGCGGCGCACCACCGCCCGCATGGCTTCCAGCTGCTCGTCTTCCGACAGCTCGTACAGTTCTTCAATGAGGGGCTGAGCCAGTTCGGGGTCTGCCGCGCCAGGGGCAGCCGGGGTTATCGAGCCACCCATCGCTTCATAAGCGTAGTAAAGCAGTGCTAGCTTATCGTCTACCCCCAGGGCGTCATAACGCTGAAATACCTGATCGGTAGGCTGTTCAGTAATTTGAGTAGTTTGCTTGTCAGAAGAAGTCATAAAGTTGTATTCCATCCAATTGAGCCGCTTTACTGTAGGTCGTCGGGCTACCAGCTCACATCTACCTAAATGGCGGGGCACCCTATGGGTCAATCGGTAGAGATTTTGTAGAAATGTTTTTGGGGGTCAGATGAATTAGCCAGGGGTCGGATGTCTGAGTTGTTGACCAGTTTTGCTGGCACAAATCAGTAGGCACCCGACCCCTTTTGCTTTTGCGTTAATCCCTCAGGCGGAGATGGCTCGACGATCCATCCCCGCTTTGTGGCGACTAGGAACCCGGCTGCTTCAGGTAGACAGCTAGCGCGTCGGCCATCACCTGGGCCATGGGTCGCCCCTCTTTGTCGGCGGTGGCTTGCAGGGTCATAAACAAGTCGTGGGACACGCTCAGCCGATGGCGACCTTCTTTAGTGTGGCGGGGGGTATATTGCTCGGCGTTGTAGGTGGCGGCAAACTGGCGCAGGGCCTCGAAGCCGACGCGATCGCAGAAATCGCCAAAGCTCTCGCTTTTTTTGCGTCCGTCCCTAAAGAACACAAACAGCGGCTCTAGGGTTGTCTCGATGTCGTTGTCGTGCAGCCGCTCCATATAAGTGCGGGCCAGACGCGTCTGGTGGGGGGAACCGCCGAGCCACACCTGGTAAGACTCAGGGGCGCTGCCCACAAAGCCCAGCTCCGCCATGTAGGGGCGGGCGCAGCCATTGGGGCAGCCGGTCATGCGCACTACAAAGTGCTCCTGCTCTAGGCCCAGCTTGGTCAGCAGCGCCCGCAGGCGACCCAGCACCGTGGGCATAATTCGCTCGCTCTCAGTCACCGCCAGGCCGCACAGGGGTAGGGCGGGGCAGGCCATGGCGTAGCGCACCAGCGGGTCGAGGTCGGTCTCTTTGATAACACCGCAGCGGTTGAGAATCGCTTGAATCTCGTCTTTATCTTCGGGCTTGACCTCGTAGAACAGCACGCTTTGGTTGGGGGTGATCAGCATCGGCAGGTTAAACCGCTGCACAATTTCTTTTAGCGCGGTTTTGAGCTGCAAGCCCTCGCGGTCGAGAATGCGGCCATTCTCCACCGGCACGCCGACGAACAGGTTGCCGTCACCCTGCTCGTGCCAGCCCAGGTAGTCGTGAAACGTCCACTTGGGTAGCTTTTTGAAGGGCTTGAAGGACTTGCCCAGGTAGGTTTCGACCTGCTGGCGAAAGCGCTCCACGCCCCAGTCGTTAATCAGGTACTTCATCCGGGCGTGGCGGCGGTTGTGGCGATCGCCGTAATCTCTCTGAGTGGCCACGATCGCCTTCATCAGGTCATAGACATCGGCCTTGTCGATGTAGCCAATCTCATCGGCGGCGCGGGCAAAGGTCTCTTCTTTGTTGTGGGTGCGGCCCAGGCCACCGCCTGCCAGTACATTAAAGCCCTTGAGCTGACCCGCCTTGTCGGTGATCACCACCAGGGTGACATCGTGGGTGTAGGCATCGATGGAGTTGTCACCGGGCACCGTCACCGCGCACTTAAACTTGCGGGGCATGTAGTGGGTGCCGTAGATCGGCTCGGCATTGTTGTGCACGATGGTGCCGTTGCCGTTGCGCTGGCGAGCCGCCACCACGTCGGGATGCTCTTCAGCGCTCAGAAACTTCTCGCCGTCGAGCCAGATGTCGTAGTAGGCCTCGGTTTGGGGCCGCAGCAGGTCGGCGATGTTGTTGGCGTACTCTTGGGCCAAGAGGTATTCAGGCCGGTCTTTGTAAGGCGCGGGCGGGGCCATGACGTTGCGGTTGAGGTCGCCACAGGCCCCCAGAGTCGAACCCAGGCTGCGCACAATGGCGGCAATGCTGGCCTTGAGGTTTTGCTTCAGCACCCCGTGGAGCTGAATGCCCTGGCGAGTGGTGGCCCGCAGGGTGCCGTTGCCGTACTCGTCGGAGAGGCGATCAAGGGTGAGATATAGCTCTGGAGACAGATACCCGCCGGGGTTGCGGGTTCGAAGCATCATCTGATAGTCCATTTCCTGGCCCCTGGCGCGGTTGTCACGGTTGTCCTGCTGGTAGGAGCCGTGAAACTTGAGAATCTGAATCGCCCCTTCAGAAAAGTGGGTGGTATCTTGCAGCAGTTCGCTGGCCACCGGCTCGCGCAAAAAATTGCTGTTTTCTTTCAGCACCTCCACCTTAGAAGGGGTGGGGCCGGGGCTGGCGGGGGTAGGCTTGAGGGGAGTCTGAACCATGGTGGCAGAAATGACCGTAAAAACAGGAAACCCCAGGCAACGGAACCGCCAAAGGCGGCCTATTCCCTGAAGCTATCGGACAGTGGTAATACAGCGTCGAAGATTCCCCGGTAACTCGCTCGGGATTTCGGTGTATAACCCTCTTTATCCTAGCATCGGATCCAAAAGTTTTTCCCAAATTTGCCCCAAATTTCACAGGATGTTAAGGCGATAGACTAGTACTGGTCATTCGCAACAATCAAGCCAAAAGTGACAGGTTAGTGGGGTGTACGGTGCAGGGTTCACGGCAGTCTTGGAACCGTATACCTTGAACCCTGAACCTTTAGGCCGTTAGAGCCTGTCACCATTAAATTAGTTAAGTACTAGCTCTATTCTCTTACATTAAAGGTCTAATCATGCCCGACGCCATCATGTACCAGGAAGATATGTTTGTGGTGCTGATGCCGGGGGAGGCGGAGGTGTTTTTGACGCCGGAGGAACTGCTAGAGAAACTGACGGGGCTGCTGGGCGATCGCGCAGCGTCTCCAGGGGAGAATCGCCAGCAAGACCTGCCCCGCGATCTCCAGCGGTTTAACGATATCGCGGCCCAGGCCCAGCACCTGCGCGACACCGCCTGCGAGCTAGAGTTGGCCCCCGGTGAAGCCATGCAGTGGTACGTGGTGCGGTTAGAGAAGTAGTCTGCCTCATTCCGTCCATCGCCAGGCGGGACATGGTTACCATAGAATCCATTGACCCTAGATGGCCGTGCTCGTCTGGGTCATTGCTGTCTGTGGAATCTGCTATGCCTATGACCACTGAACTGCCGATTCCAGATTTTTTTGCCCCCGATCGCGTCGGTGACATCTGGCAGGTGCCTTACCAGCAGCGAGCCGCTGAGGCCAAAGCCTGGGCGGCTGCCCACAACATTGCCGCCGCCGCCCAGGACAATCACCGCCTCTGTCTGCTGCTGATTGATGTGCAAAACACCTTCTGCATTCCCGGCTTTGAGCTGTTTGTGGGCGGGCGATCGGGCCAGGGGGCCGTGGATGACAACCGCCGTCTGGCGGAGTTTATCTACCGCAACCTGAGACAGATCACCACCATCATCGCCACTCTCGACACCCACCAGGCCATGCAGGTGTTTCACTCTGCTTTTTGGGTCGATGGCGATGGCGAGCACCCCACGCCGATGACCCTGATTCACTACGACGAGGTGGTGCAGGGCAAGTGGCGGGTGAATCCGGAGGTGGCGGTAAACCTCAGAGCCCCTAGGGATCTGCAAGAATATGCCCTGCACTACACCAAAACCCTGACTGACCGGGGCAAGTACCCCCTCACCATCTGGCCCTACCACTCGATGCTGGGAGGCATTGGTCACGCCCTAGTGCCCGCCATTGAGGAGGCCTGCTTCTTTCACACCATTGCGCGCCAGAGCCAGACCCGGTTTGAGATCAAGGGCAGCAACCCCCTGACCGAAAACTACTCGGTGCTCAGCCCCGAGGTGACTGAGGATGGCAAGGGCGGGGCGATCACCCAAAAAAATACCCCATTGATTCAGACCCTGCGGTCGTTTGACGGCGTGATTGTGGCGGGTCAGGCCAAAAGCCACTGTGTCGCTTGGACGGTGGCCGACCTGCTAGCAGACATCCAGTCCACCGACTTGACCCTAGCTCAGAAAGTGTACCTACTTGACGACTGCACATCTCCGGTGGTCGTCTCCGGCGTAGTCGATTTTACTGACCAGGCTGAGGAGACCTATCGGCAATTTGCCCAGGCTGGCATGCACCGGGTGCAGTCCACCACGCCCATCGTCGATTGGCAACGTTGATTAAAAAGGGGCAGAATGTTCTCGCCGCTGGCCCCCGACGTTGCCGAGATCGCGGACAAACATTAGAGTGATGTAAACAACTGTTAACAAAGGTATAGGCTAGATTAAGGGATATACTCCACGATCAGCCATATTTTGGCTAGCGGTTGTTGGTCTTCATTGTGTTCAAACGTCTCTGCATCCAGATTCCGTCGCGCTAACCCCGTGCGTTCAAGCTCTATGTTGTTACGGCAAGCCAGTATGAGAAATGTGCTGAAGGTTTTGGTCATCTGTGTTGTCAGCTTGTGCGTTTGGCTGCCGATGGCACCGGCCATGGCCTACGACAACCCCGAACTCTTGCCTGACAAAGAAACCTCGATCATTGACCTGGCCAAGTCGCTGAGCACGCGCCAAGAAGAGGATCTTGACTCTCGGCTCAACCAGTTTGCCACCGAAACCGGCTGGAAACTGCGGGTGCTGACCCAGTACGACCAGACTCCGGGCCGCGCCGTCAAAGACTTTTGGGGCCTCGACGATCGCAGCATCATGCTCGTCGCTGACCCGCGCGGCGGCAACCTGCTCAACTTCAGCGTTGGCGACGCCGTCTACGATCTGCTGCCCCGCACCTTTTGGATTGAGCTGCAAACCCGCTACGGCAATCAATTCTTCGTGCGCGAAAACGGCGAAGACAATTCTATCTTGAGCGCTCTAGAGTCAATTCAGGGCTGCCTGCGCCAAGGCGGCTGCAACGTTGTCCCCGGTCTGCCCCAAGAGCAGTGGATTTTGACGTTGATCACCTCCATTGTGGGCGGAGTGATCTGCGGCTTCGCCGCCCACCCCCGCAAAGAGGGTCAGGGGTTTGCCTGGCAGTGGGTGCTGATTTTTTCGCCCCTGTGGGGAATTTTGTTTATCGCCTTTGGTATTGGCCCGGTGGTAACTCGCACCAGCGACTGGCTGCCCCTAACGCGCAATGTGGCGGGTTTCTTGATTGGGGCGTTGGTAGCCTACCTCACACCTGCCCTTGGCGGTCAGGCCCCCAATTCTGAGACCTAGTATTTGACCAAGCTGATGGTGACAGGCTTTAACGGCTTAGCGGGGCGGGGTTTAAGGTGTACGGTTCAAGGACTGCCTTGAACCGTACACCTGGAACCTGGAACCCCACTAACGTGTCAGACCACCAGTTAATGGCTCTAAACTGGCTGGGCAACCATGACGGCGTTGACCGTCGAGAGCAACTGCTTCGGGTCAATAGGTTTGGCGATACAGTCGTTGGCCCCGGCTGCTAGGACCTGTGCTACCCGATGATCATCTTCCCCATCGAGCAACGCTAAGATTTTGGGCCTGACGGGGCCTAAAGCCTGGTGCAGAAGGGCCAGAATGTCGCTGCCGTCGGCACCGGTGAGGGTGAAACTAATGATCACCGCCGCGGGCTGTAACAGCTTGACCTGGTCAATTAACCGCGATCCGTCTACTACCCAGATCACCTGGTAGGCGGCGGCGGTGAGCATGTCGCAGATCATGCTGGCGGTTTCTTCGTTGTCTTCGACCAGCACAATACGCCCGACGGTGGGTTCAAGGGTAGGGCGCAGCTCTGGCGAGGCCAAGGTAGCCGCCTGCTGCGGAATACGCACGGTAAAAACTGACCCAACCCCCACCTCTGAGCTGACCTTAATTGAGCCACCGTGTAGCTCGACAAGCTGTTTGGTGAGAGCCAGCCCCAGCCCGGTGCCCTGGTATTTGCGCTGGCGCACGTTTTCGAGCTGCTGAAATTTCTCAAACAGCAGAGACTGGGCGGCGGCAGCAATGCCAATGCCGGTGTCTTTAACCTGAAAAACGGCGTCGTTTTGCTCTCGCCGTACCTGGAGGGTGACCTGGCCCTCGGCGGGGGTAAATTTGACGGCATTACTCAGCAGGTTGGCTAAAATCTGTCGTACCCGCCTGAGGTCGGCCACAAAGGTGTCTTGGCCGTTGACCAGCTTGAGGTCGAGGACCATCTCAATGTTGTTTTGGGCGGCCTCGTCGCGAAAGGCGTCGATGCTCTGGCGACACACTGAGACCAACGAAAACTGCCGCACCTCTAGCATGGTGCGCCCGGCCTCAATTTTTGACATATCGAGGATGTCGTTGATAACTCGCAGCAGCTGCTCACCGCTGGCCTGAATGGTGGTCAGGTAGTCGCGCTGGCGGGATGAAAGCTCGCCCAGCGACCAACGCAGCAGCGTGGCTGACATGCCGATGATGTAGGTCAGAGGGGTGCGCAGCTCGTGGCTCATGGTGGCGAGAAATTCGCTCTTGGCCCGGTTGGCGGCCTCGGCGGCCACCAGGGCATCGCGCAGGTCTTGGGTACGCTCGATGACGCAGACTTCGAGGTTTTTGGTCTGCCCCTGGAGCTGCTGGTAGAGCTGGGCCTGGTGGATGGCGATCGCCAGGTGCTCGGCAATGTGCTGCAATAGCTCGGTTTCCCAGGGCTGCCACTGGCGCTGGGTGTTGCACTGGTGCACGATCAGCAGGCCCCAGAGCTGCTGGCCGACCAAAATTGGGGCCACGACCTTTGATTTGACCTGCATTTGGGTCAAAAAGGTGGTCATGCAGGGGGCATGCTGGTAGGTCGTGGCCACGTTGTCGATGGCGATGGTTTCGCCCCGGCGGTAGCGGGTGCCTCCGAAGGGAGCGTCGGAGGGGGCGTCGGGATGGCGTTCAAAGCACAGCCCTTCGGTGTAGTTGAGCACCGAGGCCAGGTGATCGCTCGACCGCGACTCGTAGGTGATAAAGCCCACTCCAGCGGTCGAGTGCTGCCGCTGGGGCTCATCCGTGACAACGCTCGCCATCGGTTTGGCTGCCATGGGGGGGGGCGGGTCAAACTGGTAGATCAGCAGGCGATCGGCCTGGAGAAACTGGCGCACCTCGGCCACGGTGGTTTCTAAAATTTCGACTAGTTCTAGGCTGGCCTGGATTTTGGTGATCACCTGGTTGAGCAATAGGCGGCGATCATGCTGGCGATCCATGACCGACTGGTGGTTATCGGGGGAGGCGATAGCCTCGGCCCAGACCACCATCCAGGCCAGCATAAACTGGCTCAAGGCAGCCAGGTCGGTAGGGGCCAGGCTGTGGAGCCTAAGGCCCCACAGGGCCAGGAATTTCTCAACCTCTGCAACCTCGGTGACGAGTCTAATCGCAACTCGCTGACTGGGCTGAGGTTGGGCACTGACCACCAGAGACAGGTCTGACCCCAGCAAGCACCAAAATAAATGGTCCTGATGGTCAGTCTGATGGTCAGGGGGCGCGTCTGCCTCGGTGATCAGGGTAAGCTGGTGCTGCCAACAGTACTGACGCAAAAACTGCCCCAGCAGACCCAAGGCAGCTCTGGGCATTACCTGTTCGGTGCCATGGTTGAGATATTTAGGCATCCTTAGATTTTGAGGCCGACCGCGCCCATGGGTGGTTAGTTTTAGGGTTTAAATTAGATTGTTGTAAAAGGCTGGCTTGAATAGCTGGCGGTAACAAATTTGGCATTGTTCATGGTAGCCCTCGTTTCAATTTTCCCTGGGTTACACCAGAGTTCCTTCAGATTTCGTCGTTCCTTTAGATTTTGCCTATGCATCGCTTAGCTGCTACCCCCGGCGGCTGGACGCCGGATACGGAGGGGGTCATTTTTGTGGAGCAAACCCCTGCACCCCTGGTGTTGCTCACCGCCGCCGATACCGAGATTCAAAGCCTGGCGCGGACCAGTTTTCCAGCAGATTTTCCCGGTCTGCGGGTGGCCAACCTGCTCCAGCTTCAGCAGCAGCTGGCCATCGACACCTACGCCGACGATGTGCTGCGCCCCGCGAAAGTCATCATTCTGCGGCTGCTGGGGGGGCGTGCCTACTGGCCCTACGGCTTAGAGGTGGTGCGCGATGTGGTGGCCGAAACGGGGGCCGCCCTGATCGTGCTGCCCGGCGACGATCGCCCGGCCCCCGACTTGATCAGCCACTCGACGGTGCCCTTGACTGTGGCCAACCAGCTGTGGCGCTACCTCAACCAGGGCGGCGTGGAGAATATGGCGAACGGGCTGCTGTGGGTGTGTGATCGCCTCCTCGACACCCAGTACCACCCGCCGGAGCCGCAGGAGATTCCCAAGGTTGGGGTGTATCCATATGCCAGATTGGCCCTCACCCCTAGCCCCTCTCCCAGCGGGAGAGGGGAACTGGAAGTGCCAAAGGCCAAAATTGGGCTGATTTTCTATCGCGCCCACTACCTGGCGGGCAATACCGCACCGATTGATGCCCTGTGCAACGCCCTAGAGCAGCGTAGATTAGAGCCGATGCCCCTGTTTGTCTCGTCGCTGCAAGACCCAGACGTGCAGGAGGATTTGGTGAATCTGCTGCGGCCCAAGGCTGGCGATGGCATTGATGTGCTGCTCAACACCACCAGCTTTTCGGTGGCCAAGCTAGATGGGGCAAGGCCAAATCTGGCCTTGTGGGAGGCGTTGGATGTACCGGTGCTGCAAGTGATTCTCAGCGGCGGCACGCGAGAGGCTTGGGAAAGCCAGAGCCTGGGCCTGTCGCCCCGCGACATTGCCATGAATGTGGCTCTGCCGGAGGTGGACGGGCGGATCATCACCCGCGCGGTGTCGTTTAAGGCGGTCAACCAGCGCAGCGAGACACTGGAAACCGATGTGGTCACCTACGAGCCGGTGCCAGACCGGGTGGAGTTTGTTGCTGACCTGGCGACCCGGTGGGCTAGTTTACGGCGCACCCCGGTGGGCGATCGCCGCATCGCCCTGATTCTCGCCAACTACCCCAATCGCGATGGTCGCCTGGCCAACGGCGTCGGCCTCGACACGCCCCAGAGTGCGATCGCAGTCCTCCATGCCCTCAAATCCGCTGGCTATCGCCTAGACGACATTCCCGCCGACGGCGACGAGTTGATCCAACGCCTCACCGCTGGCATCACCAATGACCCCGAAGGCCGCGACTTTCGCCAGATTCAGCAATCCCTACCCGCTGAGGATTATCTTCAGCACTTTGCCACCCTGCCAGTCGCCGTCCAGGAGGGTATTGTTGGCCGCTGGGGTATTTTTGAACCCGCTACGCCTCACTCCTCTACCTCCCACCCATCCACCCATCTACCCACCCACTCCCCCACTCCTCCCTTCCCCATCTCCGGCCTCCAGCTCGGCAACATCTTCATCGGCATTCAGCCCAGCCGGGGCTACGACCGCGACCCTAGCCTCAACTACCACTCGCCGGATCTAGAACCCACCCCCGACTACCTAGCCTTTTACCAGTGGCTGCGGCAGGGGTTTGGGGCGCAGGCAGTGGTTCACTTGGGCAAGCACGGCAACCTGGAATGGCTACCGGGCAAGAGCGTGGGCCTGTCGCAAGACTGCTACCCCGAGGCCGCCTTTGGCCCCATGCCCCACCTGTACCCCTTCATCGTCAACGACCCCGGCGAAGGTTCCCAGGCGAAGCGCCGTGCCCAGGCTGTGATTCTCGACCACCTGACGCCGCCCCTCACCCGCGCCGAACTCTACGGCCCCCTAGAGAAGCTAGAGGGCCTAGTGGATGAATACTACGAAGCCCAAAGCCTAGATCCCAGCCGTTTACAGCTGATCGGCGATCGCATCCTCACCCTCCTCACCGACACCCAACTCTTAACCGAAATCTCTCCCTCCCCCCGGGCTAAAGCCACGGGGCTAACCCCCGCCCTCCCCACCCTTCTGCCCACCCTCGACACCTATCTGTGCGACCTCAAAGAGGCCCAAATTCGCGACGGGCTACATATTTTTGGCCAATGCCCCGACGGTCGGCAGCTTAGGGATCTGACGGTGGCGATCGCCCGCCACCCTGGCCCCGGTCGCCAGGGGCTGACCCGAGCGATCGCCGAAACCTGGGGTCTCGACCTCGACCCCCTCACCGCCGAGCCTGGGGACGCTTTCACCGGGCTAGCGCACTGCCGGATTGTGGGAGATGCGATCGCATTTCTAGAAGAAGAAGCGGCCAGGCTGGTGGAGGAGTTATTACAGCAAGAATTCCCGAACCGCCCTCACCCTAGCCCTCTCCCAGGGGGAGAGGGAACCGGAGTCAGGTCTAGCCTCCCTTTCTCTCAGGGAGAAGGAACCGGAATCAGGTCTAGCTCCCCTCTCCCCCTGGGAGAGGGGCCGGGGGTGAGGGCCAAATCCCTCGCCGCCGAACTCGACTGGATTCAGCACACCCTACTGTCTGCCCTGGCCCGCACCACTGACGAAATCACCAACCTGCTAGCGGGCCTTGACGGGCGCTACGTGCCCAGCGGCCCGGCGGGTGCCCCCAGTCGCAACCGGCCCGACGTGCTGCCCACAGGCCGTAACTTCTTCTCGGTAGACATTCGCGCCATCCCCACCGAGAGCGCCTGGGATGTGGGACGGCGGGCCGCCGAGGTGCTGGTCGAGCAATACACCCAAGACCACGGTGACTACCCCCAGACCCTGGGCCTATCGGTGTGGGGCACCTCCACCATGCGCACCGGAGGCGACGACATCGCCGAGGCTCTAGCGCTGATGGGGGTGCGCCCGGTGTGGGATGGCCCTTCGCGGCGGGTAGTGGATTTTGAGGTGCTCCCCCTGTCGGCGCTGGGTCGGCCTAGGGTTGATGTCACCCTGCGAATTTCGGGCTTCTTTCGCGACGCCTTCCCCAACTTGATCGACCTGTTTGATCAGGCGGTAGCGGCGGTGGCCGATCTGGAAGAACCCGCCGAGCAAAACCCCATGGCGGCGCGATCGCGGCAAGAATCGACCCAGTGGCAGGCCCAGGGGCTGACGGCAGAGCAGGCGGCGGTGCGATCGCGCTACCGCATCTTTGGCTCTAAACCCGGTGCCTACGGCGCAGGCCTACAAGGGCTGATCGAATCGCAAAACTGGAGCACCGACGAGGATCTGGCCCGCGCCTACCTGAACTGGAGTGGCTACGCCTACGGGCGCAATGCCCAGGGCCGCGCTGCCCCCGAAGCCTTTGCCCAGCGGCTGGAGCAAATGCAGGTGGTGCTGCACAACCAAGACAACCGCGAACACGATCTGCTCGACTCTGATGACTACTACCAGTTTCAGGGGGGCATGACCGTGGCGGCCCGCAGCCTCCAGGGCCAGTCGCCCGCCACCTACTTTGGTGACAACGCGGTGACCGCTAAGCCGAAGGTGCGATCGCTCGCCGCCGAGATCGCCAAGGTCTATCGCTCCCGCGTGGTCAACCCCAAGTGGATCGAGGGCGTCATGCGCCACGGCTACAAGGGGGCCTTTGAGATAGCCGCTACGGTCGACTACCTGTTTGCCTACGACGCCACCACCCACTGCGTCGCCGACCATATGTACGAGGGGGTGGCCCAGGCCTATATTCTGGATCCTCAGGTACAGGCCTTTGTGCAGCAATCAAACCCCTGGGCGCTGCGCGACATGGCCGAACGGCTGCTAGAGGCCAGCCAGCGCGGTCTGTGGGGCAGCGCCAGCGCCACGCTGCTCGATGCCCTCCGCCAAGTCGCCAACGAGGCCGAAGGCATTCTCGAAACCCGGCAGGAGTAATGTCCGTTTTGGGGGCAAAGGGGAGATCTTCCGCTTCGCTATTCTAGAGAGAGAACAACTCGCAACCCCCATGCCCGACCCCGACGTCTCCAATGCCATTGTGCCCGCCAGCGCCTCGCCCACCTGGGAAGAGGTGGAGGCCGAGCTGGGGCAGCTGGTGGCCGACCTGCACGGCACCCCCCTCAGCCTGCCCGCCGCCGATGACGCCACCTGGGATGCCGTCGAGCAAGAGCTGGGCAGCCTGGTGGACGACTTTCAAGATCTGCAAGACGACTACAACTATCGCCGCGCCCAGGAGGCCCTGGGCGGTTTGGTGCAGCGGCTCAACCTCACCACCCGCGAGCAGGCCGGGGTCGAAGAGGCGCTGCAAAATCTCAAGGGCCTGATCGACAAACTAGAGAATACGGTGGTACACATTGCCGCCTTTGGTCTGGTGGGGCGGGGCAAGTCGTCATTGCTCAACGCGCTGATGGGTCAGGAGGTGTTTATCACCGGCCCCACCCACGGGGTGACCCAGGTGGTCGAAGGCAGCGCCTGGGAGGTGAGCCAAAAACCCCTCACGGATTCTACACCGGGCACCCCCGACCTGCTGCGGGCCTCGATCAAGGGTCTGGGTCAGTCGCGGATTGAGCTGATCGACACCCCTGGCCTCGACGAGGTGGCGGGGGATGACCGGGCTGCCCTGGCCCGCCGCATCGCCGAGCAGGTCGACCTGATCTTGTTTGTGGTGGCGGGCGACATCACCCGGGTGGAGTATGAGGCGCTGCAAGCCCTGCGCCAGGCTAGCAAGCCGATGCTGCTGGTGTTTAACAAGGTCGACCAGTACCCTGAGGCCGATCGCCAGGTGATCTACGAAACCCTGCGCGATCGCAGACTGCAAGACCTGATCTCCCCCGACGAAATCGTCATGGCGGCGGCCTCTCCCCTGGCGGTGCAGGCCATGGCTCAGCCCGATGGCGACACCACCTACCAAACCGTGCGGGGCCAGCCCCAGGTAGATGACCTCAAGCTCAAGATTCTCAACATTCTGTACCGGGAGGGCAAGGCCCTGGTGGCACTCAACACCCTGATGTATGCCGAGGGGGTGAGCGGCGAAATTTTAGAACGCAAGCGGCAGATCTGCGATCGCATCGCCGACGACTCTATCTGGAATGCCACCCAGATCAAAGCCGTGGCGGTGGCCCTCAACCCGATCACCATCGCCGACCTGGTGGGCGGCACCGTGATCGACGTCATGCTCATTCTCAACCTGTCGCGGCTCTACGGCCTGCCCATGACCCGCCCCGCCGCCCTCAAACTGCTCAAGCAGATCGCCCTGGGGCTGGGGGGCATTACCGTCAGCGAGCTGGTGATCACCCTGGGACTAAGCTCGCTCAAGGGCCTGCTGGGGGTGTCGGCGGTGGCGACGGGCGGGCTGGCGATCGCCCCCTACATTCCGGTGGCGATCGCCCAGGGGGGGGTGGCGGGCCTGGCCACCTATGGCATTGGCCAGATCACCAAAACCTATCTGACCAACGGTGCGACCTGGGGGGCAGACGGGCCGAGGGCGGTGGTCAGCAGCATTCTCGACAGCCTCGACGAGGCCTCGATCTTAAACCGCATCAAAGCCGAACTCCGCGCCAAGATCACCTCCCCGTAGGGGCAAACGGTGTTTGCCCAGGCCCTCACTCCAAAACCAGCCTCACCCTACGTTCCCCGCCGCTGGAGCCGCCGGTCGAGCCAGGCCAGCACCCCCAACGCAGGCACCACCGTGGCCGCCAGCCCCAGCCAAAAGCCGTGGGCGATCGCCGCCCCCTGGTCTAAAGCCCAGCCCCCGACCGGCGGCCCGATCAGGTAGCCCACCGCCCAGCACATCGAGTTGACCGACAGGTAGACCCCCCGCAGCGCCTCCGGGGCCAGGGCCGCCACCAGTGCCGAGCCAATGGGCGTATAGGCCACCAGAGCCAGGGCCATGACCGCCAGGGCCAGCCCCGCCCAGATCAGGGGAAACGGCCCCACCCCCGACTGCCACACCAGCCCAAAGCTCAGCCCCCACAACAGCGCCGACGCCATCAGCCCCTGGGCCGGGCGATAGCGGGTGAGCCAGCGGGCTACGGGCAGCTGGGCCAGGGCCGTTAGCACCACATGGCCCGTAAACAGCAGGCTCAGGGTGCCTTCGTTGACCCCCTGTTCGCCGCCGCCAAAGCGGTTGAGGTAGAGCGGTAGCGTGCTCTGAATCTGGGCCAGATAGCCGGTAAACAGCACGTTGACGGCGGCGTAGACCATCAGGTTGGTGTCTCGCAGGGCACGACCCCAGCCCTGCCAGAGCGATCGCGCCCCATTCGCCGCCGGGCGGGTCTCGGCAATGGCGAAGTAAATAATCGCAAAAAACAGCAAAAACGTGACGCCGTCGATGGCAAACAGCGCCCGGTAGGCCCCGGTGAGCGAAATCAGCGCTCCCCCAGCCACCACCCCCACCCCCAGGCCTAGGTTGTCGGCCAGGCGCACCAGGGCGAAGGCCTCGTTGCGCTGTTCGGGGGTGGTAATGTCGGCGGCCATCGACTCGGCGGCGGGCCAGTACAGCCCCACCCCAAAACCCATCAGCAGGTTACCCAGCAAAAAAATCGAGAAATCGTGGGCCAGCAGCAGCACCCCGTCGGCCCCCGCCGACACCAGGGCCGAGGCCAGCAGCGTCGGTCGCCGACCCCAGGTGGGCGAGTCGGCCAGCGACCCGCCCAAAAACCGCGCCACCATACCCGCCAGCGACCCCAAGCCAATGCCAAGCCCCACCTGGGTGGCGCTCAGCCCCACCTGGGTGGTAAAAAAAATCGGCGCGTAGAATAGCGTAAAGCCAATGCCCACCTGGGACAGCAGCCGCCCCGCCGCCAAAATCCACACCCGGCGGTCAAGGTTGGGCAGCCACTGCTGGAGCCGCTGACGCAGTGAACCGCTCATAGGGGCGGAGACAGTCGGGGTCGCCGCAGGGCATCGATCAGAGCTAGGGTGCCACCGATCGCACCCCACACCAGCCACAGCCCCAGGTCATAGCCCTTGCCGTAGGCCAACCGCGCCGCCACCAGGCCAATCACGCAGTGCAAATAGAGGGGAATATAGACCAGAAGAATCGTGTCGGCCATGGCGGGGGTGTGATGGGATTTATGGTTGGCAATAGACCGCTGGCAACACGCTGGGGCGTTGCCCTATCTACCTTACACCCAGGGCTGAACCGGCAAGACCAACCCAATCTGCTGAGCCTATCGCAGATCTAAACCCTTAAAATCTGTCGAGAGAATTATTGCCATGGCCACCGGACTGTTTGTGGGGCTGATCACCCTCGACTGCATCTATCGGGTCAGCCACGTGCCCAGCAGCGATGAGAAACTGGTGGCCGAGGACAGTTTGCTGGTGGCCGGGGGGCCGGCGACCAATGCCGCGATCGCCTTCGCCGCCCTGGGCAATCGAGCCTTGGTGATGGGGGCCTTGGGTCAGCACCCCCTGTCCCAGCTGATTCGCACCAAGCTGGCCAGCTATGGGGTTGAGGTGGTGGATCTGACGCCTGAGCTAGATGCTCTACCGCCCCTGTCAACGATTCTGGTGACAGCCTCTACAGGCGATCGCGCCATTGTCTCCCGCAATGCGGTGGGTCGTCAGGCCAAGCCGCCCGCTGCCCTGGAGAAGACTTTGCAGGAGGTAGAGATGCTGCTGATCGACGGCCACCAGATGGCGGCGGGGCTGGCGGCGGCAACCCTGGCCCATCGACAGGGCCTGCCTGTGGTGATTGACGCGGGCAGCTGGAAGCCCGGTTTTGAAGCGGTGCTCAGGCGGGCGACCAGCGCGATCGCCGCCGCCAAGTTTCAAATTCCCAACCAGGCCGATACCCTGACGGCCCTGGCCAGCCTAGGCATTGCCGAGGTCGTCATCACCCACGGCCCCCAGCCAATTCAGTATTGTTTCCAAAACGAAACCAAAACTCTGCCCGTGCCCCAGGTCGCTGTGCAAGATACCCTGGGTGCCGGGGACATCTTCCACGGCGCATTCTGCCACTACCGCCTGCAATCCCCCTTTGCCGCTGCTCTGGGCCAGGCCACTCAGGTCGCCGCCCGTAGCTGCCAACACTTCGGCCCCCGCGCCTGGATTGAACAGCTCTAACGGTGCCCCTAGCGGCTATAGTCTTTTCTGTGATCACCTAATCTCCTCGTCCAAACCATCCTTTCGGCAGGAACCCACCCACCTACTCATCCACCCACCCACTCCTCACCCCATGCCCTACGCCCAAGAAAAACAAACCGCGATCGCCGCCGTCACCCAGGCCGCCCAGCTCTGCGAAACCGTGCGCCAGGGCCTAGTGCCCGCCGCCATTGAAAAAAATGACAAAAGCCCCGTTACCGTCGCCGACTACGGTGCCCAGGCGCTGATCTGCAAAGCCCTGGCCGAGGCCTTCCCTGGCGACCCGGTGGTAGGTGAAGAAGACACCACCGACCTGCGCCAGCCCGATGCCGCCCCAGTGCTCGCCGCCGTCACCGCCCAGGTGCAGCAAATTCTCCCCAGCGCCACCGACATCGATGTGCTGGGCTATATCGACCACGGCTGCGGCGATGTCGCCCCCCGCTACTGGACACTCGACCCCATCGACGGCACCAAGGGCTTTTTGCGCGGCGACCAGTATGCGATCGCCCTGGCCCTGATCGAAAACGGCGAGATCAAACTGGGGGTGCTGGGCTGCCCCTTCCTCAGCTTTGGTGACCAATTTGGTGGCGAAACCGGGCTGCTGTTGGTGGCGGTGCGTGGTGAAGGCACCGTGATCATGCCCCTGGCAGGCGGCGATCCCCATCCCCTACGAGTGGCTGCCCCTGACGATACCGAACACTGTCGGGTGGTCGAAAGCATGGAGTCGGGCCACGGTGACCACGACCAGCAGCATGTGATCGCCCGCGCCCTAGGCATTACCGCTCCCTCCCTGCGGATGGATAGTCAGGCCAAGTACGCCGCTGTCGCTGCCGGGCAGGCGATGCTCTACCTGCGCCTGCCCTCCCCCAAGACCCCCGACTACCGGGAGAAAATCTGGGACCACGCCGCTGGGGTAATAGCGGTTGAAGAGGCCGGCGGCCGCGTCACCGACATGCACGGCAAGCCGCTCGATTTTGGCAGCGCCGCCCGATTTCCTGACAACAAGGGGGTCGTGGCCAGCAACGGCGCGATCCACGATGCGGTGCTGGCTGAGTTGAGGTAAGGGGCATCAGGGGTCGGGTGCCTTAGAAGTCATCCCAAAGCCTGTAGCTTTACCCAAGGCACCCGACCCCTAGCTGGAGTCATCCAAAGTCTGTAGCTTTACCCAAGGCACCCGACCTCTAGCTGAGGGGTACACCGTACAGCTGCCGCACGGAATCTTGCAGCAGTACAACCAAGGTGGCGATGCCCAGCGCTGTCCCCAGAGGTGTAAATAGCAGCGCCCCACAGGCCACCGCAAAACTAAACCAGTAGTGCTGGTGTCTGCCCAGGCAGCGCCCCGAAATGATCATTGCGATCGCCAGCACCAGGCCATAGAGCAGCAGCCCCACGCCAATGGCTAGAAAAGTCAGCCCTGTGGCCACAAGGGCCAGGATGCTGTTGTCTGGGGTGAAGGCGGCGGGGCTGAACAAGGCGAGCGCCCCGATCACCACGAAGATCAAAGCAAACAGCGATTGGGCCAGCACCAGCCCTGCTACCACGTAGTGCAACATGGCTAGCACCTTCAATCGCTCGTGGTCTTGGCTGTGGGGAGACAGAGTCATAGCAGAAAGGTTTGGGTGATGACATAGCCAGGGATTTTATCGCCACTGGCATTTGGTGCGTCACGCATAGCGATGACGCACCCTACAAATAATTTAATTGTGATCACCTACTTACTCTTTGGGGCATTAATTATTTTTGGGGATAATTAAACCACCCCGTTGCGCGAGTTGCCATGCCCCCTGAGTTTTTCCCTAAGTTTTCTGCCAACCGACAAACGGCCCTGGTGGTGGGGGCCAGCCGGGGCATCGGCATCGGCTTTGTGCAGCAGATGCTTGAGGACGGGCGGTTTGAGACCGTCTACGGCACCTACCGCCGCCCCGAGTTGGCCCAGGGGCTGCTGGCTCTGGCCGCCCAGCACCCGCAGCTCACCTGTTTACCGATGGATGTGACCGACGAAGCCTCGATCACCGAGGCGGTGTCGCAGATGCAGGCCCGCACTCCGCAGCTGCACCGGGCGGTGTACTGCGTCGGCGTGCTCCACGACGGCGACTTTCAGCCGGAGAAAAGTCTGCGGCAGATCACAAGCGAAAATTTGATGCGATCGCTCCAGACCAACGCCTTTGGGGCGGTGCTGCTGGCCAAGCACCTGCTGCCGCTCTTTAAGCATGACCAGTCCAGCGTTTTTGCCGCCATCTCAGCCAAGGTGGGCAGCATTGGCGACAACCGCCTGGGGGGCTGGTACGGCTACCGGGCCTCTAAGGCGGCGCTGAATATGCTGATCAAAACCGCCTCCCTGGAGTACGCCCGCCGCAGCCCCCACACCACTCTGGCGCTGCTGCACCCCGGCACCACCGACACCCGCCTGTCGGAGCCGTTTCAGCGAGGGGTGCCGCCGGAGAAACTCTTCCCGGTGGAGCGCACCGTGGCCCAGCTGACGACGGTGATGGACGGCCTCACCCCCGCCGACAGCGGCGAATTCTTTAACTGGGATGGCACCCGGCTGCCCTGGTAGGGACGATTTTGGGCTTGTAGCGTTATGGCCCTAGGGCTATTCTAAGGTTTACGGTTCAAGGCATACCCGCAAACCGCAAACCGCAAACCGAACCCCTAAAAATGGATTGACAACTGATGGATTGGCAACTGCTTGAGAGCATTGGTCTGGGTCTGGGCCTCGGGGTGGCCGCCGGGTTTCGGGTGGTGGTGCCCTTTTGGGTGCTGAGCGCCGCCGCGCTGTTTGCCCATGTGCCGCTGACTGACAGCATGACTTGGCTGGGCAGCCCCACCGCGTTTATTGGACTGTCAATCGCTGTCATTGTAGAAATTTTGGCCTACAGCATTCCCTGGCTCGACAATGTGGTCGATACGGTGGCGCTGCCCGTGGCGGCGGTGGCCGGGACGCTGCTGATGGCGATCGCCGCCAACCAGCTCGA
>JBBSKN010000023.1:0-41580 GCA_038256265.1 Phormidesmidales cyanobacterium
GTGGCATACAGGGTGGCGACGGCCAAGAGGAACCAGAGTCGGGAGAGGGCGCAGACGGAGCGAATCTCGGATTTCTGGAGATTCCAACCGTTCGATTGGTCGTCGAGAAACGCCTCCTCGATATCGAAGCGCAAGCCGTATTCCTCGAAGGTGTGCAGGCTGGTGGGTTCATCGCTGACGATGGCCCAAAACTCACCATTGACGTTGTTGCAGCCAAAGGCCACATGCACTGGGCCATACCACTCGCCTTTGTGGAGTTTAACCGTATGCCAACAGAGCGCCTCCCCTCGCTGCAGGTGAATGTCCTTCAATTGGCACCACCCGTGACCGGCCCGCCAAATCCAAGTATTTCGTTTTATCCGAATTCGGTAGTGCCAGCCTAACTGAGTCGTCATAGCCGTCATGGCATCGGTATGAATAAAGCCTCGGTCGGCGAGCACGACCACCTTCACCCCCGGAGGCAATCGGTTGGCGGCTTGGTGGAGCATCTCCCGATACTCGTCGAAGGCGACCGAGGCACTGCGGTGCTTGAGCACCCGCCAGACCACGGGTAAGGCCCGACCTCGGTGAACAACCGCCAGGCGGATCAAGCAATACTCATCCCAAAACAGCGAGGTGTCCAAGCTTAGGTACAAACAGTCCTCACGCCAATCCGCTAACGCCGCTTGAATTAACGACTTGTACAAGCGGTGGACGTTCAGACGACTATTGTGCAACCAGCGGCTCAGGCGGCGTTGCTTGCTTTGCGCCTGCACCCCTCGACACGGGACATAGGGTAACCACCTCGTCAGGCTGACCTCCCCGCGCTGGAGCAGGGCCACCACCATCCAAAGGCAGGTCGTCAAATGGGCTCGATGCGCCCAGGGTACCGATTGACCCAGCCAGGCGTTCAAGGCATTGTAAAGGGGGGAGTTTTTTTCACAGCGTTCAGGGTTTTGAGTGGTATCTAAGCTTAGAACGCTGGCTCCCCCTTGATCTCTTCAATCTCCAAAACTACTACGCAACAAGGCTCTCCGGCTCTCAAGATCAACTTTTGTCAGTCAACCAGGGCTTCAGGTGTGCGGTGCACGGTATGCGGTTCACGGCTTGCCCCTTGCACCGTATGCCGTGAACCGTACACCCTATTCTTACGCCTCTCCGCGCTGTGGTTCCCTCAGCGCCGCCACCAGCAGGCAGATAATGCCGATGTTGATACAGACATCGGCCACGTTAAAAATTGGAAAACGAATCAGACGAAAGTCGAGAAAATCAATCACTTCGCCAAACAGCAGGCGATCAATGCCGTTGCCCAGCGCCCCACTGAGAATTAGCCCGTAGCCCACCTGCTCCCAGCGGTTGGGCAGTCGGGTTTTGAGGCCTAAAAAAATTAGCCCTAGACTCACCGCCATTGACAGCCACTTGAGCCACTCGCCGTTGCTGCTAAACAGGCTAAAGGCCGCGCCGCTGTTGGTCACGTAGGTGAAGTAAAACACCCCTGGCCAGAGGGCCAGCGAGTCGGGGGGCGTGGTGAGCTCAAAGGTCTGTGCCACCCAGAATTTGGTTAGCTGGTCAACGACCAGACCTGCACCAGCAGCCATCCAAAACCAACGGTTGCGCAATCTCATGGGCTTAGTAAAACAACAGCTGCCGCAGCACCAGCGCCAGTACCGCCACCGCACACACTACCACCAAATGACCGGGCAGCGGCAAAATAGAGTATCCCAGCAGCAGCTCCCAGTAGGAGGCCGATACGGTCTGCAACCAGCCTAACAAAGAGGCGAGAGTGAGGTAAAGAATCCCCAGCGCGTGAATGATGCCTAGGCCGCTGAGACTGCTGAGGGCAAGAGTTTCTAGCTTGGGCGGATGGCGAAAGGCCAAATAGCCGCACACCCACCCAGCGGGCACAAACCCGATTAAGTAGCCAAAGCCCGGTTCGCGCACGTAGCTCAGCCCACCCCCCTGGGTGAACACCGGCAGCTCAAACACCCGAAATAGCGCTAGCCCCAGCACCAGGTAGGCAATCTGCGACAGCGCCGCCGCATTTTTGCCCCCTACGCAGCCAGTCAGCAGCACCGCCCCCACCTGAAAGCTCACCCCCAGGGAAAATATAGCCATACCCGACTGTCCCCAGCTCCAGGGGGCGCTGAGGCTAAAGGCTTCCATCCAGGTGGCCACAATGGTGAGCACCAGCCCGATTAAGGCCCACAGTAGTTCAAATGGTGCTAGCACCGACGATGTCTTCACCCGTTAACGGCAGAGGAGAATTTAGACATTCAGAGTAGCAGGGTTTGCTAGCCTGGGCACGGGTTCAAAGCAAAGAATTTTCCACGTCCTGCGAGGCCATGAGTGTCGAGTAAATCCCCTTTAGAAGCAAGAGGCATAGACCCTTCGCGCAGTCTAGCGGCACGCCTGGATTTTTGTCGCCGTGTCTTTGCCTGGGCAAGAAATGATCTATCTGTATTTAGATTAGAGAAATCAGCCTCCTTGTACCAATCTATATCTAAAGGCAGGTTAAAAAGCAGGAGCCTTGGCGGCACATTAAAAGAAAAAGGCGTATTGTATGGCTAGCTCGATTGAGTTTGAGCTGTTTGCCCCTTATATCAAGGGCGCAGTCTTGCTCGGCTCCTTTGCCGAGGGAAAAGATATCTCCATGGAGAAAGGAGACGATGGCTATTTTCGTACTCTGGTCGAACTAGACGATGGCCAGTATGACTACAAATTTCGAGTTCAGTCTAAAAGCTTTTTTCTAGAGACCGACGAATGGATCGAGGTGATTGATCCTAAAGCTAAGCATGTAGACGAGAGCCATCAAACTGCTGTGATGCAGGTTAAAGATGGTGTGCCTATTGTCGATGATTATGTTTGGCGCCATGACGACGAAGGGCTGCCGCAGAATGATGAGCTAATCATTTACGAAATTTTAGTCAGTGACTTCTCTGGCGGCGAAGATGACTCCTGTGCGCGAGGGCAATTTAAGCACATTACCGAAAAGCTTGATTACCTGTGTGACCTGGGTATTAACGCCCTTGAGCTTATGCCCATTCAAGAGTTTCCGGGTGAGCGGAGTTGGGGCTATAACACTCACCACTACTTTGCTCCAGAATCTGCCTACGGCAGCAGCAAAGACCTAAAACGCTTGGTAGACGAGTGCCATGGGCGGGGCATTCGCGTCATTTTGGATATTATTCTCAACCACTCCGGTTCTGAGGCCCCACTGACCAAAATTGACTACACCTACTGGTATCACCGCGAGCCTAAGGACACTGAGCAAAACTGGGGCCCAGAATTTAACTACGATCACTATGACGAAAATTTAGACCTATGCCCCGCCCAGGAATTTGTCAAAGATGTGCTTCGCTTTTGGATTGCGGAGTACCACATTGATGGCTTTAGATTTGATGCCGTTAGCCAGATGGGTCACCTTGACTTTTTGGGGCAGCTAGTTGACGAGACCAGTAAACAGGCTCAACCCAAGCCGTTTTACAACATTGGTGAGCTAATTCCTGAATCTCCCGATGCCACCAATTTTGATGGCCCCCTTGATAGCTGCTGGCGCGATGGCTTTTTACACCAGATTCGGCCCCTGCTGTGGGGAGATGAGACTGATATAGAGATTGTCAAAGAGCTGATTGATGCGAAGCGGGCCGGTTATTTAGGGGCAGTTAATGCGATCAACTACCTGAGTAACCATGACCACGATCGCCTCATGGTGCAGCTAGCCAACCATGACATATTTGACAAAACGGCCTTTAAGCGGGCCAAGCTAGGTGCTGTGCTAGTGATGACGGCGATGGGCGTGCCGCTGATTTGGATGGGGGAAGAGTTTGGAGACTACCATCCCAAAACGCTAGAACCGGCCAAGATCGATTGGGCTTTGTTGGATAACGACCACAACCATGACCTGATGGAACACTACCGAGGGCTGATTAATCTGCGCAAAGCTAGCCATGCCCTACGCACTGAAAATGTCGATTTTTTCTATGAAGATATCGATGCTAAAGTGCTAGCCTTCATTCGGTGGAATGACGAAGGGGCGCGGGTTGTCGTAGCGGTCAATTTTTCGGGCCAGTACTTGGCTGACTATAACGTCCGAAACTTTCCCCACAATGGCACTTGGCATGAATGGACGAACGACTACGATGTCGAGGTTAACGATGGGGTTTGGACGACAGATTTGCCGGAATACGAGGCCAAGGTGCTAGTGGTTTAAACGGCCACAGCAATACTGCATGAGTCGTAAAAATTCGTCGCGCAGTCCTTTAACAGAAATTTTTCATGCAGCTTAAGCCAATTGATCAGCAGGTGGTCGTCGTCGTGGGAGCCTCTAGTGGCATCGGTCGCGATGCCGCCCTAGCGTTGACCCAGCGGGGGGCTCAGGTGGTTGTCGCTGCGCGCAACCAGGCGGGGTTGGAGTCGTTAGTAGAGCAGATTCGGGGGGCGGGCGGGGAGGCGATCGCCGTTGTTGCCGATGTGGCTGAGTTTGAGCAGGTCAGTGCGATCGCTGAGGCTGCGATCGCGACCTTTGGCCGTATTGACACCTGGGTGCACTGCGCGGGGACTGGAGTGCTGGCCCCCTTTGAGGCCATGACCATTGAAGAATTTCGACGGGTCATCGATGTCACCCTGATGGGCCAAGTGTATGGGGCCAAGGTGGCCCTGCCTCACCTCAAACAGACGGGTCGGGGCTCGCTGATTGCCATTTCGTCGATGGAGGGGCGGCGGGCGTTGCCCTTGCAGAGTGCCTACTCCACGGCTAAACATGGGCTAGAGGGCTTTCTTGAGTCGCTGCGGACAGAGCTAGAGCAGGATGGGCAGGCGATCAACGTCACCAGCATCAAGCCAGCGGTGATCAACACACCGTTCTACAACCACATGCGTACCAAGGTCGGTGTTAAGCCCACGGGCATTCCCCCCTACTACGATCCACGCTTAGTTACCCACGCCATTCTCTACGCCGCTGAGCACCCGACTCGCGACTACATTGTGGGCGATGTGGGTCGTCTGCTCGATATTACCCAGCGGTTGTCGCCAGAGGTGGTCGACTTTGCCCTTACCCGCATTGGCGTTTGGGGCCAGCGTACCGATCAGCCCAAAACCTCCCAAGACCCAGACGGCTTGTTTGCACCCATGGCGGGCTATGAGCAAGTTGATGGAGATTTTAACCACCTTACTGTCCCGAGTCTGTCAGATTGGCTGATCAAGCTGTTGTTTAGGCATTGATGGGGCATTGGTGAGCATCTGCACGTTTTAACGGGAGGCTGAACTCCAACGCTAGCTGAATGGGTAGCGGGGGGGGCAACTATTCCCGCACATTGCCGCGCTGAGATTTGATTTGACCTCGCTTGGCTTTGCTGTCGAGGCGCTTTTTCTTGGCGCTTTTGGATGGTTTGGTGGGTTTGCGCTTTTTGGGAGTAACGGTGACGCCCTTGACCAGGGCCTTGAGGCGATCAAGGGCATCGGCTTTATTTTGCTCTTGGGTGCGATGCTGCTGAGCTTTGATGATGACAATGCCGTCTTTGGTAATGCGACTGTCGCCTAGGTTGAGCAAACGCTCTTTGTAGAGGGGCGACAGCGACGAGGCGTGAATGTTAAAGCGTAGGTGTATGGCGGTGGCGACTTTATTCACGTTTTGGCCCCCCGCCCCCTGGGAGCGAACGGCGCTCAGCTCGATCTCGCTGAGGGGAATGGCGGTGCGTTTGGTAATTTGCAGCATGGATAAAATGGACGTAACTGGACTCGAACCAGTGACCCCCACGATGTCAACGTGGTGCTCTAACCAACTGAGCTATACGTCCGGGCAGACATAGAAAGTAACATATTGGGCCGTGCGATCGCAACCTCCCCCCAGCCTACCGCGCCAGGCCGGGCTGAATCTCGACCGGCGCTACGAGGGGCGACACATCCTGTTTTTGCGCCTCGGCCAGGCGCAGGTTAGAAAGCGCCGTACCCTGGTAATAGTGGGTCAAAATCTGCTGGTAGTTGTGGCCTCGGCTAGCCAGCCCACGCGCGCCCCACTGACTCAGGCCTAGACCGTGGCCGTAGCCGCGTCCGTCAATGCGAATGGTGTCGCCCATGATGGTGATGGAGCATAGCGTGCTGCGCAGCCCGAGAGCCTGGCGTAGCTCGGTGCCGGTGAGGGTGCGGCTGCCCTGGCTACCCTGGAGCCGAATTGACACAATGCGGCCCCGAGGGGTGGCCCGCTCGGTGGCCACCGAGCGCAGCTGACCAATGCCGACAATGCGCTGCCCGAGCTGCTGGGCCGAGAAGGTTTCAGACCAGTGAAACACCGGGGCCTCTTGGTCGTAGTCGGCCACGCCTCGCAGGTAGGGGGTGGGCTGCTGCCAGATGTCTTCAGAATTTTCGGTATGACCCCCCGAAGACGAATGAAACACCGCCTCAATCACGCGGCCTCCGTGGGTGATTACCTGGCCCTGGGTGGCGTTGACGGCGGCCTGTACCGAGGGCGCTTCGGCGGCCAGCCCTTTGTAGACCTGGTGGCTGGTGGTGCCACCCACATCAAACAGCTGGTTTTGGGTGCGATCGCGTCGGTACAGCGCGTAAGATCTAGCCGCTACCGCCTGGGCCTTGAGCGCCTCCTGGGGCCAGCTGGCAGGCATTTCGCTGCCGACGACGCCGTAGAGGTAGGCTTCGATGTCAACCCAGTTGACGGCGGTAATGCCGCCCTGGGTGGGCATCACCAGCACCCGCCCCCGATACCACTTGTCTTTAATAAAGACATAGCCACCTCCCGTTGGCTCAACCCAAAAGGCTTGCCCGCGCCAGTCGGCTAGGCGCACGCCGCCACCGTCGGGGGTGACCACCACTGATCGTCCCTGGGGAATTTGGCCTACCCCCTGACCCGCCATATTCTTGACTACTGCTGGGGTCGAGCTGCCGACAGTGACCTGGCTGAGGCGATCGCCAATGGCCACCCGCATTTCGACCGCCAGGGCTGGCACCGCCACCAGCCACCAAATCACCGATAGGCCGAGACCGTGTTTAAATAGCACCAGGGCACGGCTGAGTAGCAGCCTAATGACAAGAGGTTGGCGAAGTAAAGTCATCAGTTCACGAAAACATATATAGAACTAAATCGGTCACCGGAAGTGCTTTTTACGGTATCACCGATGACCCGGCCCAGCACAACTGGATCCAATGTTTACCTAAGAATGTTCTAGCTAAACACTTATCCGGAGTCTCACCGTAACCTATCCATTGGGCCGAGTTCGCATCCGGGAATGGATGCTTGTGGAGTTGGAATACTCTAAAAGTGTTCCAGCTAAACCCGACGTGATCGAATCAAGTGCTTGGACTGGAAAGCCCGTGGTGTTTTGTCTTTAAATTGGCCACTGCTCAACTGTGCCATTCGCCCAAGATTGTCTCCGTCTCTTTTAAGTAGACGCGGCTAAAGGGTTCTGATCCGCCCAAACGGTATTGCTCAATTAGCCCTTGGCGGTGAATAGAGACATCGCCACCCTTCCGCACAGCAGTGGTTGAATGGGGAAAGATATCGCGGGTGAGCAGGGTTTCGGTTTCTGTGGGGTTATCTAAGACAACCATATCGCTACCCGAGTAAAATATGCCCTCTTGCTCAAAGATGTCGCCGCGATATTCTGCAATTAACATGTCAAGTCTGGGGTTGCGCAGCAGGTTGCTCACGTTGACGTTGTAATTTGGGTGCAAGACCTTTTCGGAACGGTTGATCAGCACACCCTCTCGGCATACCGCCCCGATCACCCAGTTGGGGTACTGCATTAGTAGGTGGTCAACCAGCTCTTGCAAATCGCCCATCGAAATCTGATTAAAGGTCATGATCGGAATTCGGACGCTGGTTTCGGCGGGAAAATAGGTTTCTAGCAGGGGGGAGGTGACATCGACGCGATCTCCCACCGACGGGTTTAGGTGCATTGAAATTCCCGGTGCCGAGTTGATTTCAAGAATGCCGAAATTGCCGTCTTTCCACGATTTCGCCAGGTCGCGGGTGATGACATCGATGCCCAAACAGGTCAGCCGAAAATGTTGGGCAATATCCTGCGCCAAAATCAGGTTGTCGGGGTGAATGGTGGGGGTGGCGTCAATGCTGACCCCCCCAGCGGACAGATTGGCCACCTTACGCAGGTAGACAGTGCGGTCTTTCTCTAAAACGCTCTCTAGGCTGAACCCCTGCTCAGCTAGGTATATCGCCATGGCGTCATCGGTTTTGATCTTGCCGAGGGGCGAGGTAGGGGTATCGCTGCGATCGGCGGTTTGGTTGGCCTGGCGAATGAGCTCACTGACGGTCGATTGGCCATCGCCGGTGACGGAGGCGGGTCGGCGCTCCATGGCTGCCACAAATTTGCCGTCGACGCACAAAATCCGAAAGTCGGAGCCAGCGATACTCTGCTCGACAATTACTTCCACCGGCTGCTGTTTAGGAATTGAGGCCACGGCGCGATCAAAGGCGGCTTCTAGCTCTGCATCGTCGCCCACGTCTGCTGTGACCCCTTCACCCTTGTGCCCTACCACTGGCTTGATCGCGATCGGATAACCGACTCGCTCAGCGGCGGCCAGGGCTTGGCTGCAAGTGACCACAATTTCTCCGGTGGGTACCGGAAAGCCCAGGGTGCTGAGAAAGGCTTTACAGTCGTCTTTGCGGGTCGTAAAGTCTGAATCGAGGTGGCTGTCGGTGTCAAAGGTGGTCGCTACGCCGCGCACCAGCTTTTTGCCATAGCCGTACTGCATCAACCCCTCATCCCACAGGTAAAAGGTGGGGATGGCTTTTTCGTAGGCTTTTCGCAGCAGCGCATACACCGTGGGACCGCCATAGACCGACTGCCGAAAGATCTGTTGAAAGATCTCAATCTGGTCTTCAATATAAAAGCGCTGGTCTTGGGTGATCGCCTCAAACCAGTCCCACACGGCGTAGACGACCGATCTCGTGGTGCGCCCGTGGAGCGCTTCGACGGCAAGGCCGCAGCGGTTGCCGCGCTGAGTCACGCTCCACCTGTGGAGATGCAGACCCACATCGAGCTGGTTGACCGCTGCGGCCACCTGGGCGAATAGATGGGCGTAGGATTCGTAAGTTTGCTCTTTGAGGTGAGGGTAGCGATCGCCCACCGCTTCTACGTAGGTTTCGATGGGCAACGGATCGATGTTTCCGGTAAGGGCAAAGTCGAAGGCGATCGCCGCCGTGTTTAGGTAGGGATTACTGCCCTCAAAAAACCGACTGTTGTAAATGTCAAACGCATCGGTCTTGCGAGCGTTCACGCGGGACACCGGAAGTTGATCGAGAATCACTTGCGTCTCCAAGGCAAATACTCCTCATCCTAGGCAGAGACTGCTGGCCTCTACGTCTTCCCTTCGATAGATGACTGGAGAGACTGACCATATGGATGTAAAATTGCAGAAATGATGGGCAGCGCAAAAAGCACTGTAATATTTTTTACTTCACCAAGATCAGGATCACTGATGTGTCGAGTTCCTATGAAATTATCTAAATGCTCAGCATTTTAATATCAAAGGGTGAATTTTCAAAAGAAAAATTTTCTGGAACACTTCGGCGATTTATGAGTCTTGGGTAGTTAGCCATCAAGTCTAAAACCTGATTCCTGTCAAAGATCTTTTAGAACTTTGACTTGGCTTTGCTGCGGGGATATGAGATTGATGGTTTCTGTGATGCTCGATAAAAGGTTCAGAACCAATGGCAATGTCTCAAGCTGCTTCTATACCGATGAACCAGGCACCGCTGATAAAAGCGTCAGACGATGCCGCAGCTCCTAAGGAAAACAGTGGGTTGCCTAAATCTATTCTCAGTGTCGATCTGGGGCGAACCTCGACAAAAACCTCTATCAGCCGTGATCCCAATAGCGTCGTCTTCATTCCGGCTAATGTCAAGCATCTGTCGATGGAGCAGGTTCAGGGAGGCGCGTTTGAAGCTCGCGCTACCGATCCTCTATCTGATATTTGGATGGTTTATCAGGGCAGTGGTTACGCGATGGGGCAGCTAGCAGAAGACTTTGGCGCTAACCTAGGGGTCGGCCAATCTAAGGTCAACGATGCCTTAGTCAAGGTCTTAGCCTGTATCGGTTACTTCCAGCTGAAAGACGAAATTTCGGTGGTTTTGGGCCTGCCCTATCATTCTCAAGATCAGTTTGAGCGCGAGAAAGAGCAGCTGATGAGCTTGCTGCTCGGGCCCCACGTGATGAGCTATCGCGGTGAACCGATCACCATTCAGATCAATAAAGTTTGGGTGATGCCCGAAGGGTACGGCAGCATTTTATGGAACGAAGTTCAAGGAAACAAAGATATTAACGTTGACTTCACCAAGCTACCCGTGGCGATCGTGGATATTGGGCATCAAACCACAGATTGCATTATGGTCGACAACTTTAGATTTGCCCGTGGGGTTTCTAGAAGCGAAGCGTTCGCCATGAGTCAGTTTTATGAGCAGGTAGCGTCTCATATTGAGGGGGCTGATAGCCAGTCCCTAGCCTTAATTTCTGCCGTAAACCAGCCTAAAGGCGAACGCTTTTACCGTCCTCGCGGAGCCAATCGCCCCACCAACTTAGATGACATTTTGCCCAACCTCAAAGAGAATTTTTCGAGGGAGATGTGTAATCGACTATTGGCTTGGCTGCCAGAGCGGGTTACAGATGTCATTCTGACAGGCGGCGGCGGCGAATTTTTCTGGGAAGACATTCAGCGTTTGCTGAAAGAAGCTAAAATAAACGCCCACCTGGCCACACCCTGCCGTCAGGCTAATGCCCTAGGCCAGTATATTTATGGAGAAGCCCAGATGGCGTCGGCCCGTGCGGCCCGGGCGACAGCTTAGTCTTTTCTATACCAAGTCCAGCTCAGAACCTGGCATTTTATCCCAGACATAACTCCCCTTCGGGACTTGAATGCGGTTTATTCGGGCGTTAGCCATGCCTAATCTCTTCCCAATTGAAGGTTAATGTTGTTTGCTGAAGCCAGGGTTTTAGTTAGATGACTTATGCTATCGATTGGGAAGGGCTTTTGACCAGTGGGCGGCACCATGGTTTCAGGATAAGAAGAATGGTATTGAAGTGGTTACGCCAGACGAGAAAGTCGGTTTTTTTCCGCCGAAATGAGCTTGACACACAGCTACTAGCCGCCATTAACGCTGAGCTGGCTAGGCAGCCAGGTTTAGGTTTTAGCAACCTTTGCAAAGAAGCTCTCCACCAGCTTTTGCTGAATAATCACTCTTATCCTGATAAGTCTCTATTCTCTACAGACCCACGTATCGAGAGTCTTGAGGCCCAGTTGCTCAGTATCGAGCAGCGCTTTTTTGCCCAAGAGAAAAATCGGTTAGATCGATTAGAAGCTCAACTGGCGCAGTTTTCTCTGCAAATGGTGCAGCTAACAAATGCTGGCTTTGCTGCCCCGATATCTCCTCAGCCCCCCTTAGACCAGGGATCTTACGCTGAAGAGACTGAAGAGACTGAAACCGTACCTGAAGATCCTATTTTGTCTCGATTGAGTAGTTTAATCGATGATTTTTAGTAAGAGCTTAGTGTGGTGACGGCAAGTGAATTCCTAACTCCCGATTTGATATTGCTGAGAGTGCATTTACCCCAGACAAACAAAGCTGTAGAGGCAAATATCATCTGCCCCTACAGCTTTGCTTTTGTGAAATTGAGATTATGGGGTTCGGGTTTACGATCAGTCCTTCAGCGAAGCCATATCAATCACAAAGCGATATTTCACATCGCTTTTCTGCATACGTCCGTAGGCTTCATTGATATCCTGAATGTCGATCACTTCCACATCTGACGTGATGCCCTGTTTACCACAAAAATCGAGCATTTCTTGGGTTTCGGCAATGCCGCCGATGAGCGACCCCGCCACCGATTTACGCCCCATGATCAGCGGCACCGTGTTCATGGTCGGCTCCAGATTGCCCAGCAGCCCGACCAGTACTAGGGTGCCGTCAAGCGCCAGCGTGGGCAAATAAGGATTGAGATCGTGCTCGACCGGTACAGTGTCGATAATTAGGTCAAACTGGCTTTTCACGGCCTCCATTTGCGCGTCATCGGTAGAGATCACAATGTGGTTTGCCCCCAGACGGCGAGCATCCTCTTCCTTGCCGGGGGAACGGGTAAACAGCGTCACCTCTGCGCCCAACCCTTTCGCCAGCTTCAGTGCCATGTGCCCCAAACCACCGAGACCAACCACCGCCACCCGACTGCCCTCACCTACCTGCCAATGGTGTAGCGGCGACCAGGTAGTAATTCCGGCGCACAGTAGTGGCGCGGCCCCTTTGGGGTCTAACCCCTCAGGAATTTGCAGCACAAATTTATCCGACACGACAATTTTCTCAGAATAGCCGCCGAAGGTGGGGGTTTGATCTTGGCGATCCTTCCCGTCATAGGTCAGGGTGGGAAACTCTTCGCAATATTGCTCTAAGCCTTGGTCGCAGGGCGCACAGTGCTGGCAAGAATCGACCATACAGCCGACGCCGACCTGATCGCCCAGCTTAAAGCGCGTCACCTCTGGCCCCACGCCGACCACGCGGCCGATAATCTCGTGGCCGGGCACAACGGGGTAGGTCGTCCCCCCCCAGTCATTGCGGGCCGTGTGCAAATCTGAGTGACAGACGCCACAGTAGAGAACTTCGATCTCGACATCGTTGGGGCGGCGATCGCGACGGGTAAAGCGATAGGGGCCTAGGTCGTCCGTCGCAGACTTTGCGGCATAGCCCAACACATTAGTGGTCATAGTTGATTCTCTATCGTTAACAAGGCTGCTTCCTTGGTTGTAAGACATTCTTGGGTTTAAGAAATGTAACCGCAGAGCTATATTTGCCGTCGGACTTCAACCAATGTCTGCATTTGGCGATCGCAACCTCAAGACCGCTCCGCCCGCCATGTTCAGTTTTGGCAGCACAGCAGCGGACAGCAACTCCTGTGACAACCCCATGTCCGCAGGATGACTCGCTTCAAGAACAAATCGCCCGACAGAGGTCAGCTCCCTTAAATCTCTACGGCTAGGGGGATGGAACGGCCTTGTCTAAAGGGTATAAACCTAATGATCTGGTCTCTAACGGCATGGCACAGTGCAGTGCTGCCAGGCGTACGGCGTTTGAGCGAGTTTACAGAGAGAATTTACGAAACATCGATGGATATTCAAGAGTTTGCTCCTGAAAAAAAACAGACTAAAAAATGGATTGAGAACCTGGCTCGCTTTGGCTATGCCGCCAAGGGCGCTGTCTATGTAGTGTTGGGGTTTTTGGCCTTTTTAGCTGCCTTCAACTGGGGCGGCGAGGTGACCAGCAGCGAGGGGGCTTTGCTCACCGTTGCCAGGCAGCCCTTTGGCAGAGTTGCGCTGTTTGTGGTGGCTTTGGGTCTGCTGGGCTATGTGGCCTGGCAATTTGTGCAGGTAATTTACGACCCTGAGCACAACGACTCAGGGCTTAGCGCCTTGGGGAATCGATTGCCCTACGCCGCCAGTGGTTTGGCCTACGGTGGTTTAGCGCTGTTTGCCTTCAAGACTGCATTTAACCAACCCACCAACAGCGGCGACTCCAGCAGTCAGCAGACGGCGACTCTCCTGTCTCAACCCTTTGGCCAGTGGTTGGTGGGGGCGGTAGGCGTTGGTTTTGTGGCTTTTGGTTGCTACTATTTTTACCGGGCCTACTCGACTAAGTTTCAACGCCACTTAAAGCTGCATGAAATGAGCCCTAAAGAAGAGGCCTGGTCGATTCGTATCGGTCGGTTTGGGCTGACGGCTAGGGGCGTAGTGTCAGTAGTTATTGGCTATTTCTTTATTCAGGCGGCACGGACCTCTGACCCCAGCCGGTCTGAAGATACCGAAGGGGCGCTGCAGGCGATTCAACAGCAGCCCTACGGTGCCTGGCTGATGGGATTGATTGCCCTCGGGCTAGTGGCCTACGGCATTCATATGGGGGTGCAGGCCCGCTATCGACGCATTTCTCCCTAGCGATTAAATCAGCTTCAAAATAATGGGTCTGGGCTTTCGCTTTAGCGATCGCCGCCCCCGACATTAAGGAGCATACCGTCGGGGGCTGGCTGGGTGCTCTACTCAATCAGCACTGTTTTGGTGACAATCGCCATCCAGACAGTTCCTGTTGAGGGGCTTGCGCCCAGGATGTCGCTGGTGGGCCGCAGGGGGATGGGGTCGCTCCAATCGTTGGGGTCGGTGTAGCCGTGGGCGTGGAGGATTTTGATGGTGCGGTCTATGGCGGCGAGGCTGCCGTAGAGCATGGGGCGCACTCGCTCGGGACTAGGATGGGGCTGGGCGGGCGGGGCAGGCGGGAGGTTTGACGCGCCAGAGGCGTCGGGGTCGAGATATTCAAACATGGGTTCTGTCTCCGTGGTTGGTTGAGGAAGACAGAACGCGAAAACCCTAGCCACCCGCAGTTGAGGTGCAAACTGAAGATGCGTTTGCCCTAATGCCCGCAAGGGCTGACTACCAAAATAACCCAGAAAACGCTAAAATCCCGCAATGGAATCAATCGAACTTTTCGCTGGGGCAGGTGGCCTTGTGCTTGCTACCGCAAACGTCGGTTTTCATCACAAAGCTGTTCTGGAGTGGAACCCAAACGCTTGTTCCACTCTGCGCCGAAACCAATCTGCTGGACTTACCCAACTTTCCGGCGCTGAAATCGTCGAAGGCGATATCAGCGACTTTGATTTCCGATCATTCGACGGAATTGTGGACTTGGTGTCCGGCGGGCCACCATGTCAGCCATTCTCAATTGGTGGAAAACATGGCGGCATGAATGATCGCCGCAACATGTTTCCTCATGCAATTCGAGCCGTCCGAGAGATTGCTCCGAAAGCCTTCCTCTTTGAGAATGTCAAAGGTCTGTTGCGAGAGAGTTTCTCGAATTATTACCAATATATTATCTACCAGTTGACCTACCCTGAGATGCAACGAAGATCTGGTGAGGATTGGACAGAGCATGCTGCGCGGCTCGAAAAGGCATTTGCCAGGGGGACAAGAGATGGGCTTAAATACAATGTTATTTATCAATTGCTGAATGCGGCTGACTTTGGCGTACCTCAACATCGCCAGCGTATATTGATAGTTGGTATTCGATCTGATCTGGGAATTCAGTTTTCGTTTCCGCAACCAACACATGAACAAGACGGACTCTTGTTCGACAAGTGGATAACAGGTGATTATTGGGAAAGGCACAATATACCAAAAACCAAGCGTCCGTCGGTTCCGCCACGTCTTCAAAATCGTGTTGCTGCCTTGAGATCACTATTTCCGGGAATGCTGTTGCCTGCATGGAAAACAGTTCGCGATGCGATCGCAGACTTGCCAGAGATTGCTCCTGGTTACACATGCGAGAAGTTTGCGAATCACTTTTGCAACCCAGGTGCTAGATCTTATGCCGGGCATACTGGCAGCCCTTACGACGAACCTGCCAAAGCGTTAAAGGCAGGTGATCATGGTGTTCCTGGAGGGGAAAATACTCTCCGCTTCGATGATGGTACTGTGCGCTACTTCAGCGTTCGCGAATGTGCTCGAATACAAACATTTCCCGACGATTGGATCTTCGAGGGATCGTGGACCGAATCTATGAGGCAATTAGGAAATGCAGTGCCGGTTACAATGTGCGAGGTTGTTGCGCGTAAGCTAATGCATCAGTTGACTTCAAAAAAAGCAGTAATGCATGGCTGAGAAATCTGCAGGGAAGGCACAATCACATTCCCAAGAGCGGGAGCCGTTTGATCGCTCAAAGCATGTTTATGCGAACGATGCTTTCGTAGAGCTTGTAAAAGATGCGATTCGTTTCTTTAACGGCACGCCAGTTCACGCACTTCCGCCACCCGAGCGTTTTCTTGGTACCGGAGTTTACGCAATCTATTACACTGGGAAGGCTGAGCCTTACGCACAGTACGCTGAGTTAAATCGACTGGCCTACGACTTCCCTATTTACGTGGGTAAGGCTGTGCCCAAAGGTTGGCGTCAGTCGCGCCGAGCTGATTCGAGTAAAAAACAATCGTCTGAGCTCTATTCGAGACTCCGAGAGCACGCCCGCAGTATCATCGCTGTGGATAATCTTTCTGTTGACGACTTTTCGTGTCGTTTTATGATCTTTGAGGGGGCAAGTTCAGACATGATAGGCACTTTTGAGGCCTCAATCATTAAATGGAAGCGGCCTTTGTGGAATAGTTACCTCGATGGATTTGGTAATCACAATCCTGGAAGCGGTCGTTTCGAGCAAGCCCCTTCAGAATGGGACGTTGTTCATCCCGGTCGGCCTTGGGCTGAAAAGTGCAAAGGCAAAACGCGCCCAAGACAGACCATAACCAACGGAATCGAAGCATTCTTAGCTGAAGTAGGAAACACTGATAGTTCCCCAATGAGCCCAAGTGGCGGCACTGCTTTCTCTTGAGTATGTTCGCAGAGCTCTTGTAGTTGCTGTAGGTTAGGTGAAGCGCTAGCGGAACCCAACTCCCCTGATAGGTTTCTTGCCCAACAACCTACCCTAAGCGCACAAATTCCTTCACCTATCCATGCGTGATCGTTGCGCTCAATCTCCAGAGGACACCTACTTCTTCAACGTCGTCACATGCGATCAACAACTCCTACCTAACGTTGCGTGGGTGTGGACGGTGCAAAGCCTATCAGCGGGTATCTGAGGTTATCGGTTGCCGCACAACTTCACCGTCAAGCGACAACTGCTAGCTTAAGAAAGTCTATTCATCGGGGAACTGCTTGCTACTTCTTTGAACTAGCCCCTAGAACAATAGCGGCTCATCCCTGGGGTTGGAGCTGTGGCGCGGCGCTTTCTGTGGTGCGATCGCCGCCGTCAGACAGAGGGCGCAATTCTCCTCCGGGGATGCTACGCGATCGCTGAGTCTTGATCATATTCAAATTAATTGTCAGCAAAAAGCTGGTCAGGCTAGCGATCACAATCACCGGCACCATCGCCGTGTCCGACAGCACGCTGAGAATTACCGTGGTGCTGATCGGGGTTTTGGTGATGGCCACATTGACCGCCGCCATCATGCAGACCATGCCAACGGTGGGGTGCACCTGGGGAAAGCCGAGGGCGATCGCCAGCCCCACCGCCGCCCCAATGTAAAACAGCGGAAAGATAAACCCACCGCGAAAGCCCGAGTGCAGGGTGCAGCTAATCGCCAGCATTTTGGCCAAGCCAATCAGCAGCAGCATCGTGACGCCAAAGGTCGAGCCGGTTTCGATAATGGTCTCGATTTCGCGCTCGCCAAAAAACAGCGTCTGGGGAAACACCAGGGCAATCAGACCAATGGAGAGACCCCCCAGGGTGGCCAGCAAAATGGTGCGGTGCTCTAAAGGCCGGGTCAGCCAGCCGACGACGCGAAACACCAGCACAAACAGCGCCGCCACCGCCGCCCCGATCGCCCCCAGCACCGCCCCCTCGGCCAAATTGATCAGCGTCAGCGGCGGGATTGAGGTGAAATGGTACATGCCGCCAATCGACAGCCCCGTGGTCAGCCGAAACACCCCAAAGCTGAGAATCGCCGCCAGCGTTGCCGGAATCAGCGCCTCGTAATACTCTAGCCCCCGCCGATGGGGAAGTTCGAGGGCAAAAAGAGCACCGCCGAGGGGCGCGCCAAAGAAGGCCCCCAGCGCCGCCGCCATGCCGCAAAAGGTGAAAATCCGCGTAGTGCGCAGGGTGAGGCCCAGCTTTTGGGCCATCCAGCCGCCGACGCTGCCGTTGACCTGCACCAGGGGGGCCTCTGGCCCAGCGCTGCCCCCCGCCACAATTGAAAACAGCGACGCCACTACCATCGCCGGGGTCTGCTTAATGTCGATGCGGCCCGGATCATGGACTTTCTCGACGACTAGGGAAACCTCGCCGGGTAGGCCCATCAGATACAGCGTCAGCCCCACCAGCAGCCCGCCAACGCTGGCGGCGATCCACACGTAGTTGGTGGCGGGGAAGCTGTCGGTAAAGAAAGGGGCCAGCTGCTCAGGCAGGGTGTGCCACACCAGGTGCATGAACCCCTCAAGCACTAGGTAGTAGGTGGTGGCGACGATGCCGCCCACCATGCCAATGGTGGCGGCGGCCAGCATGGTCTGGCCGTAGTCCAGCTCGCGGGGGGCGGTCTCTTCAACCGCCGCGCCCTCAAAATCTATAGATGCCGTCATGGCCTGGCCTCATGAGTAAGGGACGGGGTGCGATTGCTGCGCGATTATCTCATCAAGACTTAAATGTGTAGTAGGGGCGTAGCATGCTACGCCCCTACGGATTTCGTGTTTTGAGTCAGCAGCGGTAGGGCGGGCAATGTCCATCCACCATCAGGCAGCCACAGTTCACCCTGCGGTTGTTAAGACAGAAACTACAGGCGATCGCGTAGCGTCCCCAGAGGGGAATCGCCCTGCTCTACCGACACCCTCGCCGGCATCGGCACTCCGGGTTCGGCGTGGGCACCCACCACTTCCTTTAGGGTGAAGGCATTCAAAAAGGCCACGATCAGCGCCACGCAGCCCAGCATTTGAAAGAACAGCTTGTCGCCCGCCACCCCCTGGGGCAAAAGACTGTACACCGTGAGGTAAACCACCGCCCCCACGTTGCCATAGGCCCCCACATTGCCCGCAATCTGTCCGGTAATGCGGGGCTTGACTAGGGGCACAATGGCATAGGTCGCCCCCTCAGCGGCCATCACAAAAAACGAGGCCACCATGGTCATCAGCACCACAAAGAAAATCGGCACCCCCTGGCCAAACATGCTGAACAGCAGGTAGCCAAAGCCCGTGCCCGCGATGGTAACCACCAGGGTGAGCTTGCGGCTGCCCAGTTTGTCTGAGATCAGGCCGCCGCCCGGTCGCGCCACCAGGTTCATAAAGGCATACATGCCCGCAACGGCCCCGGCCGCCGCCGCCGCCAGGCCAAAGCCTCGCTCAAAATAAGTGGGCAGCATCGATACCACGGCCAGCTCAGAGCCAAAGCAGGCCACGTAGGCCATCTCTAGGTTAAACACCTGAGAAAACTTGTAGCGATCAGCCGGGGCATAGCGCTTGGCCCCGGTCATTAGCGGCTTGTTGGCCTGCCAGATGTTGTAGGCCTGAAACAGATACAGGCCTACCAACAGCACCCCAATCACCGCCAGAGCCTGGTTCCCAATAAAGCCTACCTTGGTCAACCGCCAGGCAATCACCCCCAACGCCCCCACTAGAGGAATATTAGACGCCAGCAAAAACCAAAAATCGCGCTGGCTGGTCACCTCCATGCCAGCGCTGCTGGGAGGGCGCTCGTAGACCTTGCCCGGCGGTGTATCGGTCACGCTGAAGTAGTAGATCACGCCATAGCAGGCGGCGACAAGGCCGGTTAGGGCGATCGCCAGCCGCCAGTTCACCTGACCTGCCCCTAAAAAGGCCAGCGCTGCCGCAATACTGGGCAGCGTAAAGGCCGCTCCCGCCGAGCCAAAGTTTCCCCAGCCGCCGTAGATGCCCTCCGCCAGACCAATTTCATTCTCTTCAAACCACTCGGCCACCATGCGAATGCCAATCACAAAGCTGCAGCCGACAATGCTCAGCGCCAGGCGCGAGTAGACCATCTGCTCAAAGTTTTGGGCCAGGGCAAAGGCCAGACAGGGAATCGCCGAATAGATCAGCAGGCAGGAATAGGTGATGCGCGGCCCAAAGCGGTCAAGCACCATGCCCACAACAATACGGGCGGGCACCGTCAGCGCCACGTTGCAGATAGCGATGGTGCGCATTTGCGGATCGCTCAGCCCCAGTTCGGCCTTAATGGCCGTGGTCAAGGGCGCAAAGTTAAACCAAACCACAAACGACAAAAAGAAAGCAAACCACGTCAGGTGCAGGACTCTATGCCTGCCGTTGAACGACCATATTCCAGCCATAGCCCTCTTACCTCCCCAAGGAAAAACAAGACATCATCAAACTGACTCAGCCGTACAAGACACAGGCCGATAACAGATGTGTCTGCAACCAAGCCAGTAGAAAACGCCTAAGCCCACAAAAAAACAGCAAAAAAACAGATAAAACCAGCAAAAGCCATCAGATCAAAGGAAATACGCCAGCCAGCCAGCGCTAAAACCCAGAAGCTTTGCCCACCGAAATACAACCACCCGCGAATAAAATCTGACCACAGGTAAAGATTAAGGGCGACTCCCTAGGTACTTTGTGTAAGCGCTTACAAAAGCGTTATCTCTATGATTTTTATGCGCTGTGTCCATGCACTTGCTGCAATGCCCCCCTACTCATCCTCAACCGTAGGGCAGTAGTTCGAGGTTATTTTTGGTTTTCTGTATCTAAAGCTACAGAATGGTTAGAATAAAAGAAGATTATTCTGTTCTGTCACCCTGCAATGAAATTTCAAGACCCGAGCGTAGCGATCGCCCTTCACCGCCTAGAAATGCTCGCCACCGTTGTCGCCGTCGTTGCCGCTGCTACCTTTGTCAGTGCAACAACGACTCTAATCGCTATCGAGCAGGCAGAAACTGCGCCCCAAGGTTCAGTGATGCCTAGCGAAGCATCTCTTTGGCAAGGGCTGGGACATAGAGAGTAGCCAGTGGCCCCACCGGGGGTCAGTGAGCTATCCATCCCTAAGATCCAAAAAAAGACGAGGTGATTCACCTCGTCTTTTTTGGATTAAATAAGTATTTTGAGACCCTACACCGCCTCGGTGTTTTTCTCCCCGGTGCGAATGCGGACGATTTCGTCGACAGGGCTGACGAAAATTTTGCCGTCGCCAATTTCGCCAGTGCGGGCAGCAGAAATAATCTTGTCAACCACCGTATCAACCTGGTTTTCTTCTACCACAATCTCAATTTTGAGCTTCTGGAGAAATTCAACGGTGTACTCTGAGCCTCGGTAGCGCTCGGTCTGCCCCTTTTGGCGACCAAAGCCGCGCACCTCAGATACAGTCATGCCGACGATCCCGGCGTTGACCAAGGCAATCTTAACTTCGTCAAGCTTAAAGGGGCGAATGATAGCTTCTATTTTTTTCATAGATCAAACTAGGGTGTTTCAGCGGTTGTCTCTTGGCTTCGGTCTATGTGTATCGGGCTTGGCCCCTAGGATACTGTATTAACAGCTACAAAAGCTGAGACAGCCCCTGGGTAACTAACTGAGAGTCTGAAGTCGATACCCAGAGACTGAGCTGCTGCCTCTTAGCGAGAGTTGCTCAAAAGGGGCTTCATAATCAAAAACCCGGCCCCAAAGGCGCTAATCACGATTAGCAGGATGGTTGCCGCCAGCCACAGGCCACTCATATCTGAGGATTTCTGGCTCAGCTGGCCGGGGCGGTTAGCGTCTAGGCGCTCCTCGGTGTAGAGCCGCTGGGGGTGGGTGGTCTGGGAACGCTGGGGGGGCTTAGGCGCTTTTTTGGCCTTAGCTTTAGGCTTCATCATTTGGGTGATCTGACTAGTCAGATTAGATACCCCTTCGCCCACCGACTCTGACAGCCGCTCAGGCAGAGAACCAGAGTTATCTTCTGACAGCTGCCCAGACTGCATGGCCCCAGACTCGGCTCCAAAGTTGATCGCCATGGGAGCACCCATAGCCCGCGAAACCTCAATCGGCTGAGGCTGACTCCCTTCTATGGCCTGCTTGAGCTGGGCCGCTGAGTCGGCAAAGCGAATCATCTCTTGGCGCAGCACCTGATTTTGCTGGGTGAGCTGCTGATTTTGCTGAGTCAGCGAATCTGCCATGGCCTGGGTGGCCCGCAACTCGGTCGCCAGCTCGCGATACACCGAGATCGGCACCGATGGGGCCTGGCGGTTGCCCTGGGGTGCCTCTGGAGCCACAGCGTAAGCAGATTCGGAAGAAAAAGGTACGTTCATGATGACGGTAGAAGGGGCGTTGAGAAACGTGAAACAAGCCTAAAAATTGGTCTGCCCAAGGGTAGTCCACATTAGAGCAAATGCACCAAATTTAGTCAAAATTTAGTCAAAAAAGTTTTCACCAAGTTCGGTTGGGGGGAAGGGTTTGAGGGTCGCGGGTTCAGATGTAGCGCTAGATCCTGTGCCCACCTATCCCTGTCCCAGGGCCAAGGCCGCCGCCACTGAGTTAGCCATAAAGTCAAAGCATTGGTTCACATTGTAGACCGTGGCTTGAGTGCAGTAGTCGGGGGAGGTAGTGGTGCCACAGTCGCGGATCAAAATGCAGTCGTAACCCAAAAAGTTGGCATCTTGTAGGGTTGCCATGACGCACTGGTCTATGTTTACCCCGGCAAATAGCAGGGTAGTTCTGCAGCTGCCCTCACGCTTAAGTCGCAGTCTTTGAAGCTATCTAACCTGAAGCGCCAGCCCGGCTAGCAGGGCGGTGATCAGGTAGGCCGACGCCACCACCTGAATCTCAGACCAGCCTGACAGCTCAAAGTGGTGATGTAGCGGGGCCATTTTAAAGAACCGCTTGCCGGCGCCATCGGGGCCTTTGGTGGCCTTAAAGTAGCCGACCTGAACAATCACCGACAGGGTTTCGGCAAAGAAGAGCAGGGTGAGTACCAGCAGGGCAAACAGGTTGCCGCTGAGAATGGCCACGGCCCCCAGAGCACCGCCCAGGGCTAAGGATCCCGTGTCGCCCATGAAAACCCGAGCCGGGTTGTGGTTGTGAAGCAAAAAGCCTAGGCAGGCCCCGGCCATGGCTGCACAAAAGATCATCAGGTCGGGGTGGCTGGGGGCGACAATGGCCGCTAGGCCCATAAACGCGATCGCCCCCGTGCCACCCATCAGGCCATCTAGGCCATCGGTGAGGTTGGTAGCATTGCTCTCGGCCACCAGCACAAACCCCGCCAGGGGCCAAAACAAAAAGCCGAGGGGCAGCCCTAGCCCGAGGGGTAGGGCCACGGTAGTGATCGGGGATGAGGCGATCGCGACCGGCTGACTCACCAGCACCCACAGACAAAACAACGCCGCTACGGCAATCTGCAGGCCCAGCTTGGTGCGGGGCGAAATCCCCTTGTTGGAACGCCGCTGAATCACCTGCCAGTCATCCATCCAGCCGATGGCACCGTAGGCCAAGGTCAGCGCAGAAACTGCTAACACGTCACGGGCGAGACCTGTGGCCACTAGGGCGGTGATCACCGCCACGGGCACAAAAAAAGCGCCGCCCATGGTGGGGGTGCCCGCTTTCTTTAAATGGCCCTGGGGGCCTTCTGCACGAATAAACTGCCCGGTCTTGAGGGCGCGCAGCAGCGGCACGGCCCAAAGGCCCATCAGGCTGCTGCCCAGCGCGGCCACCAAAAACGGAACAATAATCGACCCGCCCAGGCTTGCAGCATTGCCTAGGGTGCTATCTAAGCCAACAGCCGAGGCACTCAGCCCCAAACTCAGCAGCCAAAATACAGTCTGGCCGCTCAGGGACAGCTGCTTTGGTGCTAAAAACTTCGCATCCACAAACAATTCCTCAACTTTGTCACACCACACACCAACAGGAGTCTACTGGATGATCTGCCAATTGACTACGGTCAAGCGCTAGGAAATAGTCAGGAAGTTTAGGAGAATAGCCCGATTGAGGGGTAAAGTTTTACAACACTTAATAGTAACAGCGTGCTGGTGAGCTCTCAGGCACAAAGCCAAGGGTTAATCGTCGTCGCTTAGTCGTCATCATCAATGGCGAGATCGGAGTCGTCATCGTCCTCAAAGTTGTCGTCGTTGCCCATCAGGTCTGAAATTTCCTCGTTTTCAGCCTCTTCGCGCACCACCTCGACGACTTCGCGGCTGCGCAGGCGACCAATGTCCTCTAGCCAGCTCAGAATCGACGATGCGCTGTTGGCGGGCAAAATTGGAGCCTTGGCGCTGCGGGGTATCTGGCGCAGAGAGGGGTTGTAATACTTTTCAGTCATGGTGGCGGCCTATAGCAATACGCAGACTCTACATCGTAGCAGAGACACCATTCTGCCGACCGCCAAACTTTTGCCGTATCATGCCCCTGGTACCGCTGCGGAGATCGCGCCATGTTGGCCAAAATTGAGCTACTCGATGCCGTGGCCCCGTCTAACCGGGGGCTTAACAGCAGCCCGAGCGATCGCACCGCCATTGGGGCCGCCGCCGCCATGCTAGAGGGCCGCAACCCCACCCCCGACCCCCTTCAGGCCACCGAGTTGCTCAACGGCGACTGGCGCTTGCTCTACACCACCAGTCAAGAGCTGCTGAATATTGATCGCGTCCCGTTGGCCTCCCTCGGCCCTATCTATCAGTGCATTCGCCTGGCCGAAAACCGCATCTACAACATCGCCGAAGTCAACGGCCCGCCGCTGCTCTCGGGGCTGGTGTCGGTCTCTGCCACCCTAGAGCCATTGTCTACCCGGCGGGTCAACGTCCGCTTTGAGCGCGGCGTGGTGGGGCTACGGCAGCCCCTGGGCTATCAGTCGCCCGCCCAGTTTGTTCAGGCGATGGAGACTACGCCCAAGTTTTCGCTGCTGCAGGGGATTGATTTTAGGATTAATAGCGATCGCTCCTCGGGCTGGCTGGAGGTCACCTACCTAGACCACGACCTGCGCATTGGTCGCGGCAATCAGGGCAGCCTGTTTGTGCTGCAAAAAGTTTAAAACCTCGCTAGATCGCCTGCGGAGGTAGATTTTCTGGGGAACTTGCTGGCCCTAGGTGGTGTCCTGTAGAGCCAGGCTTGTTTGGGTTGCCCTGGGTTATCCCCAGGTCGGTGATGTCTGCGGCACTATGGTGCTGATCTCAGCGCCCTGGAACCTCTTTTGTGGGGTCAATGGTAAGTCTGGGGGCAGCCTTCCCCTTTTCCTGGAGATGTCATAGTCATGAAACATCCATCAGCCCTTGGGGTTGCTCTGTTGATTTTAGTCGCGGTGACGACGGCGGTGGGGCCATCCTCAGCTAACGGTAATCAGTCGTTTGGGGTCACCTATCAGGCCCTCAGCGCCATTTTGTCTCAGGCCAGTGCCAAGGATGTCATGGACTCGTATCAGCGACAAACCAATACCATCAGTCTTGAGAGAGCCAATTTAGACGAGCCTCATTTGCTATCGGTGAGCGTGCCATCGGGGGCCACCCTCCAGGGCTATATCGAGATCGATGACCACACTCGGGTGCCCCTGAGCAGCAATTCAGAATTTGTAGACATTAGCCCCTACCTGAACGAGTCAATTACCCGCGTCACTATTGTGGGCAGCTATTCGCCGGCTTCGGCTTCGGTGGCGATCGCCTTCAATGGCCCCAATACGGTGGTGCAGCAGCAAACCGGCGGCACCGGCCGCATCAACTACCAACTCAACTTATTGGTGCAGTAGGTTGTTGTTGCACCACCGTATTGCTACCGCTAGTCAACCGTCAGCAGAATTTTAACTGGCCCTACTGCGGCACTTTGAAAGCCAGATGCATAGCTGCCGAGGAGGGCAGAACTCTACTCGAAGGCGGTGGCGCGGTGGGGTTGTGTCGCCAGGTAGGCTTCGTGACCCCGACGCGGGCTCCAGGTAATGGCCCCATCGCGCTCGGTGCAAAAGACCAGAATGTCACGATCGCGCAACAGCTGCTCGGTATCTGGATCGATCTCGCGGGCGGAGGCGATCGCCACCTTTGCCCCCAGTTCATCGATCACCTCTGCCGCCAAGGTTTCTCCATGCCACCACAGCACCTCGCTTTGCAGTCCAGGGTGAGCCTGAAGCCAGGGCCTTTGCTGTTCTGGGGATAGCTGGGGCAAAAGCAGCCAGCTTTGGCGATTCATCAAATCTAGCCGTAGCCCCCGCGCTCCCTCCTGCAAATACTGTATTCGCTGCCGCCCAATGCTCTGGGTTTGTGCTGGAATCAGCGGCTGGAACTGGCCCCCCACAGGCACAACTGCCAGCGCTGAACTGGCCCCGTAAAATTTGCGGATTGGAGCTTTCTCGGCAATGGTGCGCCAGTTCTCACCATCACTATCGTCGCCGTGGATGGCCCCGGTGAGCCGGTTAATGCCCGCCTGACGCAAAAAGGGCACTACGGTGTAGAAAGCCGTCTTGTCGGTGCCGCTGTTGATCACTAGGGGCGACCTGCCGTCCTGCACCACCATCACCGCATCCTGCCCCGCCGCTAGCACTGTCACCTGCGACAGCGTTGCCCCCCGATACAGCAGCGGCCCCAGGGCCACCAGCGCGATTAGCAACGCCATCAGCCCGCGGCGGCGGGCTGGCCCCCAGCCCCAGAGGCCGTAGAGACCGTAGAGGCCAAACATTTGCCCCAGCCCAATGTGACCCGTCGCCAGGGCGCTGCCCGGCAGGCTCACCTCCCACCGCACCAGGGCAATCAGTAGATGGGCGGGCAGCCACAGCAACCAGGCCACCTGCGCCCCCAGCCAGGGCCACACGACTGCGATCGCTCCACTGACCATGCCCCCCAGGCTGATCGCCATCACTAGGGGCGTGGTCACCATGTTGAGCAAAATGCTGTAGGTGGTCAGGGTATTGAAGTAGTACAGAGAGAGGGGAATCGTCCACAGGTAGGCCGCCAGAGGAACGGCGGCAACGGCAGCCAGGGTAGTCGGCAGCCACTCTAGCTGGTCTGCGATCGGCTTCACCGCCACCATCAACCCAAAAGTGGCCATCACGCTGAGGCGAAAGCCAATGTCGTCAATCCAGTCGGGGTGCCACAGCAGCAGCAGCGTCACCGCCAGCAGCAGACAGCCCAGGGGCTTGACGCTGCGCTCCAGGGCTAGACCTGTGAGCACCGCCGCCCCCATCACCGCCGCGCGCATCACACTCGGCTGTCCGCCAGTGATGAGCACATAGACCCCAAGGGCAAGGCCGCCAGCGATGACCTTGGCTTTTACCGGATTAGAAAAGCGATCAGCGATCGCCCGATGCCCCATAATCGCCAGCACCACCCCCAGCACCAGCGACACGTGAAACCCGCTAGCCGCCAGGGTGTGAGCCATGCCTGCCTGCATAAACATATCTTGAATGTCGTAGGGCACGTTCACCGCCTTGCGCCCCAGGGCCATGGCGCTCACCAGCGGCCCCTCGGGGCTGCCCAACCCGTCTTCGTGGGCTTGGGCAATACGCACCCTGAGCTGCCACAGCGCCCATGGCGACGGCGATTGACCCTTGTCAGGCGTCACGCTCTTAGCCGTGAATCCGGCAAAGCAGCGCTGACTGGCCAGGTAGCCGCGAAAGTTAAAGGCATTAGGGTTCTTGGGCAGCGCTGGCGCATAGAGCTGGCCCCGCACCTCGACTTTTTGCCCCGGATACAGCCCCTCGCTCTGGTTGGCGGGTAGGGTGACATAGAGCTTACCTTGGCGAGTTCCAGAGCTAATATCCTGGCCCTGGGCGTTGAGCTGCCTCACCTGTGTAACCTTGAGCCAAAGCTGACCTTGGCCCTGACGGGTGAGACGGGGCAGATCTTGCACCGTACCCGTGACGATCTGCTGCGCTCCGGCGACATCGCTCTGGGGTAGCAGATAGCTGATATCTCGTAGCGCCGGGGCCGGATAGCGCAGACCGTAGTTGAGGGCGGCAAAAATGCCCACAGCCCCGGCCATCAACCATAGCGAGGCCCTTGGCCCGCGTCGCCAATATCGAGGCAGCACCCCAGCGGCTAGACCGGCAGCCCCAAGGGAGATCGAGGCGGCGATCGCCGCCCCCGCCCAAGGGCCTAGCCCCAGGTGGCGCACCACAAAACTAACCATCAACAGCCCAGCGCAGTATGCGCCAGCCCCCACCCAGCCCGACTGATTGCCCATGTTTTTTATTGCACCCTGCTTTAGGTTTAGAAAACCCGATCGCCACCCTCAGATCGCACCCAGATCATGGTCATCGGCGTCGCTAAAGCATTACTCCCCTGTGCCGTCTAGATCCGCAGGTTATAGCCATGGGCACTCAGGCAGGGATCGTTGCGAGCAAAACGTCCCAATGATGTCGGCTACGGCTATACCTTTCGCTACATTTAGCGTTGCATAACTGATTTACCCCCCCAATTTAGTTGCCAACTTGAGAGAAATCAGTAGTATTAATCAGTGCTACATCCAGGGAGATGAGAACCATGACGCAATTGCCCTCTGGTCTATCCACCAGGCCTGAGAGTTTTGCCCCCTCAGGTGAGTCAAACCTACGCCTGCAACGGGCGGTAGAAAGCCTTAACCTCAACCTGGATGACGAACTGCACCGCTATCGTCAAAATCAGTCGGGAAATGCGACGGTGCCTGCGGCCCCAGCCCGTTTACAGCTACGGCAAAACCGCAAACCCCTCGATCTCATTGCCCTCAAGACCGCCGCCCCGGCTACGACGGCGGCGGCTCCGCCCCCCAGTGCCCGTCTGCAAGAGACTCTAGGGCAGGCATCGGTGCCCAACAACCAGGCATACCCCCCCAAGGCCACCGTTAATCAGGTGCGCCTCAGCCACGGCGGCACCCTGACCACCTATCGCCAAGCCCCCGAAGACTATCTCGAAAGTACCGAAGCTCTGCTGGGCAGCGTGCCCCCCGGTTCACGCCCCCGCCAGGCTGAAGATGACACCCCTTCTCTCGCCCGGCAGTTAGCCACCCCCCTGGGTATGGGGCTGCTGCTGCTGCTGCTGGTCGGCAGCGCCGGCTTTGGCTACTTAGCAATGTCGCCCCAGGCTGTGCAACATCTTACTGATAGCCCCCTTGCCCGCCGACTGAAGGGGCAACCGGCCGACGGTATCGCAACCGATGAGGCCGTTGCGTTAGACGGTGTCGGTGGTCAGTCTGACGCTGGGTTTAAGCCCCTGGGGCCAGACCTATCAGAAAAAGAATTCATGTCGCTCGACTTGAGCAACATCAGTAACCTGCCCTCGGCCAATGCCCCCCGGACAGGCCAGAGCACCCCAGGCCAGAGTACCCCGCAGGCCCAGGTACAAGCGGGGCAGCCCCTAGACGAGCAGGTGCCCCCCGACAGTCGACCAGGGGTGCCGACGGCCGCAGGCAGCGGCGTTAACTCAGGGGTGCTGCGGGCTGAAATTGTCTCTGCTCCAAGGGCAGCGGTCAACCCATCTAGTGCTGTGCCCACCACTCCCCGCCAGGCGGCTCCTGCCACCCCTACCCCGGCTCCTGCCACGCCCGCCCCGACACCTGCTCCCCCCGCCCCTCAGCCGGCTCCCCCGGCAGCGGTGCAGCCGCCCCAGCCCCTGGCTCTTAATCGCGCCCCGGCCCCTCCGGCTCCCTTAGCCCCAATCGGCTCGGTAGCGCCCCCGGCCCCCATTACCCAGGCTCCGCCCCAGGCAGCACCCAGTTATTATGTGGTGACTGATTACAGCGGTGCTCAGTCGCTAGAGGCAGCTCGGAGTGCGGTGGGTGACGCCTACGTGCGCAACTTTTCCAGCGGCACCCGCATTCAAATGGGCGCGTTTTCTCAAGAATCGTCGGCCCGCAGCCTGGTGAATCAGCTCCAGGGGCAGGGGATTCCGGCCCAGGTGATTTCGCCTTAGGAAGAGTAAGTAGATGGGTGAGTAACCTTTATAGATTACTCACCTATAGATTACTCACCCATCTACACCCTTGAACCTGCCTGTTATGCTGAGACAGGGCAACCTTAGGGAGATCGTCTGATGGGTCTGTTTGATCGGGTTTGGCGAGTCTTGCGGGCTAACCTCAGTAGCGCGGTTAACCAGGCTGAAGACCCTGAAAAAGTGCTTGAGCAAGCCATGGCTGACATGCAGGGCAACCTGATTCAGCTGCGGCAGGCGGTGGCCCAGGCGATCGCCACTCAAAAGCGTACCGAGCGCCAAAGCGCCCAGGCCAAATCTACCTCCCAAGAGTGGTATAACCGGGCTGAGCTAGCTATTGCCAAGGGCGAAGAAGATCTGGCCCGCCAGGCCCTCACTCGTCGCCAAACCTATTTGCAGTCGGCCCAGGCCATGGATGCCCAACTCGACCAGCAGCGCGATGTGGTCATCGGTCTCAAAGACAACATGCGGCGGCTAGAGGCCAAAATTGCTGATGCCCGCACCAAAAAAGATCTCTACATTGCCCGCGCCCGCTCCGCCGAGGCATCCCAGCGCATTCAAGAAATGCTGGGTCAAACTGGCACCAGCGGCTCCATCGCCGCCTTTGAGCGCATGGAAGAGCGCGTGATGGATCTAGAAGCCCAGTCGGAAGCCCTCGAAGAACTCAGCGGCGACCCTCTAGAACGCCAGTTTGCCGCCCTAGAGGGTGGCTCAACTGCGGTAGATAGTGAACTTGAAGCGATGAAAAACCGTTTTGCGGGCCACTCTGGCCCGCAAGATAGCCTGCCACCGTCGGTCTAAGGAGGTAAAACTCACCGATGACAATCACCGCTCAAAAACTAACTTTTGAGGATTACCTCACCTACACTGATGGCACCGACACCCGTTACGAACTTGTGGATGGGAGCCTGATTCCTATGGCTTTGGGAACTGGGCGTCACGGGGCCATTATCGAATTTTTGAACGACCAATTTCGCGACGAAATTAAGCGGCAAGAACTGCCCTGGACGGCTAAGGCTGCGATGGTAGGCGTGCGATCACCCCGGGGCAGGCGCTGGGATACCTCCCGCATTCCCGACGTTACCGTTCTATCCCAGGCCCAATGGGATGCCATGGCGAATAGAGAGGCCGTTATCGATCTCCATGAGCCGCCGCCGCTATTAGTAGTCGAGGTGGTTAGCCCGTCCACCGAGACAGACGATTATCGCTCTAAGCGTTCTGAATATGGGCTGCTGGAGATTCCTGAATATTGGATTGTTGACCCGATTAAAACCCGCATCACGCTCTGCGTGTTAGCCCATCAGTTTTACGATTCCGCTGTGTTGCAAGGGAATGATCTGATCCGGTCCCCTACGTTTCCGTATCTGAGTCTTACTGCCGCTCAAATTTTGGCGGCGTAAACGAGTCACTCTAATCCCTTTGAAATAACTCAGTGGCAACCTTCTACAAAGCCAGTTGATATCTCTGCCGGGCGTATGAGTAAAGTCCACGGTTTGCTACTCCGCCCGTTGCAGAGCCGAAATCTTGGGGTCAATGATCTTGCGGCCCTGTCCCTGAAAATGGATGGCTAGGCAAATCTTATTGCCTGCGCCAAAAATGTGGGTGACTTCCCCCGCCCCGTAAGACTTGTGCACCACCACATCACCCACGGTCCAGTCTGACTCGTGGGCACCGCTGCCCGGTTTAGCGGCGGCTTCGCTCTTGTTGCGGGCTTCACGCATGGGGGTGCTCCACTTTTGGGGCAGGCCCATGCTGCTGTTCCCGGTGACCAGATCGAGGGGCAGCTCGCTCAAAAATAGCGAGGGGCTGGCGGGTTCGCGGTTGCCGTAGAGACGGCGAGCGCGGGCGTGGGAGATAAATAGACGCTCCTGGGCGCGGGTAATGCCCACGTAGCAGAGGCGGCGCTCTTCTTCGGTGGCGGCGGGGTCTTCGAGCGAGCGGTGGTTGGGGAATAGGCCCTGCTCTAGACCGACGAGGAATATGACCGGAAACTCTAGCCCCTTGGAAGAGTGCAGGGTCATCAGTGACACGGCATTTTTGCCCTCTTTGTTGTCGTCCATGTCAGAGGCCAGGGAGGCGTTAGACAGGAAGGCCAGCAGAGAAGGATCGTCTACATTTTCTTCCTCAAATTGCAGCACGGCGTTGTAGAGCTCCTGCACGTTGCCGAAGCGATCATCGGCTTCGTCGGTGCCCTCGGCCTTCAGCGCCGCCAGATAGCCGCTGTCTTCGAGCACCCCCTGGATGATCTCAGAGCCTTTTTGCTCGTCGATGCCCTGGCGATATTTTTTAATAATCTCGGCAAACTCCAGCACCCCCTTGGCAGAGCGACCGGCCAGGGTTTTCACCGAGGTGTCGTCAGCGAGAATCTCCCACAGGGGGATGCCGCCCAGGGTTTGGGTGGCTTGCTCTAGCTTATCGAGAGTGCCCTTACCAACGCCGCGCCGGGGCACGTTGATCACCCGCTTAAGGCTAACGGTGTCGAAGGGGTTGGCGATCGCCCTTAAATAGGCCAGCACGTCTTTGATCTCGCGGCGATCATAGAACCGCAGCCCCCCCACTACCTGGTAGGGAATGCTGTAGCGGGTCAGCACCTCCTCAAAGGCGCGCGACTGGGCGTTGGTGCGGTAGAGAATGGCAAACGCACCCCAGTTTAGCTCCGGGTGCTGAGTCTCCAGGTTGCGAATCTGGCTGACCACAAAGTCGGCCTCGGCATTTTCATCGTCGGCCCGGTACACATAGATGCTTTCGCCCTCGCCTCGGGTAGCCCGCAGCACCTTGTCGATGCGCTCGGTATTGTTTTCGATCAGGTGGTTAGCGACTTCGAGAATGTTGGAGGTGGAGCGGTAGTTTTCCTCCAGCTTCACCATGGTGCGGGTGTCGTCGTCCGCCAGCCCGTCGCCAAAGTCATCCTGAAAGTTCATCAGAATAGTGAAATCTGCCGCCCTAAAGGAATAAATTGATTGATCTGCATCACCAACCACAAACACCGAGCGGTGATTCCAGTCTTTGTAGGTGGCGATCAACTCACCGTTTGTGGCCAGCAGGCGAATCAGGTCGTACTGGGTGCGGTTAGTGTCCTGGTACTCGTCTACCAAAATGTGGCGAAACCGCTTGTGCCAATAGGCCAGCACCTGCTCATTTTGCTGAAACAAATGCACAGGCATGAGAATGAGATCGTCGAAATCGAGGGCGTTGTTTTCGGCCAGCGCCTTTTGGTAGTGACGGTAGACATCGGCAATTACCCGGCCCCGGTAGTTAGGCTGCTCGCGCTCCAGTTCGTCCGGCGTCAGGTTTTGGTTTTTGGCGTTGCTGATAGCAAAGCGCACGGAGCGGGGGTTAAATTTTTTGTCGTCCAGATTTAGGGTTTGAGTGACGATGGTTTTGACCAAACCCTGGGCGTCAGACTCGTCAAAAATCGAGAAATTCTTCGTCCAGCGGTAGCCGGCGGGATGCTGATACTTCTCAATGTCAAACCGCAAAATGCGGGCGCAGAGGGCGTGGAAGGTGCCAATCCAAAGGTGTTTGGTGATGGTCTTATAGACCTGCGACCTGAGCTTGGTCTGCTCGTACTGGGGTAGAGACGAGAGCGATTTGCCGTGGCGGGCCTGGGCATCTTGCTCGGCAAACAGCACCTCAATGCGCTCTTTCATTTCCTTGGCGGCTTTGTTGGTAAAGGTCACCGCCAAAATGTTGTCGGGGTCGGTCTTGTGAGTCAGCACCAGGTTGGCGATGCGGTAGGTGAGCGCCCGGGTTTTTCCCGACCCCGCCCCCGCCACCACCAGCAGCGGCCCGCAGTGGTGTTCGACAGATTGGCGTTGGGCGGGGTTGAGAGGGGCGAGAAAATCAGTCATTGCAGCCGCGTGGGTTTTTGCCTATCCAGTATGACATTCACCGTAAAGATGGGTCACTCGCGTTCGACTCCCGTGGCGTGGGGTTATCACCTATGGTGCAGCCGTTACCCGCCGCGATCGCCGACCCACGGTCTTCTCTACTACGGATCCCTCGGGTGAGCGCTATGCTAAGGCTCTAGCTCTGTCGCTGCTTCATGAGTCAAACCTACAAAGCCACCGGCATCAACCTCAAGGCCGTGCCCCTCGGCGAGACCGATCGCCTGCTCACCATTCTCACCCCCGATGTGGGTCTGGTGCGGGCCGTGGCGCCGGGGTCGCGCAAGCACCAATCGCGGCTGGGGGGGCGCAGCGATCTGTTTGTGATTAATCAGGTGCTGGTGGTCAAGGGCAAACACCTCGACAAGCTGATCCAGGCCGACACTCTGCGCACCTTTCCGGGGCTAAGCCAGCATCTGGGGCGGCTCACCGCCAGTCAGTACCTGGCCGAGGTAGTGTTGCTCATGGCCTTGAGCGACTGTCCCCAGGGCGAATTATTTCAGGTGTTTGTCGAGCATCTGGAGCGGCTTGAAACCGCTGCCCCCGAGGCGCTTCTGGCAGCTTTGTGTCACGGGCTATACCACCTACTGGCCTTGGCTGGGGTGGCCCCTGAAGTGCATCACTGCACCCGCAGCCGTCGGGCGATCGTGCCCGATCTGCTCGACCCCGCCTGGCAAATCGAGTTTAGCGCCGAGGCGGGCGGCCTAGTGCAGGCCACCGGGGAGAAGAATCTCAAAGAAAATCAGGGCCGCTACGGCCATAGACCGCCCACTATGCTTACCGCCACCGATGTGGCACTGCTGCAACAGCTCAGCAAACCTGAGATTTTGTCGACCGTAGCGATCAGGGGGGTGATCGGGGTAAAGGCCGCGCTGGCCCAACCGCTCGAAATGGGCATCGCGGCAAAAAATCAGCAGCTCTGGTCACGAGTTGAGCGGCTTCTGCGAGAATATACCCAAGACTACTTCGAACGCCCCATCCGGTCGGCAACGCTGGTTGATGTCTGTTTTGCTACCGTTTAGACTGCTGAGTATAAAGCCCCCGGTTCGTTGGTTACCCCATGCTGCGCGAGTTTGACGCTGATATCGATACCGCCAAGGCTGAGGCAAACGACTTGCCAAAGACAACGTCTGCCCAAGAGCCTGTAAAAGAGTCCCCGCTATCTCCGGTTCAGGACGATTCAGACTCCACTGCCCAATCTTCTGGCCCCAGCGCTTCCCTAGAGCCTCAGGCCCACTCCCTAGATGCCGACAATGGGTTTGGGGCCATTTTCCAGAACCGCAATTTTTTAATCTTGTGGGCCGGACAGCTCTTTTCTCAGCTGGCCGATAAAGTCTACTTAGTGTTGATGATTGCCATTATTGCCGCTCGATTTGATACTCCAGACCAGAGCATTAGTGGCTGGGTGGCGGCGGTGATGATTGCCTTTACCATTCCGGCGGTGTTGTTTGGGGCACTGGCCGGGGTGTTTGTCGATGGCTGGCGCAAGCGCCCGGTGCTGGTGTGGTCTAACCTGCTGCGCGGCGGGCTGGTGATTGCGCTGCCCCTGGGCATTTGGCTGACGGCGGGCTGGGGCACGCTGCTAGACCTGCCCGTGGCCTTCTGGCTACTGCTGGTGGTGACATTTTTGATTTCCACCCTGACCCAGTTTTTCGCGCCCGCAGAGCAGTCGATTATTCCGCTAATTGTCGCCGAGAGCGATTTGCTCTCCGCCAACTCCCTTTACACCACCACTATGATGGCCTCAGTGATTGTGGGCTTTGCGGTGGGCGAGCCGCTGCTGGCTCTGGCTGACAAGCTGATGCTAGCCCTGGGGGTGGCCGACAACGGCCCAGCTATCTTAGTTGGCCTCAGCTATCTGACGGCGGGGCTATGCCTAATGACCATGGATACCGGCAAAGAGAATTTGTCAGCCCCCCACGAAGATTTGTCTCATTTTTGGGCCGATATCAAGGATGGATTTCGCTATCTAGGCCAACAGGTGCAGGTGAGAGTGGCGATTATTCAGCTGGTACTGCTGTCGTCGGTGTTTGCCGCCTTGGCGGTGCTGGCGGTGCGCCTAGCCGAGATGATTCCTGCGATTAAGGCGTCGCAGTTTGGCTTTTTGCTGGCGGCGGGAGGCTTCGGACTCGGCCTGGGGGCGGTGCTAGTGGGCAACTTTGGCCCCCGGTTCCCTCGGCGTTTCTTGAGTCTGTGGGGTGCCCTGGGCATGGCCGGCTGCCTGGTTGCTTTAGCCTGGACAACCCAGCAGCTGTGGGCTTCAATGGCGGTGATTGCCACCCTGGGGTTGTGCGGTGCCTTTGTGGGCATCCCCATGCAGACGCTGATTCAAGAAAAAACGCCCGAGGCTATGCGTGGCAAGGTTTTTGGCTTGCAAAATAATATGGTCAACATTGCCCTCAGCCTACCCCTCGCCCTTGCCAGCGTGGTCGAAGCGCGCCTCGGGTTAGCCAACGTTTTTGTAGGTATGGGGGCAATAGTTGGCATCGGAGGAGTTGTAACCTGGTATATTGCCGATACGGCACTGCGAAAGACCCAGGCCCAAGGCTAGGTTCTATTTTTTACCTGAGAAAGGTTTGCAAATCAGTGTAGTGGTTTAGACAGATGCGACGGTGTACAGCTGGCGCAGATTCTGGTTGTTCAACGGATAGCGTTAGACGACATGCACATTGCGTGGCTCGGCAAAAAATCGCCCTTCTGTGGCAATGTTACCTATGGTCGGGAGATCACCAACGCCCTGCTAGAAGGAGGTAACCGGGTTACGTTTTTGCATTTTGACCAGTCACCCCACGGGCACCACCACGACCGTCTTTCCGAGCAATCATCTGAGCAATCAGAGGAAGTGTCTCTCCCCTTTCTATTCAAATCGCAGATTCTCACTATTCCCTCTCTCAAGTCGGGCAAACTGCTGACGGAGGCCCTAGAGCGGTTGCAGCCTGACATCGTCCATGCTTCGCTCACCCTGTCGCCCCTAGATTTTCGACTCCCTGAAATTTGTGCCGATTTGAATTTGCCCCTGGTGGCTACGTTTCACCCCGCCTTTGACCGCCGGGTGCGCAGCATTACCTCTGGCACCCAGCACCTGACCTACCAGCTTTACGCCCCCTGCCTGGCTCACTACGATCGCGTTATTGTCTTCTCTGACCTCCAGCGCGACCTGTTGGTCAAACTGGGGGTGCCCGCTACGACCCTGGCGGTGATTCCCAATGGGGTTGATACCCGCCGCTATTCCCCCGGGCCATCGGCGGTTAAGGCTGACCTCTATGCCCGCAGACTGTTTGTCTACCAGGGGCGCATTTCACCCGAAAAGAATGTGGAAGCGCTGCTGCGCGGCTGGCGACAGGCCGACATGGGGCCGGGCTGTAAGCTAGCGATCATGGGTGGCGGCCCCCTAGAGGCCTCGCTCAAACGGTTTTATGATGACGACGACATCATCTGGCTGGGCTATGTGGCCAATGAGCAGCGCCGCATTGATATTTTGCGGGCGGCGGATGGGTTTATTTTGCCCTCTTTCGTAGAGGGGCTTTCCCTCTCGCTGCTAGAGGCGATGGCCTGTGGCACCGCCTGCATTGCCACCGACGCCGGAGCCGATGGCGAAGTGTTGGCCGAGGGAGCGGGTATTGTGCTGGATACCCAGCGGGTATCGGCGCAGTTGCAGACTATTTTGCCGATTCTCCGCGACCATCCTGAAATTACCCAGCTTTTGGGCAAAAAAGCCCAGCAGCGAGTGCTGCAGCGCTACACCCTCAGGGACAACATCTCTGCTCTAAAGGCGCTCTATGGTCAGGTGACGGCAGAGCAGCGATTGATGTGCGGTCAGCGGGCGTAGGGGATAGGTCGGTCTTCTATTCTCCGCAGTAGGCAATCAAATCAATCTCCACATCCCCATAGCCTGCCAGGGCCGTCACCCCTACCGTGGTGCGGCTGGGCTGGGGAGCATCGCCAAAGTACGACTGATAAATGGCGTTCACCGTTTCGTAGTAGCGAAAGTCGGTGACAAAAATGCGCGCCATTACCACTCGGTTAAAGCTGCTGCCCCCGTGGTCAAGCACCAGCGTCAGGTTGTCCATCACCCGGCGGGTCTGCTCTTCAATCGAACCTTTGATCACCTTGCCTGTCGCCGGGTCTTCGGCCAGCTGCCCGGTGACAAACAAAAAATCTCCGGCCCTTACCGCGTGGGAATAGGGAGCCATCGGGGGCAGCACATCATTGGGTAAGGTCATGAATTCAAGCATGGGCCTGGCTCCAGAAACAACAACGGTAAAGTGTATCCTGAAGCCCCAGGGCTAGATCAGAAGATCTGAGACCAAGTCGGACAGGCCGACGGTGTAAATGCGGCTGGTTTCGCCTTGATTGACGCTCCAGAGATATTGAGTGCCCCAAGGCACCATGGCCTGAGGGTGCGGTAGCCCGGTGATGCGGTTGAGTAGGCGGCCCTCATCGTTGATCATCGAAAAATCTCCTTCTCGACTGAGGAGCCCGTAGCCCACCGCTGTTTCAAACAGCCAGTGAGGGATGATATCAACCCGATGACGCAGCACCTTAAAGGGGCGCAGGTCGAGCATGATCACCGAGTTAGGGTAGTTGTCCTCCAGGGCCAGATAGCGATAGGGGTGGCTGGTAGGCACCAGATTGTAGAGCGGTACCGAGGTCGTGATCGCCCCCAGATATTGACCTCGACGGGTGATGCCGTGAAACAGGGTACCGCTGCCTCGGCGCACCACCAGCACCACGTGGCGGTTATCGACGGCCATCAGGGTCAAGGAGCGATCAGCCGGCTCGGCGGGAATCGCCACCGTTACCGGAGCCGATATTTTGACCCCGGCCCCTGGCGGCATGATGAGCTGTCGAATACAGACCTGAACAAATTCTCGGCCTGGGGCTGCTTGGCCGGTGGCAAACCAGCGGCCGTTGGGGGCAACCGCCACCCCGTCGGGGTGAGTGCCCTCAGCGATACAGCCTAGGCCGTGGGTGATCGACAGCAGGTGCAGCGACTCAGCGGTAACCAGCACCCCGCCCTGGGGCGTCGGCAAAAAGCTCTGCACCGGAGCGGGCAGAGTAAAGCCCTGGCTAGCTTGAGGGGGGGGCATGCCCTGTTTTGCCCAGGGGTAAAACCACACCCGCTGCTCGCTGCAAGTCACCAGCAGGTGTCCCCGAGGGGGCAGCGCTACTAGCCCCATGACTGCGGTGGGGTGGGGCAGCGGCACCAGGGGTAGATCAGGCGCTAAATCGATATCGGGTAGCGCCTTGGGGTTGGCTGGCTGGGTAAGAGTACCCTCGGCCTGACAGGTTTCGTACAGGGCCAAGAGATCGGCGCGCATGGCTTTGGCGGTGGCGTAGCGCTTGGGCAGCAGCTTTTGTAGAGCCTTACGAAGAATATGACCGAAGGGTTCTGACACCTGATCCGGCAATGCCGGGGAGTGGTTTAGGTGGGCCACCATCAGCTCCATGGGGGTACCCGAAAACGGGCGCCGGCCCAGCAGCAGCTCGTATAAAATAATGCCCACGGCGTAGAGGTCGGCGGCGGCGGGGTGCTGATTATAAAACCGCTCCGGGGCCATGTAGGCGGGGGAGCCGGTGTGTCCCATTTCTGTCTGTTTGGCCTCCTGGCTGAGGCGGGCGATGCCCAGGTCAGAGACCCGCGCCACCCAGCCGCCGGGGGTTAGCTCCATCAGAATATTTTCAGGCTTGATGTCGCAGTGCACGATGCCCTGGCGATGGGCGCACTCCAGGGCCGCGAGAATGTCTAGGATAAAGCCCAGCATCTCTTGCACAGTCAGTACGGTGTCGCTTTCAAGCAGCGATCGCAGCGTACCGCCCTCGCAATAATCCAGCACCAGCTGCCGCCCGCTGATGGAATGCTCTAAGGCGTGGCAGGTGACAATGCTGGGATGCTCTAGGCTGATTAAAAACCGCAGCTCCCGCAAAAACTTGTGGGTGGGGAAGCGGTCTTTGTGGAGGTCTTTGATGGCCACCAGCGCCCCGGTTTTGCGGTGAATGGCGCAGTAGACTCGGCCAAACTGCCCGTGCCCGACCAGCCCCAGGGTGTAGTATTGCGATCGCCGAATTTGCCGGGTGGGGGCCACCGTTTACTTACCCCTGCTGGACGAGGGTTTGCATGATCGCCTGGTGAGCCTGGCCGCTGGCGACCATGGCGGCTACCGGGGTCAGCCGCTTTTCTAGGCCCAAAATAAATCGGTTGCAGTCATCGCCCTTGGCGGTGCAGCTGGTCTGTACACAGCGCAGCTCGCGCCCGGTGAGCTGGGTAAAGAAAATCTCAACGATGCCGCGCTCTAGATCGCCTGCGGGCTTTTGACCCTGGGGCGCCGCAGCGGTAAAGGGCGAGTGCCAGATCTCAATGCCGAGAAAACCGCGATCGCGGTAGGTAATATCCAAATGAATCTGGCCCCAGCCGTGGGTTTTCCAGCACTGCTGAAACGACTGCAAAAACTCGGCCATCGACAGGTTGGCCAGGGGCTGCTTATAGTAGTCGGCCAGCTCTTCGCAGAAGCGGGCGTAGAAGTTTTTGCCCCACCAGCGGCCACAGTTGTAGAGCACCAGGTGCGACGCCTGGCCCGTTTCTTTCTCTAGCCCAGAATAAATCGCCTGGAGCAGCGGGTTGGGGATGGCCAGCAGGCGATCGCCGCGGCGGTTTTCTAGCAGCCCTAGCTCGGTTGACCCTCGCACGTAGAGGTCTTGGGCAAAGTAGTTGCCGGGCAACCGGCCATCGGTGAGTAAATCGGCAACAGAAACCATAGCGAACGTCCCTCATAGGGTAGTGATCATGGTAGTCAAATCCGCCACCTAAGGGCGGGACAGGGGCAATCCCCCAGGGAAATTTTCCAGTCCTAGCGGCCCAGCTAAAACCCAAACTTGAGTCTAGAGCAGCCCGGTTAGGGTGACGGTTTCGCGGGTGTCAAGCATCAGGCTTTGGGCTTTCTCTAGACTGGGCTTGAGTAGGTTGGTTTGGGCGGGGCTAAATAGCTTGCTCAGCTGCCGATTCAACAGTTGAAATAGCTGCTGATCCACGGCCTGAGTCTCGTAGGCTTTAACCATTTCAGGCAGCCAGCCCTGCAACCGATCTTCCACAAAGGCATCGTCGTCGAGCAGCATAGCCATGGCTGCGTAGCGCAGCACCATTAGCCCATTGCGCACGCTGCGTTCCACGAGAGCCTCGGCATGCCCCCCCTGCTGCTGTAGGGCATCGGCGATAGGCTGCATAACGGCGACTTCTTGGTCGCGCAGGGTGCGGTACACCGCCATCCGCTCAGGAATTGAGCTGACGTACTGGCTGAGGGTGCTAAGGTCGTTGGCATCGAGATATTGTTTATCTGGCTGATCAAATAGGGTATCGAGCTTAAAGGTCATGGCAAAATCCTCCAAGTGTTTGGGGAGATGATTAGGCTAGCCGTGGGCGGGCTGGGCGGCTAACCAAATAGGTCTGAAAACCCATCTAGGGTTAAATCTATGTCAGCGTCAGCGGTGGTAGCTGGGGCGGCTTCGAGGGGCAAAATCGGCACTCCAATGGTGGGTTGACCATCCCAGGCGATGTTTTGAAAGAAGTCGCCGACAGTCATGGTCATGGTCGACTCTGACTGGGCAGTGGCTCCTAGCCCAGGGAGAACGGCGGCGGCCCGTCCATCCCAAGCCACGGCTTCGAAAAAAGACTGCACGGTCTCTTTGAGCCAGGGCTGAGCAGCGTGAGAGTCAGACCGGTGATCTAGGGTGCTCATTCCCCACCCTCCCCGGCCCGCAGCCGCTTCTCAATGTCGCGGGCGTTGGCCCCTTCGTTCATCCAGAAAGAGGCGGCGTCAATGCGCTCGCGGCCTCCCAGCAAAAACTTGCAGTAGGTTTCGCCCATGGAGTAGCACTGAATTTCAATGCAGCTCAGCTGCTTGCGCACCATCTCGGTAAAGAAGCCCGCAAACAGACCGGCGTAAAGGTGGCACACGGGCTTGCCTACGTCGCCCAGAGTGCGAGCTACGGCGGAGTCAAACACGTTGATAAACATGAAGCCCTGTTTGCGATCGCTCATGTCGACCTCCCAGCGGCCCCAGCCCTGGGAAATGAAGGGCCACCACCAGGTTTCGAGCAAAAACATCAGGTTGGCGCGGCGGGGGCTCATGGCGAACTCGCGCTCAAACCAGGCTTCAAAGATCAGCGAGTCGTGTTTGCCCCACTCCAGCCCCACGGTATACATAATGGCGGCCGAGGCGTCGCCGACCTCTTCTTGCAGCCCCTCAAGCAGGCCAATGATAAAGTCTTCGCTGGTGAGCACGTTGCGGGTGTCGTTCCAGTCGGTAATGGTGCCGTAGTCGCCATTAAACTGAAAGAAATCCCGCAGGGCATAGTGGTTATGCTTTTTAGGAAATTTTTTGTGCAGA
>JBBSKN010000024.1:0-41388 GCA_038256265.1 Phormidesmidales cyanobacterium
CATCGTTCCCGATTTGAATTCGTACCGGTAACGATACCGGGCTCTGGGCAATGCCGCAGAGCCTTTTATCTCTTCTCAACAGGGTGCTCATTAATACATTGCACCCAATATCCCTTTGTCCCGCCTTACGTTGATACCCGGTTCAAGGACGTACCGACTCGGAGAAAGTCTGAAAACCGATAGCCACCAGGGCCATAGACCATGGTGTTGGTCTGGTAACCCATCGGGGTCATAAAAGTAGAGGGTTAGCTTACAAATCTTCAGCGGCGGTTACTAACTCAAAGCAGCCCGACACCGGGGCGGGAATGGTGCGGGGGCGATGGGTAACGGCATCGACAAACACCCAGTCGGTTGTGCCGGTTGCCAGTACGCTGTCGTCGCTGAGGCGCAGAAATTTGTAATGGCGAGTGCTGCGGGCTTTGCGTAGGGTGGTGACCCAGGTGGTGAGGCGAATGCGATCGCCCCCAAAGGCGGGGCGCAGGTAGGTGATTTGGTGCGACCTTGCGACCCATGTGGCTCCCAGAGCCTGGGTTTCGGCGGTGCAACCCACGTGGCTGGCGTGGGCAATGGCAATATCTTGCATCCACTGCACGTAGGCGACGTTATTGACATGGCCGTTGTCATCAACCACCTCAGTCTGCACAATAAACTCGTGGTGGTAGAAGCGTTTCATAAATTGGCCAAATCAGAAAGAGGGCCTGGGTTGGTTGGGTGAACCGAAGTATAACCCAACGACTCTAGCGTTGGGCCATCACACCAATCAAACTCTGCCCATGGCTGGGTGAAATGCTCGGTTGGGGCAAAGCTATAAATTGGGGGAATCTGCTAAGTGATGGCGATCGCCCTCATCATCTAAATGAGAGTCGGGGCAGGCAAAGAGGATAGAGAGGGCTTCATTGCCGCACTTTTGGAGCTGATGGGCATAACCTTCTGGGATGACAAAGCGATCGCCAGTAGAGACGTTGAACGGAGCCTCCCAGTTGACGCTGTGCGCGCCGTTGGTAGAGGTCACTTTGCCAAAATGCAAGGTGCCCATACCCTGAACAATTTCGTAGGTTTCGTCGCCAATTTTGTGGAAGTGGCAACCAACGTGACGAGGAATGGCGGCCACATGAATACGACAGGCGACATTGCCAGATAATGCGGCGTGGCGAATGCCTACGGCAGAATCGGGTTTTGCGTTCTCTAGAGCGGTCTGCCAATCAAAATGACTATTATTTAGGCGAAGAGCAGATTCGTTCAATCGCAGCATTTCTAAATTTTTCATGGTGAAGAACTAACTGTAGTGATATTTACCAAGGTCTTGCTGCTGGAGTTGCCCTTCACAGTTGAGAAGAGTGGACTACATCGTCTGCTTTGGGCGTCCAACCTAAAATAGAGCCAGCGCTATTCTCGGCAATTCTATGGCGAAACTCTGGCCCTACGCCACCCCCGGCATTCCTGACCACCTGTTTGAGCAGCTGCCCGGCATTCCCCTCAGCTGTCGGGAGGTGCGGCTGCTGCTGCTGGGCTATCTGCGCCTCAAACCCAAAGACGTGCTGTGGGACATTGGCGCGGGCACCGGCACCCTGGCGATCGAGGCGGCGCTGATGATTCCCAACGGCAGAGTGGTGGCGGTCGAGCGCGACGAGGATGTGGCGGAGCTAATCCGGCGCAACTGCGATCGCTTTAGCCTCACCAATGTGGAAGTCATCCAGGGCAGCGCCCCTGGCTGCCTAGGCGATCTGCCCCACCACCCCGACTGCATTTTTGTCGAAGGCGGGCGCAATCTTAAAGAGATTTTGCTGACCGCGTGGGATTATCTACCCTCCCTGGGGCGCATAGTCGTAACGGCGGGGAATCTCGAAACCCTCTACGTGGTATCAGAAACCTTTGCCCAGATGCGGGTGCGCAACATTGAAGCCGCTCAGCCTGCGGTCAATCGGTTGGAGACCAAGGGCAACTACCAGGTATTTGCGGCGGTAGACCCAATTTTCATTCTCAGCGGCGAAAAGTATGAGTAGGTAGAAAGACCCATGTTGGCTACAATCCCGCCGCTTCAGCAAAATCTGTGATAAGGGGTTATTGTATAACTCGCATTTGAGCCAGCTATGTCTTCTAAATTGGTCACTGAGCCCGCCATTGAAACCAAGATTCGCAAGATGCATCAGCGGGTGCGGTGGCAGCACCCCGAGATCGTCAAGCGTGGCATTGATCAAACCCGGCTGGTGATAGACGATGACGGCGCAGACCAAGACAGGTTCTCATTTTTAGTCATAGGCGACAGCGGCACCGGGCGGCACCGCACCAGTAGCCCCCAGCGCCGGGTGGCCAAGCAGCTTTTATCCCACCTTGACTCGGCCAGCTTTACGCTTCACACCGGCGATGTGGTGTATCTGGTGGGGTCGCGGGAGCAGTATGCGTCAAACTTTATCAAACCCTATCGGGAGTGGCTGGTGGGCGGCGATCTCTACCGCCAAATTAAATATGATCGCATGACCCTCAAGCACCCCATCCTGCCGGTGCTAGGCAACCACGACTATTACGATCTGCCTTTTTTGGTGGGGCTGGCCTCAGGCATCACCGCCCCCCTGCGCTACATTCTGCGCTTTTTTCTCGACTTAGACGTGGGGTGGCACGGCTCGTACCAGGGCGACACTTTTGCCCGAGCGTTTTTCGACTATCTGCGGGCGGTGCCAGAGGCGCAGCTGGGCGAACACCTAGAGACTCACTACATCAGCACTGGCGAGGGTGATCGCGCCCTCACCTACCGGCCCGGCCAGTTTACCCGGTTGCCCAACCGCTACTACACCTTTCGCTACGGGGGTATCGACTTCTTTGCCCTCGACTCAAATACGTTTAACTATCCGTTGCCCGTGGCCCATACCGGGGCGGGCCGCCAAAACTTAGAGAATCAGCGTCAGCAGCTAGAGGCAGACAAAGCCGACCTCATGCGCCAGGCTGGTCTGGAGGTGTTTAACCTCGCCAACGAAGACAACCAATCCGACGTTACAGAACAGATTGAGGCCATTGACGAACAGCTTTACGACATTGACAAACAACTCAACGGCAACCAGGTCCCGACGGTGGATACCGAGCAGCTCGACTGGCTGCGCGATCGCCTAATTGCCTCCTGGCAAAACCCGGCGGTGCGGGGCCGCATTCTCTTTTTTCACCACCCGCCCTACATTACCGAAGCCACCAAGTGGCCCCAGGGGCAAACCCTAGCCGTGCGCCACCACCTGCGCCAGGTGCTCGATGCGGTAGCGGCTGAAGTTCGCCACCACAGCCAGGGCCGGCCCATGGTCGACCTGGTGCTCAACGGCCACGCCCACTGCTTCGACTACCTGCGCACCGACGACACCGGCCACGGCGACGCCCACATTCCCTGGGTGGTCTGCGGCGGCAGCGGCTACAGCCTGCGGCGGCAGCGGCCAGAGGGGCCAGTGATTACAGAAACCATCGACGGCCAGACCCGCACCGTGGCCAAATCACACCTGTATCTGGGCCGCACCGGAAACAGCAAACACCTCAAACGCCCCTACTCTGGCCTGCGGGTAGAGGTGTCAAGCGACAACCCGCCGAAGCTGACCTTGACGCCCCTAGTGGCAGAAAAGTTTGACGGTCATTGGAAAGAGTATGAGATGGACGGGTTTGAGGTGTAGGGTCTACAGCCAGCCGTAGACCCTACACCTCAAACCCGATTACCCAGCGCCTTCACATCCACCGCATAGCCTGCCACCACCAAATACACAGCCCCGGCGACGGTGCCCACCTGGCGGGTGAGATAGCCGAGGCGATCGCGAAACAACCGCCCCATCGGGTAGGCGGGCACCACCCCCCAGCCGGTTTCTTCAGAGACCACAATGACGCTGGCGGGGGTTTGCCGCAGGCTCTCGACGAGAGAAGCTACGGTGGTGTGCCAGGTGGCGTCATCTTGGTCTAGCAGATTGGCCAGCCAGGTGCCGAGGGAGTCTACCAGCAGGCAGTCTTGGCCGGTGGCGGCGAGAATGGCGGCGGGAACGGCGATGGGCACTTCTTGCAGCTGCCAGTGGGCGGGGCGGCGATCGCGGTGCAGTGCCACCCGCTGCTGCCAGTCCAGATCCGTTGGGTCGATGGTGGAGGTAGCGATGTAGATCACCGACTGGCCCGAGTTTGACGCCAGGGTCTCGGCCCACTCGCTCTTGCCCGATCGCGCCGGGCCGGTCACCAATGAAATGCGGTGGTCTGATCGCAAAGCAGCACCTTGCTTTAGATTGGCGGTTAACAAGAGATGCTGCCTCTACGGTGAAGGCATAAAGCACGATTCCAGACATTACCCCAAATCCTAGGGTTCTTCAAGAACCCTGGGATTTTTCTCAGCCTGACGAATAAACGCGTCGATTTCATCCACTAGCCAGGCTTTTTCTACCGCCGTCAGCGGCGTGCCAAACTTGTGCTGATTGATGCCATTCAGCAGGGCAATGGTCTGTACCGGGCGACCGTTATGGGTGTAGGCCGTTTGCAGTTCGACCTTAGAGAGATCAGCGGTATTGCCCTGAATCTGGCGCTGCCGACCCAGCATCCGGCGGGTAAGGGTAAAGCGCTGGCGATCAATGCGCAGGGTGATGTGGGCCAGCAGGGCGTTGACAAAACCTGCCACCATGCCAAAGCCCACCACAAAGAATGGAATGGTAAACAGCACAGCCAGCCCAGCACCGCTGAGGGCTGCCATAATTCCCCAGACAAGCACAAAGCCATTCCACAGCAGGCCAAACAGGCCAATGCCTACGGTCTCACCCCGCAGGCCGGGGGGTGGAATGGTAATGCTCAGTTCGGTGGGCGATCGCTGCACCTTAATGCGGGTACCTGCCGGAGGCCTCGGAGCCAGGGGCCGAGGCCGAGCCGGAGGCAGGGGGGCGGGCTCACTCAGCGCCGTCAAGGCCACCTGGGCAGAAGGAAACCGATCTTCCACCAGTGGGTCAATCACCTGGTCGAGCCAGTCAGCAAACGACTCTGACACCGCCACGTAGGGGCGAAAGTCGATGCGCAGGCGCGCCTGGGGCAGGTCAGCGGGCGACTGGTGGGTGAGCAAAAACAGCAGCGTCGCCCCCAGGCTATAGAGATCGGTGGCAGGCACCGCCTGGCCGCGAAACTGCTCGGGGGCCATATAGCCGTAGGTGCCCACCACCGTGCTGCCCTGGCGCAAACTGTCGCGGTAGACGGTCTGCACTGCGCCAAAATCGACTAGATAAATATGGCCGTCACGGCGGCGAATGATGTTTTGGGGTTTGATGTCGCGGTGAATAACGGGCGGGTTGAGACCGTGCAGATACGCCAATACTTGGAGAACTTCAGTAGCGATGCGGCGGGCTTCGGCTTCATCTGCCCGCCCGCCCCCTTCTACCCAGTCGGCGAGGGAGGTGCCCTCGGCCAGGTCTTGGGCCAGGTAGAACCAGCGATTGTCGGCGGTATCGACCTGAAAATAGTCGATGTACTGGGGAATGGCGGGGTGGTTGAGGGTTTTGAGAATGCGGGCTTCGCGCTCAAATAGCTCGATCTTTTTCCAGTCTTGAAGACCTTTGAGGGAAAGTTCTTTGAGGGCAATGGTCTGCCCCGTTGCCAGCACCTCGGCGGCATAGGTAGTACCGCTGCTGCCCTGTCCCAAGCGGCCTAGAAGGCGATAGCGCCCGTCGATCAGGTCGTTGGTGGCCTGTGCAAGTTCCATGGCGGGATGAGTTGTGGTCGAAAGTAGGGGGTCAAAAGCCGGGATCTAAAACAACCGATGCTCTTATTATGCCGCTGGCTCAGCTGGATGCTGTTGACTCAAGATTTTCACCTGGAGCGGGTCAAAGCAGAAGGCGTAGGGCAACGATTTGAGCTTTTGTCAGTGTTAGGGAAATAATCCTAACGATTTGGCTTCTCTGAGATGCCAAGGGCCACTAGACTAGTGGCAGTTGTATCGCCGGAGCGAGCCATTGACCGAGGCGCAGAACACACCGACTACCCTCACCGTAGCCCGGAGAGAGCTGCAAGAGCTGGTGCGATCGCAGCTCCAGATGCTGCTTGAGCAGGGTAATTTGCCGGGGGCCAAAGCGCTGCTGGTGCCGGTGCAGCCTGCGGATATTGCCGAGGCCATTGAAGAATTGCCCGAGGCCATGCAGGCGATCGCCTTTCGGCTGCTGGGCAAAGGCGAGGCGATCGAGGTCTACGAAAACCTCGACAGCAGCATTCAGCAGGCCCTGATCGAAGACTTCAAGCGGCAGGATGTGCTCGATATCGTCGATAAAATGTCGCCCGATGATCGCGCCCGTCTTTTTGACGAGCTGCCCGCCAAGTTTGTGCGCAGCCTGCTGACCCAGCTCAGCCCCCAGGAGCGAGAGGCCACCGCCCAGCTGCTGGGCTACGAAGCGGGCACCGCCGGGCGAATCATGACTCCCGAATACGTCGCCCTCAAAGAAAATTGGACAATTCTGCGCGCCCTAGACTACATTCGCAGCCGCGCCTTCGTCAGCGAGACTATCTATTACCTGTTTGTCACCGATGCCGCCCGCCGCATGACCGGCATTATCTCCCTGCGGCATCTGGTGACGGGCCAGCCTGAGCAGACCATCGGCGACCTGATGACCCGCGATGTGATCTCAGTGCGCACCGACACCGACCAGGAAGAAGTGGCCCGCATGGTGCAGCGCTACGACTTTTTGGCGGTGCCCGTGGTTGACACCGAAGACCGCCTGGTGGGCATCATCACTGTCGACGACTTGATCGACGTGATCGAGGCCGAAACCACTGAAGACATCTATGCCCTGGGGGGTGTCCAGAGCGGCGGCGACAGCTACTTTCAGTCAAACCTGTTTGATGTGGCCCGCAAGCGGGTGGGGTGGCTGTCGATTTTGCTAATCACCAACACTGTCACCACCGCCGTCATTCGCAGCCAGGAAGATATTTTGCAGCAGGTGGTGGCCCTCGCTTCCTTTATCCCGTTACTGATTGGCAGCGGCGGCAACGTGGGGGCGCAGTCGTCTACGGTGGTGATTCGCGGCCTCAACACCGAGGAAATTAGCTCTAAGCAGGCGCTCTCGGTGATTCGACGGGAGGCGATCGCCGGTACCGTGCTGGGCCTGATGCTGGGGGTTGTGGTCACGGCCTGGGCCTACCTGCTCCAGGGCAATCTGGCAGTCGCCCTCACCGTCGGCATTAGCCTGGTGGCCATCTCTATTTTGGCCTCCACCGCCGGAGGGGGGCTGCCGATATTGTTTGACAAACTGGGTTTTGACCCAGCCCTGATGTCAGCCCCGTTTATCACCACCATTGTGGACGTGCTGGGGGTGCTGCTCTACCTTACCCTGGCCCGCCACCTGCTAGGCCTGACCTAGATCCGAGCATGCTTAGGGCTAGAATGTTAGCCACGCTACTCATTTGTTTTAGGATGGAGGTAGGAAAGCCGAAGTTTAAGCATCGGATCTTTATATCCCGCCCCCTTCTCGATACATTTGTTTACAATATCGTCATGGGTCGTTGTAGTTTAGGTTGTCCACCCGTCCACTTCTCACCTGTTTTTGTTTTAGCTCCTTTTTTATAAGGCGCTTAATAAAACGCTGGCCCTCTGCTTTCGTAGCCTCAGTCATCCCTAAACAACATTTCGGGATTATGGACTTAAACGGTTCGCCTACCCTCGACAATTCTTCCATGTCTGGCCCAGATCACCCTAAGCTACCCGTGCTGCAAAAGATCAGGCAAGACCTGAAGAACGATCTGATCGCCGGTCTGCTGGTGATTATTCCGCTGGCCACCACGATCTGGTTGACCATTACTATTTCGGGCTGGGTGGTGCGGCTGCTGACCCGGTTTCCCAAGCAGCTAACTCCCTTCGATGACCTCAACCCTGTGTTGGTCAATCTGATCAATCTGCTGATTGGTCTTTCGGTACCGCTGCTAGCCATTTTGATTATCGGCCTCATGGCCCGCAACATTGCCGGGCGCTGGCTGCTGGATGTGGGTGAAAAAGTTGTGCAGTCGATTCCGCTGGCCGGGTCGGTGTACAAAACCCTACAGCAGCTGCTGCAGACGGTCTTTCAAGACTCCAGCACTCGCTTTCGCAAAGTGGTGCTAGTGGAGTATCCGCGCAAGGGCATTTGGGCGATCGCCTTTGTCACCGGGGCCATGACCGCCGCCGCCACTAGCACTCCCAAAATGCTCAGCGTGTTTGTGCCCACCACCCCCAACCCCACCAGCGGCTGGTACGCCATCGTGCCCGAGACCGACGTGGTCGACCTGGCTATTTCCATCGAAGATGCCTTTAAGGTGCTGCTCTCCGGCGGCATTGTTGGCCCCAACCTGGCCTCGGCGGTGCCCCCCGACCGCGTTGCGGCCTTGGCCAACGAGGGACAATTGTCTATTTCTCTGGGCCAGGGTGGAGCGGATCTGGCCGCCGAGGCCTCCCCTGGACGAGCTGAGTATCCCCAGCAACTTTCCGTCTTGCCCGTAGACGAAGATTGCTAAGATGTAGCCTGGTTCTTGCCTACAGATCACGCTGATCGAGTCTTCTGAGTCTATTTTGGTAGACGCAGCGGGCGATTTTCTCTAGCTAGAATCAAACACCGCCGCGTCTGGGAGATATCGATTATGCAAGCTCGCCGTATGGCTCGCGAGTTGGCCCTACTGGGCCTCAGCCAGCTTTCTGACAAGCCCGGCAAACTAGCGCTCCAGGCCCTAGGACAACAGGACTTTGAGAAGCTGCTGCTGTCAGCTATCCAAACCCTCACCGCTGAGGCTAAAGACGCCCTCGAAACCGCCTCAGACGAGCTTAAGCAGGGCAACCAGCAGCTGGTCGACAGCGGCACCCGCGCCAGCGATGTGGAAAAGGGGCGGGTCATGGTCGAAGCAGCGATCGCCCTCACCCAAACCGCCATTAATCGGCTGGCCCACGCGGTCGAGCTACCTGAGTTCATTCGCCTCAGCAACCAGTCTGAGATCGAAGCCTTTGCCCTAGAGCTGATCAGCCACGCCGTCAAGCATCAAACCCAGGTCGACGCCGTGCTCGACGAAGCCATGGTCGCCTGGAACCTCAAGCGCCTGCCCCGTATTGATCGCGACATTCTGCGCCTGGCCGTAGTCGAGATCACCTACCTGGGTACCCCCGACCGGGTAGCCATCAACGAAGCGGTAGAGCTGGCTAAACGCTACAGCGACGACGATGGCTTTCGGTTTATCAACGGCGTGCTGCGCCGGGTGGTCAACCGCGAGGCAGAGGGTGGAGCGCCAGGGGGTGATGTGGTAGTGGTGGATAGCCCGGTGGCTTAGGGCGTGAGTAGGTAAGTGGGTGGATGGGTGGATGAGTCTAACCCAACCCAGCCCAGCCCCTCTCAAAAGGGGATAAAGCCTTACTATTAAAAACAGCAACGATGTCTGCAAGGTAGTTTTGATATGGCTGGGTTCAACTGGTTTCGGCGCAGTTTCGACAAGTCTGACAGCGCCGAGGCTGAAGCTAAACGGGCTGAGTCCAAGGCTCCTGAAGCAGCCGCTCCTGAAACAGCCGCTCCTGAAACAGCCAAAGAATCTGCCCCTACGACCCCACAGCTCTCGTCAGAAGACTACCTCAAGTGGGCCAAAGCCGCCTACCAAAATATTCAAAAGCAGCAGGGTGAAGCCAAGGCCGAAGCGCCTGAGGAAGAACTGCCTGAGGAAGAACTGCCTGAGTTGAAAGCACCTGAGGCAGAGGCCGTTGAACCAGCCGAAGAATCGGTAGCCGAAATCGAGGCTGCCGCCCCTGAAGCCGTCGCAGTCTCTGTCCCTGAAGCAGCACCCGTGACCGCTTTTGAAGCTGAAGCGGTGGAAGCAGTGGCTGAATCCGCAGACAGTTCAACCGCCGCCGAAGCCCTGCCCGAACCAGCACCTGAACCTGCCGCAGAGACTGCGGCCCCAGAGAACGTGCCCACCGTTGAAGACAGCTCCGAAGCTGCTGCCCCCCGCCCGTTCTGGGCACAGGCCGAAGAGGAACGTCAGCAGCGCCTGGCCCAGCTCGAAGCCACCGCCATTGTGGAGCCGGAGCCGGAGCCAGTCGCCATGGTCACTGCGCCCCCTGAAGCCCTGCTGCTCGATATCGATCTTGACGAAGCCTTTCTCTGGTCAGCGGAGGTGCTGGCCGCCCAGGGCCGCCGCCCCGACGACATATCGCCTGAAGAGATTACCTGGCTCAACAAGCTGCGCCAGGGATTGAACAAAACCCGCCTCAGCCTGGTCAACCAGCTCAAGGCCATTGTCGGCCAGGGGCCGCTCAACGACGATGCGGTGATGGAGATCGAGGCGCTGCTGCTGCAGGCCGATGTCGGCGTAGCTGCCACCGACAAGGTGATCGAGGCGCTGCAAGCCCGTATGCGCGAAGAGGTGCTGCCCCCCGATCAGGCGATCGCCTACCTCAAAACCATTCTGCGCAACATGCTCGACGCCCCCCTGGGCGAAGCCCACAACCTCACCTTTACCCCTGAAAAGGGCAGCTTCAACATCTGGCTGATGACCGGGGTGAATGGCGCGGGCAAAACCACCACCATTGGCAAGCTGGCCCACATTGCCAAAAAGTCGGGCTACAACACTCTGATTGCCGCTGCCGACACCTTCCGTGCCGCCGCCGTTGAGCAGGTTAAAGCCTGGGGTGCCCGCAGCGATGTGGAGGTGATCGCCAACCCTGGGCAAAATACCGACCCAGCGGCGGTGGTTTACGATGCGATCGCCGCCGCCCAGTCTCGCCAAACCGAACTGCTGTTGGTCGATACCGCTGGCCGCCTGCAAAACAAAAAGAACCTGATGGACGAGCTGGCCAAAATTCGCCGCATCGTCGATAAAAAAGCCCCCGACGCCCACATTGAGGCCCTGCTGGTGCTCGACGCCACTCTGGGCCAAAACGGCCTGCGCCAGGCCGAAGTCTTTGCCGAAGCCGCCAATCTTAGCGGCGTGGTGCTGACCAAACTCGACGGCACCGCCAAGGGCGGCGTCGCCCTGGCCGTGGTCGAGCAGTTGGGCCTACCGATCCGCTTTATCGGCGCGGGCGAGGGCATCGAAGATCTGCGTCCTTTCTCTAGCTACGAGTTTGTCGAAGCCCTGCTGAGCGGTTGAGCTGTTCGAGGTTCGCCAACCTTTGCCTCTCGATAGGGAAAGCTCTGTCTGCGACTAATCTCTGGCTTACAGATTAGTGGACTGGTTCATGGGCAATATTGAATATAGTCAACTAAACAAGCCCATGGATTCTGAACAACGATTGGACTATCTCTATAAAGAGTATGTGCGGCTAAGCCAGCAGGCAGAAGACTATATTCAAAGTGCCTTTGACGATCTCAAACTGATGGGAGTCATTGGAGCCACCATCGCCCTTTGGAAGCCCATCGTCGATTTTGTTGTGCTGGCAAAGCCTGAGGTTGACGCCAGCGGGCTTTTGTTTTTAGGCTTTCTCAGCCTTCTACTCATCATTGCAATCATAGGATTCTGGAATCTGATCAAGCAATCTTTCATTATCTTTTTTGCAGATAACCTTCAGAGCTACGAAGAAGAAATCAGAAAAGAGCTGAGCGTGGTGCCAGGGTCAGGGGTTTTTGGCCTTAATCTTGAAAAAGAAACAAAGCTTCTCCAAAGCTACAGAGCCAATTTTGCCGCTTTCCTGTTGGTTTTTGCTCTGGCGACAACGATCATACCTGTTCTAATTTTGGTTTCTTTCAGCGTCACCTATGCTCTGATTTATTTAGTATTGTCACTGATTCTGTTTGGAACCTATTTTCGATTGCTTAAAAAGTCAGCCCGAAAATTCCTGTCGCCTAAGCGCTAAAGTACTTCGCCGCCGGGTGGTAGGCCACGATCGCAGTAGTAGACTGCTCGGGGTATAGCTGCTCACTCTCGTCGATGGTCATGCCGATGCGATCGCTCCCCAGCAGTTTCAGCTGCACCGGCTGGTCGGCCATGTTGGGGCAGGCCGGGTAGCCAAAGCTGTAGCGCGACCCCTGGTAGCGCTGTTGCAACACCTCCCGCAGCGTCTCCGGCTCCAGAGCCCCAAAGCCCAGCTCGTGGCGAATGCGGATGTGGCACCACTCCGCCAGCGCCTCCGCTGTCTGCACCGACAGGCCATAGTAGTAGAGGTAGTCAGTGTACTGGTCGGCCTTAAAGAGGGTCTGAGCAAACTCCGTGGCGATCTCGCCCACCGTCACCGCCTGCATAGGGAACACGTCAAACTCACCCGGCTTTGCCAGTTCCTTCGGCAAGAAAAAGTCAGCAATGCACAGCCGCCGCAGAGATTTTTGGCGCGGGAAGGTGAAGGTGGCAATGGGTTTGGGTGGGGGCAAATGGCCATTTGCCCTCATATCAAGATTCTCAACCATCGACGGATCGTAGATGTGCAGCGAATTCCCCTCGGCCAAGCAGGGGAAGTAGCCGTAGACCAGTTGGGGGTGGAGCAGGTTTTCTGCCAAGATCCGTTGCTTCCAGGTGTCGAGAATAGGATGCACGGTCTCTTTCAAGAAGGCATCATACTCTTCGCGGGACTGCTCCTGGGGTTTGCGAAACTGCCACTGACCGACGAACAGCGCCTGGAGGTCGAGGTAGCCAAACACCTCTTCCAGCGAGATATCCGCCGGAGTCAGCACGCGGGTGCCCCAGAAGGGGGGCATGGGGCGGGCGATCACGGGGTCAACGGCGTCGGAGCGGGTGGTGTCGGGGGGGAGGGGGGAGGTGTCAGGTGTCGGGTGTCGGGTGTCGGGTGCGGCAGCAGACTCTTCCCCTTGCACCACAAACCCTACACCTTGCTCCCGCCCTCCTCCTGATACCTGAAACCCGACACCCGAAACCCCTTCTTCCTCATCCAAAAACCCCTGCAAATCATCCCAATTCTCCGCCGCCTTGGCGGGCATGAGTTTGTCCATAAAGTGCAGGTCAGAGAAGGCGTCTTTGCCGTAGACGACGCGCCCGTTGTAGGTGTTCTGGCAGTCTTCGTGGACAAACTTGGGGGTCAGGGCCGCGCCGCCGAGAATGACGGGGACAGTGATGCCCTCCTGGTTGAAGGTTTCCAGGTTGTCTTTCATAAAGGCGGTCGATTTGACCAGCAGGCCGCTCATGGCGATGCAGTCGGCGTGGTGCTCGCGGTAGGCCTGAATGATGGCGTCCACGGGCTGTTTGATGCCCAGGTTGACCACCTTGTAGCCGTTGTTCGACAGGATGATATCCACCAGGTTTTTGCCGATGTCGTGGACATCGCCCTTGACCGTGGCGATGATGAAGGTGCCCTTGCCGGAGCCGTCGCTGTCAGATTTCTCCATGTAGGGTTCGAGGTAGGCGACGGCGGCTTTCATGGTTTGGGCCGATTGCAGCACAAAGGGCAGCTGCATCTGGCCAGAGCCAAACAGTTCACCGACCACCTTCATGCCGTCAAGCAAGAAAACGTTGATGATCTCCAGCGGCGGGTGGGTTTCGAGGGCTTTGGCTAGGGCGTCGTCGAGGCCGATGCGTTCGCCGTCGATGATGTGCTGCTTGAGCTGCTCGTCGATGGGCAGGTCTTTGGCGATCGCCTCCTTTTTCTTCAGGCTCTTGCCCTCAAACAGGGTGGTGAGCTTAGTCAGCGGGTCGTAGGAGACAATGTCGCCGTCAAACTCGCGGTTGTCGTAGATCAGGTCGCGGCAGATCTTTTGGTGGGCGGGGTCGATCTTCGCCAAGGGCAAAATCTTGGCGGCGCTGACGATCGCACCATCTAGCCCCACCTGCATGGCCTCGTGGAGAAACACCGAGTTGAGGGTGACGCGGGCCACCGGGCTGAGGCCAAAGGACACGTTCGACACCCCCAACATGATGTGGCTACCGGGCAGATTCTCGCGAATCAGCCGGATCGATTCCAGGGTTTCGCGCCCGTTCACCCGGTCTTCTTCGATGCCGGTGGAAATCGGCAGAGCCAGGGTGTCAAAGAAAATCTCGTGGGCGGGCAGGCCGTACTCCAGAGCGTCGCGGTAGGCTCGCTGGGCGATTTGGAACTTTTTCTCGGCGCTGCGGGCCATGCCGTCTTCGTCAATGGTGCCGACGACGATGCCTGCGCCGTATTTCTTCGCCAGCTCCAGCACCTTAAAGAAGCGCTCGTCGCCGTCTTCGTAGTTGGTGGAGTTGAGAATGCACTTGCCGCCAGCCACCTTGAGGCCCGCCTCCATCTTTTGCCACTCGGTAGAGTCGAGCATCAGCGGCAGGGTGACATTGGTGACCAGGCGCGACACCAGCTCATGCATATCGCGCTCGCCGTCACGACCCACGTAGTCGACGTTGACATCGAGGATGTGGGCACCCTCTTTGACCTGCGATCGCGCCAAGGCCACCAGTCCATCCCAGTCCTCCGCGTTCAGCATCTCGCGGCATTTCTTCGAGCCACTGGCGTTGAGCCGTTCGCCCACAATCAAGAACGAGTTGTCTTGGTCGTAGGGCTGAGGGCTGTAGATTGAGGCGGCAGCGGGGGTGTAGTTGAAGGCAGGGCGGGGGTTGGGTAGGGGCGCACCATGGTGCGCCCCTACGGTTAACCCTCGCACAGGCCGTTCCTTTGGCCGCAAATCTCGCGCCAGCTCAGCCAGCCGCGCAATGTGCTCGGGTCGGGTGCCGCAGCAGCCGCCGATTACCTGCACGCCCAGGTCTTCGATGAAGTGCATTAGCGACATGCGCAGCTCCATCGGGGTGAGGCGGTAGACGGCGTGACCGCCCACGTTCTCGGGCAGCCCCGCGTTGGGGATGCAGGAGATCACAAAGGGCGACTGCTCGGCCAGGTGGCGCACGTGGTCTTTCATCAAATCTGGCCCGGTGGCGCAGTTGAGGCCGAGAATGTCGATGGGGTAGGGTTCGAGGATGGTCAGGGCGGCGGCCATTTCGGTACCGACTAGCATGGTGCCCTGCTGCTCCATGGTGACGGAGACCATCAGCGGCAGGCGCTTTCCTGTCGCGGTGAAAGCCTCTTCAATCCCATTTAGGGCGGCTTTGATTTGCAACACGTCCTGGCAGGTTTCCACCAGCATTAGGTCGACGCCGCCGTCGATCAGCCCCTTCGCCTGCTCCACGTAGGAGTCTTTCAGGGTGTCGAAGTCAATGTGGCCGAGGGTGGGCAGCTTTGTCCCCGGCCCCATAGAGCCAGCGACAAAGCGAGGCTGCTCAGGGGTGGAATATTCGTCGGCGACGCGGCGGGCCAGGGCGGCGGCGGTTTTGTTGAGTTCGTAGGCTCTGTCCGCTAGGTCGTACTCGGCCAGCACGATCGCAGTGCCGCCAAAGGTGTCGGTCTCGATCACGTCGGCCCCGGCTTCAAGAAACCCTCGGTGGACGATCTCGACCGCCTTGGGGTTGGTAAACACCAGATATTCGTTGCAGCCTTCGTACTCGGGGCCGCCAAAGTCGTCGGCAGTTAGGTTTTGCACCTGGAGGTTGGTGCCCATGGCACCGTCAAAAACCATCACCGGGCGATCGGGGCTGTGGAGGCGATCGAGAAAGGCGCTAGACATGGGGCGTTAGAACGGAATGGCAACAGAGATCACCTATTATCAACCATTGCCCCCTCAGAACGCATCTGAAAACTACTTCCCAGGACTACCAGTCAAAAGGCCAGGCCCGTTTTCGGATACGTTCTAGGCCGTGAGGTGCCGTTCTCACTGTGGGGTTCGGTCAGTCAACTGAGGATCAGGCCTTACCCTCATTAGCGATCTGCTTGCTTAACCAGAGCACCGGCAACAACCCCACGAGAATGATTGCCAGCGCCGGGGCGGAGGCCTCAATCAGCCGCTCATCGGCGGCATATTGGTAAACCCGCACCGCCAGAGTGTCGAAATTAAACGGGCGAATGATCAGCGTGGCGGGCAGCTCCTTCATCACATCTACAAACACCAGCATGGTGGCGGTGAGCAGACTGCTGCCCAGCAACGGGCGATGAATTTTCATTAGGGTTTGGTTGGGGCTTTGGCCCAGGCTGCGGGCGGCATCATCCAGCGAAGGCTTAATTTTGCCCAGGCCCGCCTCGATCGCCCCAAAGCTGACCGCCAAAAACCGCACCAGATAGGCCAGCAGCAGCGCAATGATCGTGCCGCTCAGCAGCAGCCCGGTCGAAAAGCCAAAGGTCTGCCGCATCCAGGCATCCACGGCATTGTCAAACCGCGCCAGGGGAATGAGGGTGCCCACCGCAATCACCGCACCGGGTACGGCGTAGCCCAGGTTGGCCCCCCGCACCGACAGTTTGAGCAAGGGCGTAGCGTTGAGTCGTAGACCGTAGGCCATCACCAGCGCTAGCACCACCGCCAGCACCGCCGCCAGCACCGCCAGCACCAGGCTATTGAAACTGAGCACAAAAAAGCTGCGGTTGAGGGTGGCGTCGGCATTGCGAATGGTCATCGCCAGCAGCAGCCCGGTGGGAATGATCAGCCCCAGCAGCACGGGAGTCGCGCAGACCAGCCAGGCCGCCACCGCCCGCAGCCCGCCTAGGTCGTAGCGCGTCTGCGAAATGGTGCGGGCCATGCCCTGGTAGTAGCGGGCCTGACGGCGCGATCGCTGCTCTAACAGCACCAGCGCAAAGATAAACAGCAGCAGCACCGCCGAGAGCTGCACCGCCGCCGGGCGATCGCCCATGCCAAACCAGGTGCGATAGATGCCTGTGGTAAAGGTCGAAACGCTGAAGTAGGCCACGGTGCCAAAGTCGTTCAGGGTTTCCATTAGGGCCAGGGCGGTACCAGCGGCGATCGCCGGTCGAGCCAGGGGCAGCGCCACCGCCCTAAAGCTGCGCCAGGGGCCGCAGCCCAACGAGCGACTGGCCTCCAGCGTAGCGGTTGACTGTTCTAAAAACGCCACCCGCGCCAGCAGATATACGTAGGGGTAGAGCGTTAGGCTAAACAGCAGAATCGCCCCCTGAATGGAGCGAATGTTGGGGAACCAGTAGTCGGTGGCCCGCTGCCAGCCAAACAGGCCACGCAGGGCCGTCTGCACGGGGCCAAAGTACTCCAGCGTGTCGGTATAGACGTAGGCCAAAATGTAGGTGGGCGCGGCCAAGGGCAGCAGCAGCAGCCACTCAAAGCAGCGCCGACCTCCAAACTGGCAGGTGCTCACCAGCCAGGCGGTGCTCACCCCAATCGCCAGCACCCCTAGACCCACGCCCACCATCAGCACCAGCGAGTTGCGAATGTACTCCGGTAGCACCGTGGCCGCCAGGTGCCCCCAGGCGTCGCTGGTGTTGGTGAACAGGCTGGCAAGAATGATTGCCACCGGCAGCAGCATCACCACAGCAATTATGGCAACGCCAACCGTCCAGCCGTCGGGCCTTGGCAAAGACGCTTTCCAGGGGGCACCGAGGGATTTCATAACCGGTAATGATTGCTACCCATTCCTTTTAGCACAGAACCCTTTGCCTACAGAACGCCTTTGGAACCGATTGGGGGAACCGATTGGGGCCGCACATAGCCCGAGTTTTCGTTACTGAAGTATGCTTTGCAGAGAGTTTCTGCGGGGTCAGTTTGCCTCCCAAAAGCCCCCGGAGGCAATGGTGCGGATCTCGCCCCTCGCCCCCACCTCCCAGCCGTCTGTTGCAGATCTGACTATGGACATTCTCAACCTCTTAACCCGTTTGCTGCTGTGGCTGGGCATTGGCTATTTTCTGTGGTGGATTTTGAAGAAATTCATCCCGGCCACCTTTTTAACCTGGTTTGGCGGAGCAATTATCTTAGCCCTGATCGCCGGGGCGTTTTTGTATCCTCAAGACAGCACCATTGGTGTGTTTTGGCAGTTTTTGGCCTTTCCGCTGACGCCCTTGGGTGGGTCGATTACCCTGCTGGCTATGGCCCTGGGCAGCGGCTTAAAAAAAACCAACGGCCGCATGGTGATGACGGCACTGCTGATTTTGCTGTTTAGCAGCATGCCCCTGGTGGCGAGGGCCTTGGTCAACCAGTCTGAAAATGCGGTGCAGATGGCCTACCTCAACCAGCGGCAGCTGTGCCTTGACATTTGTCCTGCGGTCGATCAGGTGCCCGTCGACCGGGCGGTATCGATTGTGGTGGTGGGCGAAAATGCCGACGCCTACCGCCTCACCAACGCCCTCAACAGCCGCATCGATGCCAATAACCCCCTCGACCCGGTGCTGGTGGCTCAGCTCAACAGCGCCGCTAACATTTACAACCAAATTGCGGCGGCGCGCCCCTTTGTCACGGTGACTGCCGGGGCGCGGTTTGGCAACGACAACGAGCGCGGGGTGCTCAACCAGGCGATTCGTCAGCAGCTGGTGAGTCGAGGCGTGCCGTCGGAGGGCATTCGCATTGAGAACACCGGCACCGACATTCGCGCCACCGTCGATGACCAAAAGAATTTTCTGCGGGAGCAGGGGTTGTTTACCGACCCGCCCCGCAACGGCGCGCGCGACTTTGAGCGCAACAACCGCGACGCGAACCGGGTAGTGCTAGTGGCCCCGGCTCTCACCATGCGCCGGGCGGCGCTGGCCTTTGAGGGCGATGGAGTACAGATAGTGGCGGCCCCTACAGAGCTGTACAGTTCGCCCAACCCCGAGGGCCGCGACACCTTGGCCCGGCTGGCCGACCTGGTGCCCAGCGTCAACGCCCTGGTGCTGACCACCCGCTACTGGAGCGAACTGCTCAGCTCAATCTATTACTATCTGCGGGGCTGGCTGCCCCCCTTCACCATGCAGTGGAACCAGGTGGTGGAGACCCTATAGCCTCGGCCCAGCCTGGCCCCAGAATTCTCCCCAGACACCTGGCCCAAAGTTCTGCCCAGAAACTTGGCCCAGAAATTCGTCTAGGATAGGGTGGCACCCAGGGCAGCCCCCCTCAGACATCCCCAGACAGAATTTATGGCGAGATCGCAGCTTCAAAAACTTGGTACCTACCTCTACCCCCACCGGCGTCAGGCTGCCCTGGGGGTTGCTGCTCTTTTTGTCGTCAACCTGGTAGGGGTCTCGATTCCGCTGCTGATTCGCAACGGCATTGACGAGCTGCAGGTCACCTTTAGCTTTAACCGGGTGATGTACTACGCCCTGACGGTGCTGGTGCTGGCCTCGGTGATGTGGGTGCTTCGCATGGTGTCGCGCATTACCCTATTTGGGGTGGGTCGCCAGGTCGAGTTTGACCTCAAGCAGCGCATCTTTGAGCACCTGCTGCGTCTAGAGCCTGCCTACTTTGGCCGCAACACCGCCGGGGAGCTGATCAGCCGCGCCACCAGCGATGTCGACAACATTCGGCGGCTGCTGGGCTTCGCCATTCTCAGCATTGCCAACACCCTGTTTGCCTACGCCCTGACGGTGCCGGTGATGCTGTCGATCAGCGTGCGGCTGACGCTGATTTCGCTGATTGTCTATCCGGTGATGCTGGTGCTGGTGCAGACCTTTAGCCAACGTCTGCGCACCCAGCAGCTCCATGTGCAAGAGCGCCTCTCTGACCTCAGCGACCTGATCCAAGAGGATATGAGCGGCATTTCGCTGATCAAGATCTACGCCCAAGAAGACAACGAGCGCCGCGCCTTTAACCGCCTCAACACCAGCCTGCTCACCGCCAACCTCACCCTGGCCCGCACCCGCAACACGCTGTTTCCGCTGCTGGGGGGCTTGGCCAGCATTAGCCTGCTGGTGATTTTGGCCAGCGGGGCGGGGGCGATCGCCTCGGGCCTGCTCACCGTGGGCGATTTTGTCGCCCTGCTGCTCTACGTTGAGCGGCTAGTTTTCCCCACGGCGCTGCTGGGCTTTACCATCACCGCCTACCAGCGGGGCGAGGTCAGCATCAACCGGGTCGAAGAAATTCTCGACGCCAAGCCGGAGGTCGCCACCGCCGCCACCGCGATCCCTCTACCGCTGGAGCAGGTGCAGGGCACCCTGGAGGCCCGCCACCTCACCTACGCTTACCCCGACAGCAAAGTCCCGGCGCTGGACGAGGTCAGCTTTAAGATTGTGCCGGGGGAGCAGATTGCGATCGTTGGCCCCATCGGCTCGGGCAAATCGACCCTGGCCAACGCCCTACCCCGCCTGCTCGACATCGGCCCCGGCCAGCTCTACCTCGACGGCTACGACGTCACCGATCTGCCCCTGGCAGATTTGAGACGGGCGATCGCCTACGTGCCCCAAGACAGCTTTCTCTTCAGCACCAGCATCAACAACAACATCCGCTACGGCGCACCCATGATGGAGTTTCATGAGGTGCAGCACGCCGCCAAGCAGGCCCAAATGGATGAAGAAATCGCCAACTTTCCCCAGCACTACGACACCATCGTGGGCGAGCGGGGCATTACCCTGTCGGGGGGCCAGCGGCAGCGCACCGCCCTGGCCCGCGCCCTGGTGATCGACGCCCCCATTCTGGTGCTTGACGACGCCCTCTCCAGCGTTGACAACCGCACCGCCACCGCCATTCTCAACGCCCTCTCGGAGGGCACCCAGCAAAAGACGGTGCTGTTTATTTCTCACCAAATGTCCGCCGCCGCCACCGCCGATCGCATCTTTGTGATGGAGGGTGGCCGCATTGTGCAGCAGGGCCACCACCGCGATCTGGTGCAGCAGCCCGGCCTCTACCGCAACCTGTGGGATCAGCATCAGCTGGAGTCGGCCCTGCGATAGGGTTAGCCGGGTTATATCAGGCGAATCCAGTAGCGATCGCGCCCTCTTCTCTTCGCTTGATACAACGCCGCATCGGCGGCGGCGATCAGGTCTTCGGGGGCCTGGTTGGCGGTGGGTACCACGCTGGCGATACCGATGCTGACGGTCAGGTAGGTACTGACAGGCGACTGAGGATGGACAATTTGCAGAGCTGCGATCTCGGCTTGCAGGGCCTTGGCCACGCTTTCGGCCCCGACTCGACTGGTGTTGGGCAGCACCACCGCAAATTCTTCGCCGCCGTAGCGGGCCAGCAGGTCGGCAGGGCGTTTGACCGAGCGGGTGACGGCAGCGGCGATCGCAATTAGCGCTTCATCGCCCTGCTGGTGGCCCAGGCAGTCGTTGTAGGGCTTAAAGAAATCGACGTCAAACATAATCAGCGACAGGGGCTGCTGTTCGCGCACTAGGCGCTGCCACTCTTGCTCCAGGTAGGCGTCAAAGCGGCGGCGGTTGGGAATGTGGGTCAGCCCGTCGAGGGTGGCGAGGCGCTCTAGGGTGGTGTTGGCCTCGGTGAGGGCGGTTTCCATACCTTTGCGATCAGTGATGTCGATGCAATTGGTGATCACGCCGTTGACCATACCGTCAGGATCGCGAAAGGGGCTAATCACCACTTGGTACCAGCGGGGAATGCCAGCCCGGTCAATAATTTCCTGCTCCCCCTGGTAGGGTCTTTGGGTGTCGATCACCTGCTGGTGAATGCGGTGCTGCTGGCTGATCTCAGAGGCCGAAATATTTGGGTTGAAGTCGCTGTCGAGATTGCCCACCATGTCGGTGGGGGTAATGCCGTGCAGGGCAGCACTGGCGCGGTTGGCCATCTGCACCCGATCATGACGGTCTTTGACCACGATAATGCTGGGGATGCTGTCGATCACGTTTTGCAGAAATTGCCGCTGGCGGGCAATTTCGGTTTCGGCCCGCTTGCGCTCGGTAATGTCGCGCACGATCACCAGCACCTCATTGGGGCCGCTCGGGGCCAGGCGGGCCTCTTCGTATTGCCAGCCCGCAGGGCCTTGAAAGCGATATTCATAGACCTGAGGCTGCCCAGTTTGCAGCGCCAGGCAGATATAGTGCATGCGCTCGGCGGCCATGTCGGCGGGCAGCACATCGCCTATGGGCTTACCAATCTGCTCCTGGGGCGGGGCAATTGAATCCACCACTCCAGCATTCATCACATCCAAACAAACCCCTTCCCCTGAAAAGCGCATCAGCAGGTCGGGCATGGCCTCTAGAATGATCCGCTGGGTGGCTTCGGCCTGGCGCAGGGCGGCGGTGCGATCAGCCACCTGGCGCTCTAGGGTTTGGCGGTAGTTGGCCAGCAGGGTCTGGGTCTGCTTACGGGTGGTGATGTCTTGAAAGGCGGCGATCGCATACTCGACCTGCCCCGCCTGGTCAAAAATCGGCGTGGTCGCCATCTCGATGGGCACGGTCTGGCTGCCGGGGCGCAGCTCGATGTCGTCGGCCCAGCCGGGCTGACCCCGCAGCGCCTGGGCAATGGGCAGTTCGGCGGTGGGGTAGCGATCGCCGCTGCTGGCCCGGTAGGCAATGCAGGTGTCCTCCAGGCTGAGAGACGGCACCGAGGGCATGTCTTCGAGGCAGAGCAAAACCCGCGCCTGCTGGCTGGCAAACACCATCTGGCCCTGGCGATCATACACCGCAATGCCCAGGGGAATGGCGTCTAAAAACTGCCGCCAGCGCCGCTCACTGCGCTGGATTGCACCGTTGAGGTGTTGCAGCTCAGCGTTGAGATGCTCCAGCTCCGTAAACGAGTCGCGCAGCTTGGCCGCCATGGCGTTAAAAGCCCGCGCCAGCTGCCCTAGCTCATCGAGGCGATCAACCGGCAGCGGCGTTTGCCAGTTGCCCTGGGCCGTCGCCTGAATTGTCCGCCGCAGCTGGGCAATGGGCTGCAAAATGCGGTTCACTACCGCTAGCCCCACCACCACCGAGCTGCCAATGGCCCCTAGGCTGAGCAGCGCCACTGGCCAGCTGCCCAGGTAAAGGGTCAAAAACCCCAGCAGCCCCACTAACGAAACAATTTGCAGCACAAACACCGCCACCAACACCGTTTTAAGCGAAAAGGGTCTGAGTAAACGGCTTAGCAATCGGTAGAGGGGAAGGTTTGGCACTGGCTCAAGCGGCAAGATTAAGTGAAGCAAAGCTAAGTGAAGCAAAGCACCTTACCTGCTCTTCTAGAATAAAGCGCCCTGTCCTGCCCTAAGATACTTTCATGTGTCTAATAATGACGTAGGCACCTACAAACGTGGGATGCACCCAATCACCTCTTAGTCTGGTCTTAACCCACAAAATGCCCCCAGGCTGCAATATTATGGTGTTAGATTTGCTCAGACGTAGCGCGACCCTGGTGCCCCAATGTCAAATACCTATGCTCCTCCCACCGCAGAGGTAGCCCTGAAGGCTGAAAATCTCCAGGTCTCCTACGGTTCTACCCCGGCCGTGCGCGACGTGAATCTCGAGATTCCTAACAATGAGATTGTGGCCCTCATTGGCCCCTCCGGCTGCGGCAAAAGCACCGTGCTGCGCTGCTTTAACCGCATGAACGACCTAATTCCCTCCTCTCGGGTTGAGGGCAAAATCACCCTCCGTGGCAATGACATCTATGCCGACAGCGTTGACCCAGTAGAGCTGCGACGCAAGGTGGGCATGGTGTTTCAAAAGCCCAACCCCTTCCCCAAGTCAATCTACGAAAATATCGCCTGGGGCGCCCGCATCAACGGCTACAGGGGTGACATGGATGAGCTAGTCGAGACCTCGCTGCGCAAGGCGGCGGTGTGGGATGAGGTCAAAGACAAGCTCAAGCAGAGCGGCCTCTCTCTCTCTGGTGGCCAGCAGCAGCGGCTGTGCATTGCCCGGGCAATCGCCGTGCAGCCCAACGTCATTCTCATGGATGAGCCCTGCTCGGCCCTCGACCCAATCTCGACCATGAAGGTCGAAGAGACCATGAAACAGCTCAAGGAAGATTACACCATCATCATCGTCACCCACAACATGCAGCAGGCCTCGCGGGTATCTGACCGCACCGCCTTCTTCAATGCCGAATCCACCGATAAGGGCGGCAAAGTGGGCTACCTGGTAGAGTTTGACCACACCGAGACGGTTTTCAACAACCCCCGTGAGCAGTTCACCCGCGACTACGTGTCGGGCCGCTTCGGCTAGGGTAAACCTTGGGAGCCCTAGTTCAGAATGTTGCCTCGCTCAATTCCTGAGCAATTTCTAAAAAATAAAGTCTTACACTCGACAACCCAGGCTAGGCCTGGGTTCTTTTTTAGGTATCTGCTCTAGAGCTGCGGCCCTCCAATTAAGGTCTAAGGTATTACTATCCCCGGACAGTTTTTTAAACCAACGGTTTCACCCAACAACGGTTTTACCTAACTATGGCTAGTCCAGATGTCTCGCCCTCGGCAGGGGGTGCTTCGGCCACTGCTAAACCCAACCTCAGCACCGTGACCATGCTGCGCCTCGGGGTGTTTAACATGGGGCTGGGCATTATGTCGCTGCTCACCTTGGGGGTGCTCAACCGCATCATGATCGAAGAATTGCAGGTGCCGGCGCTGATTGCGGCGGGTACCATTGCGGTGCACCAGTTTATGGCCCCGGCGCGGGTGTGGTTTGGCCAAATGTCTGACTCTAAACCGCTGCTGGGCTACCACCGCAGCGGCTACATCTGGATCGGTATCTCGGTGGTGGCCATCACCTCATTCTTTGCGGTGCAGGTGGTGTGGCAACTGGGGGAAGCGATGGCGATCGCGGGCTGGGGGCCAGCGGTGTATCCCTGGGTGGGGCTGCTGGCGCTGCTGTTTGCCATCTATGGTCTGGCCCTAAGCGCTACCTCGACCCCCTTTACCGCCCTGCTGGTAGATGTCTCCGACGAAGACTCGCGATCGCGCCTGGTGGGCATCGGCTGGGCCATGCTGATGGTGGGCATTATCGCCGGGGTGATTATTGTGTCGATTGTGCTTCGGCCGATTGAGCTTGACGCGCCGATTGAGCAGGTGCGGCGCTCGGTGAATCAGCTGTTTATCATTGCCCCAGCAGTAGTGATTGCCCTGTCGGTGTTTAGCACGGCGGGCATTGAGCGCAAGTATTCGCGGCGATCGCAGCGCTCCATGGTGGCCGGCCGCGAAGACAGCATCACCCTGCCCCAGGCCCTGGGCATTCTCACCGCCAGCCCCCAGACCCGGCTATTCTTTGGCTTTTTGCTGGTGCTCAGCCTCAGCCTGTTCATGCAGGACGCCGTGCTGGAACCCTATGGCGGCGAGGTATTTGGCATGACCATTGCTGAAACCACCCAGCTCAACGCCGCCTTTGGCCTGGGCACGCTGCTGGGCATTATTGTCACCGGGCTGCTGGTGGTGCCGCGCATCGGCAAAAAGCGCACCGTGGCCATCGGCTGCGGCTGGGCGGCGGTGAGCCTGCTGGGCATTACCCTGGCGGGGCTGACGGGCGATCCCCCGGTGCTGCTGGGGGCGGTGTTTTGCTTTGGCATTGCCTCGGGGGTGCTCACCCTAGGGGCGATCGTGCTAATGCTCGACCTGACGGTAGCGGAGACCGCGGGGACGTTTATTGGGGCTTGGGGACTGGCCCAGGCGATCGCTCGCGGTAGTGCGACAGTCCTCGGCGGCGGCGTGCTCGACCTGGGCCGGGGCCTGGTGGGGCTTTTTCACGGCGACGAGGTGCCTGCATCGGCAGCGTTTTTGGCCTACGGGCTGGTGTTCATGGTGCAGGCGGTGGGCATGGTGCTGGCGGTGGTGCTGCTGCGCCGGGTCAACATTCAAGAATTTCAGGCCAATGCTAGGGCGGCGATTACCGCTGCCCTAGAAAGCGATATGGATTGAGCATGGTTGAGCAAAACTTCTGGGATCAGGTGCTGGCCTTTGCTGAGGCCACGACAGCCACCGTGGGGCAAAAGCTCTTGGCAGACTTTGGTCAGGTGCAGGCCGACACCAAGGCCGACGGCAGTTTGGTGACAAGGTGCGATCGCTGGGCCGACGACACCCTGCGCGCCGCCATTCGTGAAAAATTCCCCGACCACGGCCTGCTCAGCGAAGAGGTGGAGCACACCTTTCCCGCCACCGACTGGTGTTGGATTATTGACCCCATCGACGGCACGACAAATTTCACCCGAGGCATTCCGGTGTGGGGAATTTCGCTGGGGCTACTGTACCAGGGGACTCCGGTGTTTGGCTACGTAGCCATGCCGCCCCTAGGCCAATCCTTCTACGGCTACTGGCCGGGGCAGAGCGGCCTGGAGATGCCCAGCGGAGCCTTCTGTAATGGTCGCCCGATTCACAGCAGCGATGCGGCCCCCGCCAAAAACCAGTGCTTTAGCCTCTGTGCCCGCAGTACCTCGGTGCTGGAAAAGCCCTTTCCCTGCAAGATTCGCATGCTGGGGTCAGCGGCCTACAACCTGCTGATGGTGGGGGCGGGCAGGGCAATCGGCGCGGTGGAGGCGACGCCTAAAATTTGGGATATTGCGGCGGTGTGGGCGATCATCCAGGCTGCCGGAGCCATCTGGGTGCCGCTGGATGACACAGCGCCCTTTCCCCTAGAGGTGGGAAAGGACTACAGTACCCATCCCTACCCCACCCTGGCCACGGCTCAGGCTGTCTGGGTAGAGCTGTTTCATCCCTTAGTAAAGGGAGTCGCTAACTCTTAGCAGACTTTGCCAGTGGATGCACAAACTGCTTACCGCAGTCTTTGCACAGATAGCACTGCTTGCCTCGCCGCCGCCCGTTTTTAGCGAGTTCCTGGGATCTACAGTGGGGGCAAATCATTACATTCATTACATTGGCGTGAATCTGCTCGCCCACGTAGGGGGTTAGATATGCGGCCAGCAGCTTTGGAATTTGCTGGGTAATGTTTCTACGTCGCTCCTCGTCGGGTTGCCGCAAAGCTGTCAGAATTAGTGCATGGCTGCTGTGCACACAGACCTCCGCCAGCAGGTCTCGCTGCTCGTTTGGGAGATCAGAATTGCGCTGGTGCAGGAGGTTTGAGAGAAAAGTGATCGCTTCCTGGGTCATGCTGTCGTCAATGGTTTGAAAGCGATCGCGCGCCGTATAAAACTCAATGAACATCACTCGCGACACCGGGTGCTCAAACAGTTTCATCGTGGCAGTCGTGAGTTGGTCCAGCATATCCCTCAGCGGCAGCCGCCAGTACTCCTGAGCATTTACCCCATGCCATAGCGCGCTCACCCGATCTATGTGGCGCAGTTCCATGGCGTTAAAAATTGCCGCTTTGTCGGGGAAAAACTGGTAGAGCGAGCCGATTGCCGTACCCGCCCGCTCTGCAATCTGGTGGGTGGTGGCCGCTTCGTAGCCCACGTCATCAAACACTAAAGCGGCGGCCTCTAGAATTTTTTCGACCCGCTGCTGGCCCCGCCGCTGCTTGGGCTGGCGACGAAGGGGGCTTGACGAATGCGAGTCATCTGTCATATTTTTGAAACACGACGAATTCCTCACAATTTTATAGCTATCGGAGGTTTCTATGCAGTCCATGCTTCCCGGTGCGCCCTGGATTGTGGCGCACAAGTCTATGCTGGCTACTAACCAGCCCCGCAAAATTTCCCTCTACGGTAATGATTACGTCCTGTGGAAAGATAGTGCAGGCGAGGTTCATGCCTTGCCCAATGCCTGCCCTCATATGGGGGCCATGCTGTCCGAAGGCTGGTGTGAAGAGGCAGATGACGGCAGCAGTCGAGTCGTTTGTCCCTTCCATGCCCTAGGGTTTGACGCGCGGGGTTGCACGCTGCTGCCGGGTTTTAGTCAGCAAACTCTGCCCCAGTTGAACCCTTTAGAGTTGATCATCCAGGGCGATTTTGTTTGGTCCTACGGAGGCTATGAGCCCAAAGTGCCGATTCCGGGGGTGCTGAATGCGATCGCAGCCGAGTACACCTTCATTGGCCACACCGCCGATTGTGCGGTGGAAACCGACCTGCTCACCATGTTGCTCAATATGCACGACTACAACCACCAAAACGGTACCCACCGCGATCTGTTTCGCATTACCGAGGTGCGGTTCCACCGGTTTGTCGATCAAGGGCACGAATCCCATGCCTACTACGACACGCCCACCGCCCCCTACTCGCTGATTGAAAAGCTGCGCCGACCCGATCTATTTCTACTGCCCAGTACCATCAAGGCCCACCTCGAAAATCACTTTCCGGCTCTCGTCATTTTTCATGGAGAATCATCCCTGGGCAAAGTGGCCCAGTGCCATCTGTTTATGCCCGAGGCCGAAAACCGCATCCGCACCTATATTTTGCTGTTTGGCTTAGCCAAGCATCCCGTCTTCAACCTGCTAGGACGCGCCTATCTCAACTTTGGCCAGGTGGTAGTTGATCAAGATGCGGCTATTTTGGGCAAGATTTACCCCGATGCGCCGCAAAAAATTAGGCTTAACAACGAGGTGGGCATGGACTGGGTGCGCCGCAACTTTGCCAGCTTTCCATCCGTGGTTGAACCTGCATTGTCTAAATGGACCTACTTCTAACTCGATCTACTGCTCTGGCACCAGTTCGGTATTCACCTCGTTTAGCGGGCGGCGGCGCAGTTCTTCTGACTCGGTGCGGGGCAGTAGGTTAAAGGCCTCGCGCATGGCGTCGTCGATCGCCTCGTAGGCCACCGTGCCCACTTCGTTAAACAGCAGATTGCCCTCGGCGTTAAACACCAGGGTTTGGGGCACCGCATCTCTAAAGTAGTAGCCCGGCTCGTTGGGTTCGTAGCTGGCCTTGACCGGAATCGAGTCGGCCATGATCGGGATGAAATTAGCCACCCGGCCGTAGGGAGCTTGCAGCTGGGAGATCACCGAGGCAAATTTCTTACAGTCGCTGCTGTCGTCGACGTAGAACACCATCAGGGCAACTTTGCCGTACTTGAGCGACTGCTCCAGACTGACCTTGGGAGGCACCAGCGACCCGTTGCCCGCGTAGAGCGCAAAAATATTGCCGTCGTATTTGTCGTCGGTGAGGCCCGCCAGCGCAGCGGGCTGCCCGCCCAGACCTAGCCACAACACCAGGGCGGCGCAGGCCAGACCCAGCACCTGCCCCAGGCGATGGGTCGCCCTCAATCGGGCAGAGAAAATAGAGCGGGGGGGCAGCATTGCGGTGGATATCCTTTGATTTTGCATCTGTTGATGTGATGATTAGCCGACTGGATTACATCTCCCAGGGCTACAGACTCTATTAGGCCACAGAATGGCGAGGCTTACTGCTCGGCATTGCGAAATTCTTGCACGATCGCCCGCATGGCCTCGCTGTTGGCAACCCGCAGATCGTCGGGGGTCCACACTACCACCTGGTAGAAGTTGTCGCCCATCTCAACGGTGGTGTGCAGGTAGGCCACCGTGCGCTCAGACACGTCGCCGCGCACCTCATACTGCACCGCCGGAAAGCTGCCGACCCGATCAACGCCAGTGAGCGACTGGTTAGCGACGATGGAGCTAAGACCGCCCTTGAGAATTTGCAGATAGTTATTGGCCTGGTCTTGGAGATTGCCCTGGGCCACGGCGTCGCGATCTTCGCCCAGCACCACCAGAAACATGGATTCGTCAGGGTTGTAGGCCTCCAGGTCGGCATTGCCGTGGAGGCTGCCGGTGGGGGCTGCCTCCCAGCCGTTGGGCAGGGCAATCTGCACAGGCTTGAGCCGACTCACCAAGGTATTGCCGCGAAAGGATTGATCGACGCGCTGGTTGGTCATGGCGTCGGAGTCGGACTGCGATCGCGATAGCCCCAGGGTGCCGCAGCCGGTCATGCCCAGGGCCACCATGGCAACTAAGGCCAGGCCTGTCCCCCGCTGCTGTCCCCCACCGTGCTTTCCTGCCATTGCTTCACCCTCTTGCTGTCTCAGGTTCTGTCAGCTCTATCTGTCAGCTTCAAGGGTATAGCAACGCCTCCGCAATGGCCCCATCCTCTCCTATGCTAGATAGAGGTTTTGGATATCAGGTTTTGGGTATCGGGTTCTGGGTTTCGGGTGTCGGGTCTGCTGTGCACCTGACACCCGACACCTAACACCCGACACCTAACACCCGACACCTCCCCTTGCCCCGATTCTAGAGTGATCCCATGTTACGAGCTGGCATTGTTGGGCTGCCCAACGTTGGCAAATCTACCCTGTTTAACGCCGTGGTGGCCAACGCCAAGGCCCAGGCGGCGAATTTTCCCTTTTGCACCATTGAGCCAAACGTGGGGATTGTTGCAGTGCCCGATCAGCGGTTGCGGGTGCTGACTGACCTGTCTAGCTCTGACGAAACGGTGCCCGCTCGGGTCGAGTTTGTCGATATTGCGGGCCTGGTGCAGGGGGCCAGCCAGGGCGAGGGGCTAGGCAACCAGTTTTTGGCCAACATTCGCGAGGTGGATGCGATCGTCCACGTGGTGCGCTGCTTTGACGACGACGACATCATTCACGTCTCGGGTTCGGTAGATCCGGTGCGCGACATTGAGATCATTAACCTGGAGCTAGCCTTGTCTGACCTGGCCCAGCTCGAGCGCCGGGTTGACCGGGTGCGGAAGCTGGCCCGCGCCGACAAAGAGGCCCAGGCTGAGCTAGTCATTCTAGAGAAAATTTTGCCTGTGCTCAACGAGGGCAAGACCGCCCGCCAGGTCGAGCTAGACGACGAGGCCGAGGCAATCATCAAGCCCCTGGGGCTGCTCACCCGCAAGCCTGTGATCTACGCCACCAACGTTTCTGACGACGACCTAGCCAGCGGCAACGCATGGGTCGAGCAGGTGCGGGCCGTAGCGGCGGCAGAGGATGCTCAAGTGGTGGTGATCTCGGCCCAGGTCGAGTCAGAATTGGTCGATCTAGACGACGCCGATCGCAAAGACTTTCTCGAAGCCTTGGGGGTCGAAGAGGGGGGCCTCAAGCCCCTGATTCGCGCCACCTACGAGCTGCTGGGCCTGCGCACTTACTTCACCACTGGCCCCAAAGAAACCCGCGCCTGGACGATCAAGGCGGGCATGGTGGCTCCCCAGGCCGCCGGGGTAATTCACACCGACTTTGAGCGGGGCTTTATCCGGGCTGAAACCGTGGCTTACCAAGACCTGGTAGCGGCGGGTTCGATGGCCAGCGCCAAGGACAAAGGCCAGGTGCGCAGCGAGGGCAAGGAGTATGTGGTGCAAGAGGGCGATGTGATGCTGTTTCGGTTTAACGTCTAGCCCAGTTCAGGTTTGCTCGCCCGATTTGATCGACCTTACGAAGCCGCCAGGGTGAGCAAAAAAGTCGTGCCACAGGAGTGGTTTGTATAGGAAAATCTATCTACAATTTGACCCATCGGGGCGCGAGTCCTTTCGTCCCAGGTTTGTAGGTACATGGCTGTGGCATTACCGCTTCTATCGTATTCTCAGGTTCGCTCAGTCTTGCAACGGTGGCAGGGAGTGCCCCCCTGGGCGCTGCTATCGCTGGTACTCAATGGGCTGCTGTTTATTACCGTGATTGTAGTGCTACGGCAGGCGGGCCGAGCAGGGGATGGTTTGCCCCAGTCCAACGCCTTTGCCGCCGACCAGCAGGCGGCGATCGCCCCCTTTGACCCCGATCTAGGCATTCGCCACAGTCTTGACTATGAGCAGTGGGTGGCCCTGCTGGCGGCTGAGGCTGAGGCGGCGGTGGCCATTGACGCACCCAGCCAAAATATCTTGTTGGGCGACTCCCTCACCCTGTGGTTTCCCGGCAGCATGCTGCCGGGGCGCAAAACCTGGATTAACCAGGCCATCTCTGGGGAAAACTCCGGCGGCCTGCGCAATCGCCTCTACCTACTCGACGAGACTTCCCCTGAGGCGGTGTTTATCATGGTGGGCATTAACGATCTGGTCTGGGGTGGCTCGAAGGCCGACTTGGTGTATAACGTGCGCCGCATGATCGATTACCTGCGCCAAACCCATCCCGAGGCGCGGGTGGTGGTGCAGTCGATTTTGCCCCACGGCGGCGAGACCGCCACTTGGGAAGGGCGCGATCGCCTCTCCACAATTCCCCCCGATGTGATTCGCCAGGTGAATGATCAACTCAAGCTGGTAGCGGCTGAAACCGGAGTTGATTTCTTGAATCTTTACCCCCTGTTTGTCAACGGCGACGGCTACCTGCGTGCCGACCTCACCACCGACGGCCTACACCTCAACGAAAATGGCTACATGGTATGGCGCACGGCCCTGGCGCTGTTCAACGAAACCGACTTTCGGCCCTAATCTGTGACCTAGCTGATTGGGACAGGGGAGAGCTGGGGTTTACGGTGTACGGTTCACGGTTTACGGCCGACCTTGAACCGTATACCTTGAACCGTATACCGGACCCTGGGCCGTCAGATTCAGCCGATAGCGATAGAGGGCCACGGGCTGATCGGTCGCCTTGAGAAAGTCGGGGTCCTGAGGTGACAGGTACACCGCCGTCACCTGGTCGGCGGTAATCTCTGCTTCCTCTCGCCGATAGGCGGTGGTTGTCTCCACCTCATTGAAGTAGGGGATCGCCCCACCCCGAAACACCTGCTGAAACCGCTCTACCGTGATGAACTGGTCAGGGTCAGGGGTCTCAACGGCGCGGGCAGTGACGGTAGACTCTAGCTGACGACTGCCGCTCAGCAGCGTCACCTGGCGGTTGGGGTTTTGGGGGTCAACCTTGACGGCTTTTACTGCGGCATCGCCCAGGTAGGCGCGGACTAGGCTCAGCCCGTTAAAGGCGCGATCGGCTACGGTTTGGGGCGACCCGGTGATGGTCGGAATCAGGCGTTGCGATCGCGGCTGCGCCCCCACAAACCGCACGGGGCAGCTCACCGCTACGCCGAGCTGGTCACGGTTGCCCTCAAAGCCGGGGCTGGTCAGTTCGGGGGCCAGGGGGGCGGCCAGATCTACCAGGGTGCTGGTGAGCAGCCAGTCACCCCGCAGCCAGTCGGGGTAGACCAGATCACCCTGGGCGGCGGGCAGCGCGGGTTTGCTGCCCCAGTTAGGGAAAGCCGTCAGGCGATCGGCAATCGGGCCTGCCAGGGCCTGGCCGCTGCACAGCAGCCACACGGTCAGCAGCAGGGTGAGCCAAAACCAACGGCGGCGCAGCAGAGCGAAGAGGGGTCGCGGCATGGGTCGGTACGCGTCTTGGGGACGATGCTTGAGGTTGGGTCTTAGGGACAAGGCTCTGGTGGGATTCTTTGGCGGGACTCTATGGGCCTACACTGGGGCAATTCTTACTTGCCCGTCATCTGGCGGAAACGTCTAGCAAGTTAACGCCGCCTCAGATAGGCTGAGAAGAGTGCAGTTTCGCCCTGGGGCGGGCCATTGGGCAAGCCCCAGTGTAGGCCCGTTGGCAAATTGAGGTCTGCTATGGTTGAGCCACTTATAGGCCCAGGCAAGGCATCTACCAGCATTTACTAGAGCCAAAACGTCTGGTTATCCTAGAGCATTCAACGGCAACCCTGTAGGCTCACCTCGGCGATCGCACCGTTCCTTCTCCATCATCGTCACCCTTGAGGCATGTCTTTGGAAACCCCTCCCCCCAGCTCTCAGCCCCTAGACGCGCCTGAGGAAATCACCGCCGGGAGCCTGCTAGAACGTTACGCCGCCGGTGAGCGAGACTTTCGCGGCATTCAGTTGATCGGTGCTGACCTCAGCCAGCAAAACCTCAGCGGAGCCAACTTTCGGCAGTCTAATCTGCAAAACACCAGCTTTCGCGGGGCCACCCTAGTGGGGGCCAACTTTCGGGAGGCCAAGCTCACCGACGTCGATTTTGAGCAGGCCACGCTGATCTTGGCCAACCTAATTGGGGCTGACATCGCCGATGGTCGTCTGGCAAGGGCTGACCTCAGCGAAGCGGGCATGCGCAGCGCCAACCTAGTGCGGGCCGACCTCAGCGAGGCAACCCTGCGCGAAACTAACCTCAACGAGGCCGTGCTCGACCATGCCACCCTGCAAGGGGCCGTGCTAAGCGAAGCCAGTCTAAGTCGGGGTCGCCTGCTGGCCGCCAACCTCAGCCATGCCAACCTAGAGCACGCCAACCTGACCAGCGCGCTGATGAACCGCGCCATTCTCAAAAACGCCATTTTGGTGGGGACGATATTTACCGGAGCCACCCTGGAGGGGGCCGACTTTCAAGCGGCCGACCTAAGCCGAGCCAAGCTGACCAGCACCAACCTGGTCAACGTCAACCTGTCAGCGGCCAACCTGCGGGGGGCCAACCTGAGCTGGAGCTCGTTGCGGGGGGCTAACCTGCGCGGCGCGACCCTCTATCGCACCCGACTGAGCTGGTCAAACCTGAGCGGGGCCGACCTCACCGACGCGGTGATGATCAATGCCAAACTTGACTACACCAACCTGCGGCGCACCGATGTGCACGGCGCGACCATGCCCGATGGCTACACCATGGGGCCAAAGGACGCAGACTGAGGCTTAAGCAAGATGCCTAGGGGGTTGCCTGATTGGGTTTGCTGCGATTGGCCTGCATGGGAACGGCGGGCATCAAAAAGGGTAGGTAAACCGCCGTCAGCGACGGGGGAGTGGTGCGCAGATAGGTCACCATCTGACGCTGCACCGCCTGAAACTGGTCTTGAATGGCCTTGGCCTCTAGGTGCAGAAGTGAGGGCAGATAGCTGCCCAGTCCCGCCTGGCGGTGCAGGGTTTGGTGTAGCCGAGGCCAGCTAGCCAGGCCATCGGGCACCGTCTGGGTCAGACGCATTGACATAGTGGTGGTCGAAAAGGCGGTGACGCTGCTGGGGTCAAGGGCCGAGGCGTAGGCTTCGGCCTCGTCGGTTTGCTGCATCACAAAGCTCAGGCTAACCCCCTGAAAAAAGGCCCGCAGGGGGGTCGTGGTGGCATCGGGTAGCTCAGGCATAAAGGGAATGCGGGCCAGGTCGGCGTTAAGGTTGTTGGGGTCGCCCACGCTCAGGTGAGACCCGCCCAGCAGGGTTAGCAGGTGCTTGGTGCCAGACAGCTGCATAAAGGGGCGCAGCTGCTGGCTGGCCATGGGGGTGACGGTGTCGTGGGTACCGGCCAGCATCAGGGTGGGCACCCGTACCCGGCTCAGCCCCGCTTCGCCAAACAGCAGGCCGGTCAGGGGGTTGGCCACCACCAGCTGGGTGATGCGGTCGTCGCGCAGGTTGGCATACTTGACCGGCAGGTCGAGGGCAGCGCACTGAAGCCAGTCAGCCGGGGAGAGATTGACCGGGTTGAGGGTCTGGCAGTAAGACTCCATTGATCGCAGATCGAGCGCCGCCCCGGCCAGGGCCAGCCCTGTATAGCCCCCCAGAGAATGGCCAATGAAGCTTACCTGTTCGGTGTTGAGGCGATCGCGCAGACTGTAGGAATGGCGGTTGAGCTTCTCTAGGCGATCCAGCACGTAGGTGATGTCACGGGGGCGATCTAGAAACTCGGTGGCGGGCAAAACGCGGCTTTGGGCGGCGGCCTCGGCCAGATCGTCTAGGGGAAGGTCGGCGGGGGGTAGGGAGAGCAGGGCCGAGACATTGCTGCCGGGATGTTCTACCGACACCACCGTCAGCCCGTGGGAGGCCAGGTGCTGGGCCAGGTAGGCAAAGAACCTGCGGTCGGCTCCAAAGCCGTGGGAGATCACCACCAGGGGGCCGTGGGTGTCTTTGCTCCAGTAAATATCGACGGGAATGCTGCGATCGCGGCTGTGGTCGCGCAGCATCAGCTCCCAGCGCTCTACCTGAGAGGACCCAGCGGTGAAGGGAGCAGTCTCGGGCAGTAACAGTGGCTCAGACGCTTCTGGCTCGGGGGCCTGGCGCAGCACCCGGCTCAGGGCTTTGCTCTCCATCTGAGCCAGGCGAAACTGAGAAGCCAGACTCAGCAGAGTGCCCACGTTGATTTCAAGGGTGTCGGGGGGCATGGCCTGCAAAATGCCCAGCAGGGTCAGCCCCGACTCGGCGGCGGAGACCTGTTCTAGGGTCACTCGCAGGTCTTCGGCGGCCAGGTTGGGGGCGATCGCCCGCAGGGTATCGAGCAGCTGGGCACCGCCGGGGGTGCGCAAAATTTCATCTAAAATCACCTGGCCGACCTCAGGCTCCAGGGTAATTTCCCCCTGAAGCGCCTCCTGCAGGCCGGTAGTGAGCAGCGGTCGATAGAGCCGCAGCGACCCTGGCACTTCGCCCGTAGCCGCAAAGTTTTGCAAATCGCGAAGGCTGACGGTCTGAGAAAACCGCCCCAGCCGCACCGTTACCGACTCTGCCGCCAGGGCAGGGGGAGCCAGAACCAGGCTACTCGCCAGCAACGTCCCCAGGGCAAAGCCACCGCGCGGCACCGGGGCCAGCAAACATTTAAGGCGACGAAGCCCATTAGCCCAAAGCACTTTAGATCGCACGGCAAGATGGTAAAAACGGGGGTCAGGAACGGGGCAGAAACAGCGTGGCGGCATTGAGGTCAAACGCTAGATCAGGAGTGACTTCACTGTACCCACCCATCCTTAATTCGTTAACTAAATCTATTAGCTAACTTAATCTAAACCACAACTCCATGGCTTTGTGAGGTCTGAGCGTCAAGTTTCTTTGCGATCACATTTGGATTTGGGGAGGAAGACGTTGAGGACAATTGCACTAAAGACAGACTACGCTCTCGGTCGCGCGATCACCTCTGTCGAATGGGTGGTGCCCAGCGGCGGGCAGGCAGGGTATGACTGGTGTCGCAGACCATATCTTGTGTCCTCAGGGGCGACAATCCGCAAAAACCGGCCCAATGTTAAAGTAAGAGCCTGTAAGGTAAAAGCTGACCCATCCCCCCGCTGGTGCTATGACAGACCACGAACCATCGCCCAGAAACAACTTTCTTTTCCCTCGCAGCAAGTATTGGGGCGAGTTTACGCCGCAGCAGCTGGCTTTTAACGCCAACTTGCAAGAGTTTGCCCAGCGGGTGTCGTTTGTCTGCAACCTTGAGACCGGCGGCAAAATGACTGCCGATGCCGCCTACGACGAAATCAAGCGGCTGTGGAAAGACCTAAAGACATCTAAGGCCAACCTGATCGACGCCGAAGCCGCACCGCCCCCAGAGCTGCCGCCCGAGGAGTAGGGGCGTGGATGAGTGGATGAGTGGATGAGTGGATGAGTAGGTGGGTGGTAGTAGCCATTGCCCGAGGTAGTTTGACTACCCTTAAAACGCTGAGGAGGCCAGCCAAAAGCTGACCAAAAACCCGGCAATGGTTGAAAACGTCACCGAGCCGCCGCCCATTTCGTAGGCTTCGGGCATCATGGTGCTGGCGATCATGGCGAGAATGGCCCCCCCGGCGGTGGCCTTGGCCATGTCGAGCATCCACTCAGAGATCACGGGTACCAGCTGACTGCCGACCATGGCCACCAGCCCGCTGAGCACCACCGCCCCAGCCCACAGCGCCAGAATGCGCGCCGCCGAGGTGCCCGCCTGGCGCATGCCAATGGAGCTAGACATGGCCTCAGGAATGTTGGAGATAAACACCGCCATCAAAAATGACGCCCCTGTGTGGCCGGTGCCCACGTGGAAGCCAATCACCAGCGCTTCGGGAATATTGTCGATCATGGTGCCGATCAGAATGGCCAGGGGGGCAGAGCTTTGGGCCAGCTCCTTAAACTGCTGCTCAGAAATAGGAATATCGACCTCAACGCTGTCGAGCACCTGCCGCCGCCAGTGGTTGTCATCCATAGGGATGGTTTTGGCGGTAGACTGGGTGGTTTCGCGCAGCCGTCGGGCCAAAATGCGGCTTAGCCCGCTAGAGAGCTGGGGGGCGTAGGTAAGCATGGCGTCAAAATCGGTCTTATCGAGTTCGTAGAGATCCATAGGGGTAGTGGCTACCACCGTGGCCGATCGCTCTTCGCCCGTGAGTAGCGCCATTTCGCCAAAAATCTCTCCAGACCCCAGGGCGGCCAGCCGCTGGGAACCTTTATAGATCGCAGCATCGCCCTCCACAATCAAAAACATGGAGTTGCCCGGAGCACCCTCTTGGCAGAGCACCGTGCCCGACTCAACCTGGAGCGACTTGAGCAGGGGAATAATGGCCTGCATCTCGGCGGGCGACAAACTGTGGAGCACCTCGACATGGCCAATGCGATCAAGCACCTCCGAGGCTTCGTCTTGGCGGTGGTGGTAGAGAAACCGCCGCGACGAGGACGGGTGACGAATAAAGCCCCCCCGATTGTCGATGTAGCTCACCAGCACGGTAAAAAGGGTGCCCCCGAGGGCAAAACCCGCCACCAGGGGCCAAAAGCCGCTGCTTAGGTAGGCGGGCAGGGTAATGTCGTAGGCGATCGCCGAGAGCAGAGTGCCGCTGCCAAAGGCCATAATCGCTGCTGTGAGCGATCGCGCCGGTCGCCAGACAATACCTAAAATGGCCCCCACCAGCAAACTAGAGGCCCCCACTAACCCTTGAACTAGCGCAGTAAACGGAACGCCCATGATCGCCGTGACCGGGAGTGCAATAGCCGGACATGATGATTAGGGTACTGCACAATGCTCCGCTTCCTGGCAAACTAGACCCTAAGGAATTTTTACCGCCGCCCCTGGGCCGCCCCTATTGCCATGCCCCTACCCAGCCCGCGCCGCCGCCGCCCTGCCTTTGGTAGCCAGCCGAGATCGCCGCGCGCCGCGCGCGGGCACGACCGGGAGCCCGTGCGGCTGTCGAACCGCCGCTCCTCCGGGGGACTGTGGCTGCTCTGCGGTCTACTCTACGGCATGGCTGGCACGATCTTGACCGCTCTGCCAGCGCTGCCCTGGCTGTGGCTGGTGGCGGCGGCCGCAGCCGTGGTGCAGGGGCTGGCGCTGGCTGGCCCCCAGGCGCTCCAGCGGTTTCAGTGGTTGACCGCCAACCTGATGGTGCTGGGCAGCATGGCCCTGGCGGCGGCGCTCTCTGTGGCCCTCAACTACCTGGGCACCGACAATCTCGACGACTTGACCCTTGTCAGCGCCCTCGCCGAGGTGGTGGGCTACAGCCTGCTGGCGGTGGGGCTGGCGGCGCTCTGTAGCCTGACCACCGCAGCCCTGGGCGATCGCCTGCTGCGCCGCTACCCAGGCCGCACGACCAGCCTCACCCTAATCGGCACCTGCCTCCTCGGCCTATTCATCGGCGGCGGCATTGGGCTGCTGACCACCTAGGTCGGGGTATACGGTTCACGGTGTACGGTACAAGGTACAGGGTTCACGGCAGTCCGTGCACCGTATACCCTGCACCTTGCACCCTATTAGCCTGTTACCTTGGGTTCGGCAGACCCTAAATCCCCACTGCTCTAGGCGATCGCGTAGCGAAAGCTCAGCGTTGCCCAGCGGTCATGGTACAGGGCGATCGCATCCTGGGGCTTGCTGTCGAGGGAGGTGTCGAGGTCTTGCAGCAGCGCTTGGGCCAGCTTGAGTGGTTGAGCAATGGACCTAAACCCTGTGGACAGGGAGAGCGATGTGGCTCCGAGCACTGTCAAACACCGTTGGAAAGGCCGGGTACTGAGAATCAGGTGAGTCTCAACCCAGGTAGCAGAGCCGGGCATAGCCCAGCTCTGCCCCTCGGCGGGCAGGAAGATCATTTGGCCAGCTGCCAGTGGGGTAGCCGCCTGGGGGGTTTCAGGCTCATCCCCCGAGGGGGGCTCAGGCAGGGTGATCAGGGCCGTACATTCCCCGCGGCTGTCAAAACTGATCAACAGCAGATGTAGGTCTTGGGATGTGGCATTGGCAATCTGGTAGCCAATGCGGCTATCGCGGGGAAGCCGTAGCTGTTCGGGGGTGGGCTGTGCTTTCTGGGCCTGGCGGATGGCCAGGGGCCAGGTGGGCGCAACCGAACGCTCTGTGGTCTGCACCCATAGGGGGGCAGTCTTGGGCTGCACCGAGGCCAGTACCGCAGCCACTGCCAGCTGAGACGAGCTGCGGTTTTCAGTCAGACGCACCAGCTTGAGGGCGAGTAAGGTTTGCAGGTAGGGGCTGAGGCGGTTGACTGCCGTTTTGACGGCTTCTTCTTTGGCCAGCATGGTGCCGGGCAGCAGAGTACGGTTGGGGGCAAACAACCCGTAACTACTCTCGGCCAGCCCGTCGCTGTTGGGTCTTGGCCCGGCGGTAGCGACACCGGGCAGGGCGGCGGTCAGGGTAGGAGAGGGGCCGATGGGCAATCGGCCAAACAGGCAGTCAGCGGCTTTCTCTCCAGCGGTGACAACGGTGACTCGCGAGAGCCCAGCCAGAGCGCTGGTGGCATCGACCCGCTCGACCCGCTTCAGCTGGCTGTCGAGGGCGACTACTAGGTCGATGGCCTGGGGCAGCAACCGCACCTGCTCGTAGACCGGCAGTCGAATCAGGGGAACTGGGGGAGAATCATTTATGGGTTTGGCCTGCGCCCTTAGCCCGTTGCGTGACTCTAGGCGTAGGGGAATGGCAGGACCTGAGGCCGGGAGGGCCACCAGGCGAGAACCGGGCTGGAGATAACGCAATACCAAGGGCGGCAGCCCGCCCAGCCACAGATCAACCGGACGAGCAGCCCCGTTAGACAGCACCACTCCAGCGGCGATCGCCGCCTCAGTGGGCAAGCCATAGACCCCAGGGCCAGAACGCGCTGACAGGCGATCGCCTGCCACGGGCTGTTGGTCGGTACCCACCCACCGCTGGAGATACTGCCCGGTACGGCGGATCAAGGCAGCGGGGTCGGGGTCAGGGGCGGCAGCCCAAAGGCACTGGGTCAGGGCGTAGGTAAACACCCCGGCGCTAAAGCCATCCCACTGACTTTCGAGCACCAGCCGACCGGGGGCGGCGGCCCGCAGCAGCAGACCCGGCCAGGGGGCGTCCCAGGAGACATCTAGGCGCAGCGGCTGACCTGGAGACTGAGTCGGCAGGGTGCCGGTGGGTACCGTGGGACGCGATCGCACCCGTGAGTTGCCCCAGCGCAAGTAGCCTACATCCTGACTGCCCGCGTCAATTACGGTGGTGAGGTTGGGGGTGGCGAGGCGGCTGAGCTGGGCCACCAGCTCGGCCGCTAGCAGGTCGCTCAGGGCGGGCGAGTCTTCGCTGGGCAGGCGGCTGTCTACGGGTACCCAGGCCGATTGGGGCCGGGTAGTACCGTCATCGCCCTGCACCAGCACCTCGCTGCCGTAGCCGCTAAAGTGCAGCAGCACCACATCGTCGGCGGTGGCCTGCTGCACCAAATGCTCGTCAATGGCGGTTAAAATTCCGGCGCGGGTGGCCTCTTGGTTGGTCAGCGTCACCACATCCACCGGCGCAAAGCCGAAGCGATGCACCAGCAGCTGGCGCTGGAGCCCAACATCGGTGAGACAGCCCCGGAGGGCAATATCTTGGGCAATGCCCGGGTCGAGGGCGCGATCCGGGTAGGCGTTGATGCCAATCAGCAGGGCGAGTTTGCGACGAGCAGGCTTGGCCAGAGCCTGCTGATACTGGCCAGCGGTGCTCAGCAGCGCAGTGCTGCCTAGCCCTAATGCTCCCAGGGCTAGAGTTGCCTGCTGCAAAAAACCCCGTCGATCTAGTCTCACCGAGTTAACTACATCCCAATTGCTAGCGTTAGCTGACGACTTCGGGCACCCGCATGGCCTTGGCCAACTCTGCCGCCACCTCGGGCCGAGAAAACTCTGGCGGGGGCAACTCGCCCCGGCGCAGCATCTCTCGCACCTTGGTACCCGACAGATGAATCCGCTCGTCTTTGTCGCTGGGGCTCGTTTTAGAGGTGGCCATGCCCCCGGTGCGGGTGCAGTAGAAGGCGTGCTCAAACTTCATCGGCACAATACCCAGTTCTCCAGGCTCAAACTCGTCAAAGATGTATTGAGCGTCGTAGGTGCCGTAATAATCGCCTACCCCAGCGTGGTCGCGGCCCACAATAAAGTGGGTGCAGCCGTAGTTCTTGCGGATCAGCGCGTGGAAAATCGCCTCTCTAGGCCCA
>JBBSKN010000025.1:0-41212 GCA_038256265.1 Phormidesmidales cyanobacterium
CCGTTGATCCTGAACCCTGCTTTGCTTCTAAGAAAGCTGAAGCCCAGTATTATGACCGCATTTGGTTCTCTAGGATCCAGTCCTTGTGCTGCCAACTACCACCCTGGGAGGCCGCCTAAAGATGTGTCAGGCAGTCAGGGGTAATCCTCCTATCTAATCCTCCTATCAAAGGCGCATTTCCTCCCAAATAGGGGGCGAGTTTGCGGTTAAATTCTGTCTTCAGAGTGAAGGTGATGTTGGGTCAACTTCCTAAGCTAAAACCATCTCCAAAGTCGATCTAGTTCTCTCTAGGCCCGCTCGGGTTCTGGGGCCTCCCCCATCGGTAGCCGGGCTTTTGGATTGGGCCTTGGAGTGGGGCTGGGTCGTCTGCTCACCTTTGAAATTCTGGATAATACGATGCTTAGAATCTTCCGACTTCTAAATTTTTCGACTCGATTTTTCGCGCAGTTTGTTAGTCACTGCCAGCAACTGGGCGCTGCGTTTAAAGCGGGGTCACCCAGTTACCGCCTGGCGCGGCTGACCACTCAAACATTCGTGGTAGGGGTGCTGGCTACAGTGTTGTGGTTGGGCTCTGTCGGCACCTATACCCAGGCAGCCCAAGCAGGTGACAATCTCGATGCTAGACCCTACGAAGCTGAGGCGGTGCGTCAATCACGCAGCCCTGCCAGCCGCGAAAACCCGACCAACGGCGTTGATCAGCTGCACGGGGTAACCTCTAAGGCCCCAGAAGACGTGGCTAACGAAGCGCTGGAAAGCGCCAAAGATGCCATCCAAGATGTTCTGCCGGGTATGTCTGCCGACCGAGGCATGGGCCAAAATGCCAACAACCCCAACACCCAGCACAGCTCTAACCCCAAGCGCTAGGGAGAGTAGGGGCAAAGTGGTAGGGGCATTGCATGCAATGCCCCTACTTTGGACACAGAGAATAGGCCAATCAGCGCGATACCCGCCAAAATGGAGAGGCGATGTCGTCGATGGTTGGCCTATCTTTATGAAACTTGAACGCATTCTTGCCGAGGCTTTGGCGGGGGGCGACATTGCCCCCGCTGACGGGGTGACCCTTTTGCAGCAGCGCGAGCCCGAGGCTCTAGAAGCCATTCGCCGTACCGGCGACACTCTGCGCCAGCGCCAGGTGGGCGACACCGTGACCTATGTGGTCAACCGCAATATCAACTACACCAATATTTGTGAGCAGCACTGTAGCTTCTGTGCCTTTCGCCGCGATCGCAACGACGAAGGAGCCTATTGGCTCGACTTTGCCCCCATCCTCGAGAAAGCCGCTGGGGCCGTCGCCGTGGGGGCTACCGAAATTTGTATGCAGGGCGGCCTCAACCCCTACGCCAAAATCGACGGCACCTCGCTGAATTATTACCTCAAGCTGATCGACACCATCAAAGGCGCATTCCCCGCTCTGCACCTGCACGCCTTCTCGCCCCAGGAGGTCGAGTTTATCGCCCGCCAAGATGGGCTAAGCTACCGCGATGTGTTGCTGGCCCTGCGGGATGCGGGGGTGGGGTCACTGCCTGGCACCGCCGCCGAGGTGCTCGATGACACCGTGCGCCGGGTGCTCTGCCCAGAAAAGATCAACACCGCCACCTGGCTAGAGATTGTGGGTCTGGCCCACGAGATTGGGCTGCCCACCACCAGCACCCTACTGTCGGGTCACATTGAAACTCCGGCTCAGCAGATAGCCCACCTCGATCACCTGCGTCAGCTCCAGCGCCGCTCCCTAGAAGCTGGCTATGGGGCGGCGATCACAGAATTTATTGTGCTGCCCTTTGTCGGGCAAGAGGCCCCCAAGCCCCTGCGCCGCCGGGTGGGGCGCGACCAGCCAGTGCTGACCGATGCGCTGTTGCTGATGGCGGTGGCCCGCATTTACCTAGGTAACTGGATCGTCAACCACCAGCCCAGCTGGGTAAAGCTGGGCCTGGACGGGGCCACCGAGGCCCTCACCTGGGGCTGCAACGACATCGGTGGCACTCTGATGGAAGAGCACATTACCACCATGGCCGGTGCCCAGGGGGGCACGGGGATGACTGTAGAGGAGCTGCAGGGTGCGATCGCTTCCCTCAACCGCCCCGCCCAACCCCGCGACACCCTCTATGGCCGGGTTTCAGCATTGGGGTCAGGCTCTAATGGAACGCTCTCGGGGATATCTATCGGGATATCTGAAGGAAGATCCCTGGAGGGAGAATCAGAAGGGACATCTAAGGGAACATCAGAGGGAACGGTTTCGACGGGGGCCGGAAACACCGCCTCAGCCCGGCAGTCGCGTAGCCAAAGCCTCACCGCCTGACCGACAATACCGTCGCTGCTCTCCCGTGGCGGGGTGGGGGGGCGTCCGGTGGCGCTATTTTCTGGCAGGGTGCCCAGGCTGGAGTACAGCAGCGCCATGCGCCAGCCCTCGGGACTCTGGGTTAAGAACAGCCAGTGGTGGTGCTGGAGCGACACCACCCGATTTTGCCGGAACTGCCGCTCTAGGGTGGTAAAAAACACCTGCTCTAGGGCGGCGTCATGCTGCTGACCTGGGCCGGGAGCCGATAGCTCCGTTAGATCGATGGGGGTAAAGTCTGGGGGGCTAACCACCAGCACCGTAGTTATAGGGTCCAGTGGGCGACGAGATAGATCGAGGTTGCGGCTAGCGACTCGGTTGGCATAGCTGGGCAGATCTCTCAGCAGCTGACTCACCAAAACCTGGACGGCGGCGGGGCAGGGCTGGGAGGGGCGCAGGTAGGTCGAGGGCGGTTCTTGGCCAAGGGCGGATGGCCGTGACAACCCGGCCGCCGGGGTGCTGGGCAGCCCCGCGATCCATGCCCCTAGCCCCAAGACCAGAGCTAGGCCAGGGTGGGGAGCTAGGGGGCAACGGCGGCGGCGCATTCGTCACAGATTTGCTGAAAGGCAGCGGCGGGGTCGGGGGCGGCGGTAATCGGGCGACCAATCACCAGGTAGGTGGCCCCGGCTTGCAGGGCCTGGGCGGGGGTGAGGGTGCGGCGCTGGTCTTGGCTGCTGGCCCAGGTGGGGCGCACCCCTGGGCACACCAGGGCAAAGTTGGCGGGCAAGAAGCGGCGCAGCTGGTTGGCTTCTTGGGGCGAGCACACGACGCCGCCCAGGCCGCTTTCTTGGGTGAGCAGGGCCATTTGCAGGGCGTAGTTGGCGGTCTCTAAGGGAATTTTTAGCTCTAGTGCCAGGGTGCTAGGGTCGATGCTGGTGAGCAGGGTGACCGCCACTATCATCGGTGGCTCGACGCCTGCGGCCTCGGCTCCGGCGATCGCCGCTTCCTGAGAGGCTATCAGCGCCGCCTGCCCCGCTGCCGCATGCACCGTCATCAGGTCGACGCCATAGCGCCCGGCGGCGGCACAGGCCCCAGCCATGGTGTTGGGAATGTCGTGAAACTTGAGGTCGAGAAAGATGCGCTTTTGCCTGGCCCGCAGCTCGGCCAGCAGCCCCGGCCCAGCGCTGACAAACAGCTCTAGGCCCACCTTCCAAAAGCTGACCCCAGGCAGGGCCTCAACCAGATCGAGGGCCGCCGAGACCGAAGGCACATCGAGGGGCACGATGATGCGCTGGTCTACGCTTTGGGGAACAGGGCCCTGGGGAGATGGGCGGGGGGCAGCGGTCATGGCAATACCGGGGGCAAGGGTCAAACCGGGCGCACCAGCATCAGGGTCTGGCCAAACTCCACGGGCTGGGCATTTTCGACCAAAATTTCGACGATTTCGCCGCTGATCTCGGCTTCTAGCTCGTTCATCAGCTTCATGGCCTCAATAATACACACGGTCTGCCCGGCAGTAATGCGATCACCCACCCCCACAAACGATGGCTCTTCTGGGGCTGGAGAACGATAGAACGTGCCCACCATCGGTGAATTGATCGACAGCAAGTCGCTGCCTTTGCCCAGGGGCGACACTGGGGCCACCGCCGGGGCGGCGGCAGGCAGGGGGTCGGCAGCAGCGGGGCTAACGGCAGCAGCGTCTTCAGGCGCTGCCTTGGCCACCACCGGGGCGGCAGCGCCCGAGACTATAGCCCCCGGCTTGCGCAGAGTCAGCTCAAAGTCGGCGCTTTTGAGGGTGAGTTCTACAATATCGCTCTGGCCTAGGGCAGCGACTAGCTCTCTTAGATCGGTGACGCTTAGTTCCACGGCGAAGGTCTCATAGGGTGCAATGGCTCACAGGGTTCATGGCTCACAGGAGATGGCCCATGGTTAGCAGCAGCGGCTGGCACCCATGGAGAAGACTGGGGGCAACAAGACCCTACGACTCACGCCCTAGATAGGTGTCGGTGCGGGTATCTACCTTGATTTTTTCGCCAATAGTGATAAACAGCGGCACCATCACCTGCGCCCCAGTTTCGAGAATAGCGGGCTTGGTGCCCCCAGTGGCGGTGTCGCCCTTGACCCCTGGGTCGGTTTGGGTAACCTCAAGCACGATGGCATTGGGCAGCTCCACCTCTAAAATTTGGCCATTCCAGGTGACGACACTGACGCCCATTTCCTCTTTGATGTATTTCACCTGGGGGCCGATGTCGGCGGCGGTGAGGCGCACCTCCTCGTAGGTCTCCAAATCCATGAACACCAGGTCTTCGCCGTCGCGATAGGTGTGCTGCATGTCGGTTTTTTCGATCACCGCCTGGGGCACGGTCTCACCCGCCCGAAAGGTTTTTTCAACGGTGCTGCCGCTTTTCACATTTTTGAGCTTGGTGCGCACAAAGGCTGACCCCTTACCGGGCTTGACGTGGAGAAATTCCACCACGCGCCAGACAGATCCATCTAGCTCAATGGAGGTACCGGTGCGAAAGTCGTTACTAGAAATCATGGCGCTGGCGGGGGTAGGCAGTCTAAGTTTGGCACCTCATTTTACCCCTCGATGGCCATTTACCACAGGCATTTGCCCTTAACCGGTCCTTGACCGCTCAGAAGCCAGAATGGCACAAACCTAGAGGGCAGACTCGGGTGGCGATGCCCAGGGGAGTTACAGAGTATGACAAGATTGTAGGGGCATCGTCGGAGTGCAGTGGAGTCCGGTGCGCTGCACAGAGGGGCCAGCTGAGGTGCAGGCGTTGTCTAACTGCCTTCAGTAGAATCCCAGAGCAAAACCCAGACCAGAGCAGAACTCAGAACAGAAGCAGACTTATGGCCAAGGCAGGACGCGAAATGAACAGAGAGCTAAGGATGAACTGGAGCAATCTGAACTGGAGCAATCTAGCTCGGCTAGGGGCGCAGCTGGGTTGCGGGGTACTGGTGGCAGTCGGCCTGTGGCTGGGCACCCTAGCCCCGGCTTTAGCGTTGCCCGCCAGTCCGCTGGTGGCCTACCTGCCGCCGGGTAACGCCATTACCGATGGCCGCGCGCTGCTGCGCTACGCGTTGCCCATCGACAACTCAGAAATCCGCTCGGTGCAGGGCACCCTAGAGGGGCTTTCTGAATGGCTGCGCAGCAAGCGCTGGGGGCCAATGGCTAAAGACATTACCAAGGTCGAGCGAATCTTGAGCCGCAGCCGCGAAGCCATTCTGGCGGCAGTGCCCGACGGCAAGCGGGCGGCGGCGATTAGCTACCTCGACGATATTCAGTCCCAGCTGCTGCCCCTGCGCGAAGCGGTGGATTTGCGCGATCGCGAGACCGTGTGGCTCAAGCGAGCCGCCATGCTCGACGACGTCAGCCGGATTGAAGAGCTGATGGTTAAAGACTTTCCCTACGAAGTGCCGCCCGAGTACAGCAATTTACCCCAGCTCAAGGGGCGGGCTACGGTGGAGGTGACCACCAACAAGGGCACCCTGCAAGCCGTGATTGATGGCTACAGCGCCCCCGTGACCGGCGGCAACTTTGTCGATCTGGTACAGCGAGGCTTCTACGACGGCCTAGAATTCACCCGCGCTGAAGACAACTATGTGTTGCAAACCGGCGACCCGACTGGCCCCGAGGACGGCTTCATTGACCCCAAAACTAAGGCCTACCGCGCCATCCCCATCGAGATCTTGGTGAAGGGCGACGAGTCTCCGGTCTATGGCACCACCCTAGAAGAAATTGGCCGCTTCTTAAATACGCCTGTGCTGCCGTTCTCGGCCTATGGCACCTTGGGTATGGCTCGCCCCAACGGCGACCCCAACGGCGGTTCATCGCAGTTTTTCTTCTTTTTGTTTGAGCCAGAGATGACCCCGGCAGGGCTAAATCTGCTCGACGGTCGCTACTCAGTGTTCGGCTATGTGGTCGAAAATAAAGAACTGCTGGAAAAGCTCACGGCAGGCGATCGCATTGAGTCAATGCGGATCGTAGCCGGAGCCGAAAACCTGGTGCAGCCATCCTAGGGGAGGACGGTATACGGTTTGCGGTTCACGGTTCACGCCCTTGCCTGACACCGCACACCTTACACCGTATACCCAACACCCAACGCCCATCCCCCCTACCGTCCACATGGCCATTCCTCAAACCATCGCTGACCTGGGAGAGCTGGGGTTGCTCCAGCGGCTGTTGCGCTACTGCCCCGGCGATGTGGTGGGCGATGACGGGGCGGTGGTAACGCTACCCCCCGGTCGGCAGCTAGTGGTGACCACCGACGTGCTGGTGGAGGGGGTGCACTTTAGCGATCGCACCACCGCCCCCGGCGATGTGGGCTGGCGAGCCGTGGCCGCCAACCTCTCTGACCTGGCCGCCATGGGGGCTGAGCCGGAGGGCATTACCGTGGGCCTGAGTCTGCCGGGGCACACCCCGATCGCCTGGGTCGAGGCCCTCTACCAGGGCATGGCCGACTGCCTGAGTCGCTGGGGCGGCGTGGTGCTGGGGGGCGACCTGTGCCGTGCCGACGTCGTGAGCATAGCGATTACGGCTCTGGGGACTGTGGTGCCCCAGCGAGCGCTGTACCGCAGTCGCGCCCAGCCGGGGCAGGCGATCATGGTAACGGGCTACCACGGGCGATCGCGCGCTGGGCTTGAGCTGCTCTTGAATCCTGAACAGGGGCGCTCCAAATTCGGGGCTGGGGTGGCCCAAGCTGATCGCGATCACTGGGTGACGGCCCACCAGCGTCCCCAGCCTCGATTTGACGCGATTTCCGCCCTGCAAGACCTGCTGGGAGAGGCGGGCGATACTGCTGCGATCTCTGCCATGGACTCTAGCGATGGTCTGGCCAACGCGGTGCTGCAACTGTGCCAGGCCAGTGGTGTGGGGGCGACTCTGCGCCAGGCCGACCTGCCCATCGATGCGGCCCTGACCGCCTGGGTGGGCGAGGCCCAGGCCATCGACTGGTGCCTCTACGGGGGCGAAGACTTTGAGCTGGTGTTCTGTCTGCCCTGGCCCCTGGCCCGAGCGCTGCAAGAACGCCTGGGAGCGCCCTGCATAATTATTGGTAAAACCACGGCCATTGGTGAAACCGCTACCGACCCTGTCGTCGAGCTGTGGCCTACCGCCGCCACTGCCCCAACCCGGCTCAGCCTCAGACAGGGGTTTCAGCACTTTAGCTAGGGGGGAACGGTTTGGCCAATTCTAACTCCCTCAAATTGCCTATTCCTGCGCCGCTACCTGAGATACCCATCCCTTAAACAAAAGTATTGGTAGCGTCCACCCCTCCCAGGGATAGGGTTTAATGGGAGGACATGATCCGTATTTGGATCCATTTTTATCCATGATTGCCTACGACCTAGAGGATCTGCGACCGTTCTGCCGTGATGAGGCTGCCTTTGAGCAGCTCAAGCAGGTATTGGCCCAGCGTGAGGCCCAGCGGGAACAGTGTTTTCGTCAGGTGGCTCAGCAGGCCCAAGATACCCAAACGCTAGAGGCCCAGCGCCAGGCGTCGGAGGCGGCCAGCCAGACCAAGAGCCGGTTTCTCGCCATGATTAGCCACGAGCTGCGCACCCCGCTCAACTCGATCTTGGGCCTGTCGGCGCTGCTGTCTCGTCAAGTGGTTGGCCCCCTCAACCCCAAGCAGATCGAGTACCTCAACTACATCAACGGCAGCGGCGAGCATTTGCTCGCCATCATTAGCGATATTCTTGACCTCTCTAAGGTGGAGGCGGGCCAAGAGCACCTGCGGCTGACGGAGGTGTCGCTGCCAGGGCTGTGTCAGTCTTGCCTCGCCATGGTGCAGCCCCGCGCCGCTGAGAAAGGTGTTGTTTTAAGCTGCCATGTGGCCCCCGATGCCCCCATCTGCGTCGCCGACGAGCGCCGTCTGCGGCAAATGCTGCTCAATCTGCTGTCGAATGCGCTGAAGTTTACCCCCCAGGGGCAGGTCACCCTGACAGTGCAGAGCCGCGACGGGCTGGTGGAGTTTAGGGTCGAAGACACCGGCATTGGCATACCGGCCCACCAGCTAGAGCAGATTTTTCAGCCCTTTTCCCAGCTCGACCACGACCTCAACCGTCAGTACGACGGGGCTGGCCTGGGTTTGGCGCTGACCCGGCAGCTGGCCCAGCTCCACAATGGCTATCTGCGGGTTGAGTCAGTGGTAGGGCAGGGCAGCTGTTTCTTTCTCTACTTGCCGCGCAGTGGTGCCGACAAGAGTACTGATAGCGCTGACGGCGGTGCTGATGACGGTGCTGCGACCTGGCGCTCTGGCGAGGGCAACCCCAGGCGTGGGGCCAGTCAGCGGTTGATGGTGGTAGATAGCGATTTAGAGCCTCACCAAACCCTGATCGCCTATGTAAAAGCCTGCGGGTGGCAGGTTGATAGTTACCAACATTGGCAAGAGGTGCATAACCATCTGCGGCGGCACCCGGCCCATCTGCTGATTGTGGGCGATCGCGAGGCCAGCAACCCCGCGCTGCTAGAGCACCTAAACCAGCTCCGGCTCCAGCCCATTAAGGTGGCCATTCTCTGGACGGAGGGAAACGCTAATTTAGCTACCGCTGCCGACGCCGTCGATACCTGGATCCAGCTGCCCCTCACAATTCCTAAGCTAGAGCGCATGCTGTCGCTGTAGTCTGGGGCCAGCGGCAGGTACGGATGCACATAGGCGATTGACTAAACTACACCGTTCAGTTAAATTCAGGGTGGAAATGCAGTTATTTTATTTTGAGCCTGCGGCTGACGCTGCTCTGCTCTCCCCGCCACCTTTGCCCCTGCAGCGCCTATGTCTACCCAATCTACTCAATCCTGGAGAAGGCCGAGTTTCTGGCTGTTAATTGTGGCTTTGCTGGTGGTTAGCACCGGCTCTACCCTGGCGGTGCGCAATGTGATGCAAACCCGCCAGGCCGACCGTGAGCAGGCCGAGCTGCCGCCGCCCCGTCAGGTGAAGGTGATGGCCCTGGGCCGAGTCGAGCCTGCCAGCCGAGTGATCAATGTGGCCACCGCCGAGGCCGGGCGGATTGATCGGCTAGAGGTGCAAAAGGGCGATCGCATTGAGGCCGGTCAAATTCTCGCCTACCTCGACCTTTACGACGTGCGTCAGGCCGAGCGTGACCTGGCCGCCAGTCAGCTGGCCGAGGCCCGCGCCCAGCTTGCTGCCGAAACCACCCTGGGCGACTCCCAGGTGCAGGAGGCCAGCACCCGAGTTAGCCAGATCGACGGGCCGCAGCGGGCAGCGATCGCTGCCCAAGATTCAGCGATGGCTAGTCTCCAGGCCGAGCTAGACGTGGCCGAAATTGACCTGGCTCGGTTTCAAGAGCTCAACGCCTCGGGGGCGATCGCCCGCCAAGAACTCGACCGCCAGCAGGCCACCGTCAATCGCCTTACCGCCGATCTGGGCAACGCCGCCGCCACCAAGCAGCGCCTCGAACAGGCCCGCCTCAGCGACATCAACAATGCCCAAGCCCAGGTGGTCTCGGCCCAGGCCGCCAGCACCCGTTCCCAGGTGGCCAGCCGGGTTGACTCTGCGACTCAGAGCCTGGCCCTGGCCGAGGCCCAGCTGGCCCGCACCATTATTCGCGCCCCCCAGGCCGGGCAGGTGCTCGATGTCTTTGCCTACCCCGGCGAATCGGTATCCCCTGGCGACGGGCCGGTCTTGGCCCTGGGCGACACCCGCCAGATGGTGGTCGTCGCCGAGGTCTACGAAAGCGATATTGGCCTGGTGGCCCTGGGGCAGCCGGTCACCATCACCAGCCGCAACGGGGCCTTTGACGACACCCTTACCGGCACCGTCAGCGAGATCGGCCTGCAAATTGCTAAAAACGACGTGCTCGACGATGACCCCGCCGCCAACGCCGATGCCCGCGTAGTCGAAGTGCGAGTGGCGGTCGACCAGAGCGAGGCAGTGGCCGCCCTCACCAACCTCCAGGTTGATGTTGCGATCGCCATTGAGCAGTAGCGATGAAATTTCCTGCCCTGCCCCGCCTTCCTTTGGCCTGGTACAACCTGCGCCATGATCGCCCCCGCCTACTGGTGGCCGTGGCCGGGGTCACCTTTGCAGTGCTGCTGATGTTTATGAATCTGGGCTTTCTCGGTGCCCTGGTCAGCACCACCTCCAACTTCTACGACCAGTTCAATGGCGATATTTTCTTAATTTCGCCCCAATCTTTAGAAATTAGCTCCACCAAGGCCTTTCCCCGCGAACGGCTGTATCAGGCGGCGGGCATTGAGGGGGTGCAGCAGACCATGCCCCTCTACGCCGAATACGCCCTCTGGAAAAACCCTGAGACCAACCTCAGCCGAGCGCTGTTTGTCTACGCCTTTAACCCCAGCGATCCGGTGTTTCTGATGCCCGAGTTCGACACCCTAGAGCAACGGCAGGCGCTACAGCAGCCCAATAGCGCCTTTATCGACCGACTGTCGCGCCCCGAGTTTGGCCCCCAGACCCTCGGCCTAGAGACCGAGGCCGACCGCCGCCGCATTACCATCGTCGGCCAATACGACCTGGGCGGCGGCTTTGCCGCCGACGGCACGCTGATCATGAGCGACCAAAACTTTCGCCGCTACTTTGCCCCCCGCCCCCTCGACCAGATCAGCCTCGGCCTAGTGCGGCTTGAGCCAGGGGCCGATGCCCAGCGAATCAAAGCTGCCCTGCAAGCCCGCCTACCCGCCGATGTCGAGGTCTACACCAAGCCCGAAATCATTCGCAAAGAGAGCCAGTTTTGGATCCAGACTACCTCCATCGGCTTCATTTTTGGCCTGGGGGTGCTGGTCTCGTTCATCGTCGGCACGGTGATTGTCTACCAAATTCTCTACACCGACATTCGCGACCATTTGAGAGAATACGCGACCCTCAAGGCGATCGGCTACAGCGGCGGCTACCTGTTTAAAACCGTGATTCAAGAGGCGCTTTTGCTGGCCCTGATGGGCTATGTGCCGGGGCTAATTCTTGCCTTGGGGCTGTACGAACTGGCCTACAACGCCACGGCGGGCACCCTGCCTATGCAGATGACGCTGTTTCGGGTGATTTTTGTGTTTACTCTGACGGTGTTGATGTGCGCGCTGTCGGGGCTAATTTCTGTCCGCAAAGCCGTCACGGCTGACCCAGCCGAGGTATTTGCATGATGCAGCGCACCCCCCTGGCTCTTCTCAACCTGGTGCATGATCGCAAAAAGTTTCTCACCTCCATGGCCGGGGTGGCCTTTGCGGTGCTGCTGATGTTTCTCTTTACCGGGTTCAAAAACGCCCTCTACGACAGCCAGACCCAGCTTCTGGAGCGGCTCAACGGTGAAATCGTGATCATCAATCGGCTCAAAGAAAACATGTTTGTGCCCCGCGCCTTTGCCCGCCGTCGCCTCTACCAGGCCCAGGCCTTTGACGGCGTCGAGGGGGCCTACGCCCTTTACCTCAGCGACGCGCGGTGGAAAAACCCCGAGACTAACCGAACCCGCCCGGTGCGGGTGATTGCCTACAACCCCGCTGACCCGGTGCTGCCTATGCCGGCGGTGCTGGCCCACCAGCAAGCGCTGCGGCTGCCCAACACGGCCATGATCGACAGCCGCTCCCGAGACGAGGTGGGGCCGCGCGAAACCGGGGTGATCACCGAGCTGGCTGATCGCGAGATTCGCATTGTCGGCACCTTTAGCCTGGGCACCGACTTTGCCTCGGGCAACGGCAACTTGATCATGAGTGACCAAAACTTTCTGCGTTTTTTTGCCAACCGGGGGCCTGAGGAAACCGAGCGCAGCTTTGCCACCGCCGACATTGGCCTCCTGCGGGTTGCCCCCGGCGCCCATATCTCCCAGCTAGTTGCCTCTCTGCGCCAAGGGTTACCCCAGGACGTGCTGGTGCTGCCCATGGATGGCCCTGAGGGTTTCATCGCCCGCGAGCGTACCTACTGGGAAGAAAATACCAACATTGGCTTTGTGTTTTCGCTACTGACCACCATGGGTTTTGTGGTGGGCATTATTCTCGTCTATCAAATTCTCTACACCGATGTGGCCGACCACTGGTCGGAGTACGCCACCCTGAAGGCGATCGGCTACAACAACGCCTACCTGTTTGGGGTGGTGATGCAGGAGGCGATCATGCTCTCGGTATTGGGATTTATTCCGGGGCTACTGATCAGCGCTCTCTTCTACAACCTGGGGGCCGCCGTCACCGGTCTGCTGTTTCAGCTCACCCTAGAGCGAGTCATTAACATCTACATCATGACCTTCACCATGTGCCTAATTTCTGGCGCTGTGGCCGTTCGCAAGGTGCAGCGCACTGACCCCGCCGAGGTATTTGGGCTATGAATGCACCCCCATCCATCGTGCCGCCTGTCGAGGCGTCGATTCAGGTACGCGACCTTAACTACTTTTTTGGTCGGGGCGAGCTGCGCAAGCAGGTGCTGTTTGACATCAGCCTTGCCCTGCACCCCGGCCAGATTGTGATTATGACCGGCCCCTCCGGCTCGGGCAAAACCACCCTGCTGACGCTGATCGGGGCGCTGCGGTCGTCTACCGAGGGCAGCTTGCAGGTTTTGGGTAAAGAGCTGGTGGGGTTGGGCGATCGCCAGCTGGTCGAGATTCGCCGCAACATCGGCTTCATCTTCCAGGCCCACAATCTGTTTGAGTCGCTCACCGCCGCCCAAAATGTCGAAATGGCGGTGGAGCTGACCGGCCACCTGCGCGGCAAGCGCCAGCAGGCGGTGGATATGCTCAGCCACCTGGGGCTGGCGGAGCGAGCCGACTACAAGCCGGCTGCGCTGTCGGGGGGGCAAAAGCAGCGAGTTGCGATCGCCCGCGCCTTGGTCAACCAGCCCCAGCTAATTCTCGCCGACGAACCCACCGCCGCCCTCGACAAACAGTCGGGCCGCGACGTGGTGACATTAATGCAGAATTTGGCTCAAGAGAAAGGCTGCACCATTCTCATGGTCACCCACGACAACCGCATCCTCGACGTGGCTGATCGGATTATCAACCTGGTGGATGGGCGGCTCGAATCCGACGAAAGCCCCCAGCAGTTTGTCGACAGCCATGTCCCCAAAGCCCTCGACCAAAAAATGTTCATCATGTAGGGACGCAGAAAACGGGTTGCTCTACCCGAAGCCATGGTGGGCAGTGCCCCCCCTACGAGGCTCAGATTCTCCCACTCATCCACCCATCTACCCATCCACCCCTTCCCCCCTCCACTCCCCCCCATGCCCATCTTCTTCGCCAGTACCGTGCAAGCCCTGACCTACACCAAAGTTGCCGACTACCTGCAAACCGCCGCCCTGTTCAAAGACAACCTGCGGGCCTACCCCAATATCCCCCGTTTTGATATTCTCTACGGCTCTACCCTAATCGAAGTCGAGGTGCTGCCCTGGGAAGTACACCCCTGGGAAAAAGCTGACCTGGCCACGGTGCGGGCTACCAGCTGCGTCACCGTCGGCAGCACCATCGACAAAGAACTGATGCACTTCTTGCTCACCGAAAATCGCCGCATGCGCTTCGGAGCCTTTCATCTTGATGAGGCCAATCAGGTGCTGTTTGCCGAAAGCGTGCTCGGCGGCGAACACATGGATTTAAGGGAACTACAGACCTGCATCTTGTCGGTGGTGACCATCGCCGACACCTACGATGATGTCATCGCCGAGCGTTTTGGCGGCCAGCGAGCGATTGACCGAGCCCAGACCTCTGAGGCCCGGTAGCTCCGGCGATTATAAAGACCGACATCATCTAAGGTTGCCCTGCTGCTTATACCGTCGTAATCACGTTTTTCTTCGGAAACAAATGGCGAATAAACCAAATGTAGAACAGCAGCGAGACCCACTGAAGCACCAGCGAGGCCGCCGCCACATGCATTATCCCCACCGGAGCAGTCAGCAAAACTAGGATGGCAAAAACGCCAGTACTGACGAATGTGATAAGTAAGTTAGTTCTGGTCTTATCTACTGCATTGAGCAGAGATCCGACTGCATAGAACACAGGAAAGGGCACGGCTGAGAGACACACCATCACAATAATAGGTATGGCCGGAATCCACCGCTCGCCAAAAATGATCGGGACATAGAGGGGCGCTAGGGTGGCTTGCAGTAGAACGAGAGGCATGACAATCAGAGAGGTCTTTTTAAGACTGCCGAAGAATCGCGATCGCAGCTCAAATGCATCGCCCCGCGCTTCGCAAAAGTAGGGAAACATCGCTGAACCAAAGGAGTTCAACACGCTCATGGTGATGCCCGACCCGGCATTGCAGGCGAAAAAATAGACACCTAAAGCTTCCACCCCTAAGAATCGGCCCACCAGTAGGTAGTCGATGTTTCCCTTGAGCTTGTTGAGAAACTCGACGCCCAGCAGGTTGCTGCCAAACTTAACAATTTGCCGAGTGTTTTCCAGCTTCAGCTTTTGGGGCGGTCGCCAGGGATGGTTAAACCAAGAGACCAGGGTCCACACCGGAGTCGAGATAACCATACCCCACACGATAGACCACACCCCAGCGCCAGAAAGAGCACAGGCAACGGTAACCATATTGGCCACAAACGAACTGGCCACGTTAGCCAAAGCGGTAACTTCTAGACGGTTTTCTCGCTCGATCATGGCCAGACTGGTCATGGTCAGCGGCAGCATCAGGTAGGTGGTGGCCGCTACGCAAAGCAGTGGCGTAAGCTGTGACTCTCCATAAAATCCTGCGATTAAAAAGGCCGCTGCACACTGGGCAACAAAAACGCCCACGCACAAAAACCAATTCAGCCAGTAGGCCGTATTCGCAATTTTCAGGGCGCTTTCTGCATCGGCCTGGATGATTTTGGCTCCCATACCGTTGCCGTGGGTGAGTACTGTAGCAAAACCATAGGTTGTGTAGATGATTGACATCAACCCATAGTCCTCAGCCGTAAACATTCTGGCTAGGGTAACCGTTGTCGCTAAATGAAAAACACGGTTGACCAGCTCGGCTGATCCCATCCAGCCCGCATTGCGGACAAAACGGTTTGAAAAGCTTTTTTTAATCTTATTGGCGAGCATCTATACTAAAGCCTTTTTTGTATTTTTAGGTAATTGGCTCAGCTGGCTCAGCTCCTTTTCCTGCTTTCTGCGTAAAGCATTTTTAGCAGCAAAGGGAGATTTACGATACTCTTGAATAAGATAGTTGGCCCAATCATTCGGCAGCAGACTTTTTAGAGCTATCAGCACTAGCAGTCGAGTACTATCAAGATCGATTAAAGCCCATGGGTATAGTTTAAGGACTTGAAACGCACTAACTCCGGCACTATTTAAGCCTGCCATGTCGCCTGTGTTTCGCAAGTATAGGCGTGCGCAGTACTTGTAAAAGATAGCCAGACTTTTGCCCTTGAGATGTTGATATTCTGAAGGAGCCGCCTGAAAGCTGGTGTCAATGGTAAACAGCCCACCATCCCGCATCACATCAACTTTTGCCGACATCGAGTTGGAAAGCTGCCGATAGAGAATTTGGTACTTTGGCACTACCACAAAGGAATATTTTGCGGCTAGGCGCAGGTAAAAGTCCCAATCTTCGCAGGGGGCGTAGGCGCGGTCAAAGCCACCAATCGCATCAACCGCCGTTTTGCGGATTAATGGGTTTGAACCACTGTGCAGAAAATTGCTGACCAGCAAATCTCTATAAACATTATCCTCGATTGGTATGCGGGGGCCTTTCCATAGAGGCTGGCTGTACTCATCGATATATTGGGTAAAGCTGTAGGCAACACTAGCTTCTGGATTGTCGAGCAGTGCCTCTAATTGGAGTTGGAGTTTGTCGACAGTCCAGAGATCATCGGCATCTAAGAATGTGAAAAATTCACCGTTTGCCTGGGATATACCCAAGTTTCGAGCAGCGGCTACACCGCCATTTTGAGAAGAGATAATTTTGAGACGCTCGTCACCAATAGACTTAAGAATGGCCAAGGTATTATCTGTTGAACCATCATCAACAACTATGAGTTCAAAATCTGCAAAAGTTTGACTTTGAACTGAGCCAATAGTTTCTAAAATAGTCGCTGAAGCATTATAGGCTGGGATAATAACAGAAATTTTTGCCATAAATCTCAAGAGAAATCCTAGGCTTAACCTAGCAGCAAGATTAGAATCGTGGTGAGTCGCCGAGTGAAACACGCAAAATCTTGGATTTTTCTCGGTCTATTTGTGACTTTCGTAAAGTTTAGGCTTTATGTCTGCTCTTTTTTGGGCACTACTCTGATCCATCGCCAGGATTTTCAATGTCGCCAAGGTTTCATCACACCAGGTAAGCCAGCTGGTTTCGTAGTGGATGCCGTTACGCAGCGTGATGTACTGAAACCGGGCGGGTAGGGGCAGAGTTTCACAGTTCAAAAAATACTTGCTCTCGATATCGCGATAGGCCGCCAGCGCCGCCACATGCTGGGCGCGTTCGTGGTAGAGATTGGCCTGCAACGTTTCGGGGGGCACTAGGTGGCCTGCAAATAGCTTCACCAGCAGATCATCTTTGGTCGGCGCGCATTTTGTGGGCTGGGCGATCCAGTCCTTCAGCGCGGCTTTGCCGGTCTCAGTGACGCGGTAGACCTTTTTGTCGGGCTTGCCCTTCTGGGCCACAGCTTCGGCGGTAACAAACCCCTGCTGCTCTAGCTTAGTGAGTTCTCGATAGATCTGCTGGTGGCTGGCGTGCCAGAAAAAGCCCACCGAGCCATCAAACTGCTTGGCCAGGTCGTAGCCGCTGCAGAGGCGATCGGTCAGGGCCGAGAGAATTGCGTGGGAGAGAGCCATAGACAGAATTCACAAAATTTAATACGCAAAATATTGCTTATGCACTTATATGCACATAAGGTGAATCCATGAGTGCATTAAGTTGCATATTCACTCAGTTGCATTTTTCATTATGTCTGCTCTGGGGGCATTGCCCACCTGCTGAATTGTATTTGTTCACATCCTTTCCTAGCTGGAGAACCACCATGCTCAGCCGATTTCAACAGTGCTCTAAGCCCCGTCAACGCCTGCCCCTGAGCGGCATCAACTGGGCAGAGCTGGGGGCCGCATACCGGGCCTTTTTAGGCGATCCTGCCGTAGGTATTTTGCATATTCTGGCCGCTGGACGCCATAGTCAGTGGCAGCGCTGGGTCGAAAAGCGCCTAGAACGTCAGGCGGCCCATCTGGCCTATCGCACTATTTCTGTGGATCTGAATGCTTTAGTGCAGCTGCCGCCCGATAGCCTCGGTGGAGCCTACGCCCGACACATGATGCGCTATGGGTTTGACCCAGAGGTGTTCACAACCGACGCGGCCAACAGTGAGTGGCTGCGCCAGCGCATCGCCATCAGCCACGATATCTACCACATCTACACGGACTTCGATGCCTCACCGATTGGGGAGTTTGGGGTGGCGGCCTACACCCTGGTGCAGTACCGCGATTTGCTCAATGTATTTGTGCTGTCGTTTGTGCCCCTGAGTTTGACCAATCCGCTGTGGACGGTGCCGCTGCTGCGGGCCTTGGGGCGGGGCTGGCGCATGGGGATGAGGGGGAAAGCGGCGATCGCCTACCCCCCCGAGCTCAACTGGGACAAACCGCTGGCGATCGTCCGTCAAGAGCTGGGATTGGAGCGATTTTTCTGAAATCTATGGTCGACATGCGGATCGGGGTGGCCTGGAGGAGGCTGGAGATTCTGGTGGGCAGTGCCCACCCTATAAGCTTATCCACCCACCCCCTCATTTATCCACTTCTAACCCCTAGGGAATAATCAGCACCGGGCAGGGCGACAGGTTGATCACCCGCATGGTGACGCTCTCGTTCTGAATATCTTCGATTAGCCCCACGCCCCGGCAGCCCATAGCAATCAGATCGGCGTTGATATCGTCGGCCACATCGCAAATCACAAAGGCAGGCTGGCCCTCTCGCTCAATTACCTCAGCCTTAATGCCCTGAGAGGCAAACAGGTCTTTCGCCTTACCCAACAACTGCGCCACCGCCTCTGGGGACGACTGCCCGGCGGTCTGGGGGGATTCAGCAGTGCCGGCTTCGACTACCGACAGCAACACTAGCCGGCTTTGGTGGGTTTTCACCAGCTCTGCCACCTTGGGAGCCGCCTGTTGCGCCTCAGAACTCATGTCGATGGGAAATAAAACCGTCTTAAACATGGCGTATCGAAGAGAACTCACACTCCGGTAAAATGAGGGCGACAACAGCTAAATATTACGACAGATACAGCGCCGTGGCTGGCCGCTCCCTTAAATCTACCTTAGTCAAGGTTGGGGCCGCTGCCATCTGCACGCTGCATAACGTAATAAACCTCACCTAAGTCCAGAAGTGGAGTTTTGCCTCGGGCAAAACTCCAGATCCCGAACTGGACTTGGTACAAATGCAGAATCTTAAACTATTTTTAGGAGAGTATCTCAGTGGTTAAAAAATCGGTGGCGAGCCTATCGGCAGCCGACCTTTCGGGCAAGCGGGTACTGGTGCGGGCCGACTTCAACGTGCCTCTCAACGACCAGGGTGCGATTACCGACGACACCCGAATTCGGGCCGCCCTGCCCACCATCCAGGCCCTCACCAGCAAGGGAGCCAAGGTGATTCTCGCCAGCCACTTTGGTCGGCCCAAGGGTCAGGTGGTCGACAGCATGCGCCTCACCCCCGTAGCCGAGCGCCTTGGCCAGCTGCTGGGTCAGGAGGTGATCAAGTGTGATGACTGCATCGGTGACGCAGTCGCCGCCGCCATTGGCGGCATGGCCAACGGCCAAGTAGCCCTGCTCGAAAACGTGCGCTTCCACGCCGGTGAAGAGGCCAATGACCCTGAGTTTGCCAAGGCGCTGGCCGCCAACGCCGACCTCTACGTGAACGACGCCTTTGGCACCGCCCACCGCGCCCACGCCTCTACCGAGGGCGTCACTAAGTACCTCAGCCCCTCGGTGGCGGGCTACCTGATCGAGAAAGAGCTTCAGTATCTGCAAGCGGCGATCGAAAACCCTCAGCGGCCCCTGGCGGCAATCATCGGTGGTTCAAAGGTCTCTAGCAAAATCGGCGTGATCGATACCCTGCTCGACAAGGTAGACAAACTGCTGATCGGCGGCGGCATGATCTTTACCTTCTATAAAGCTCGCGGCCTCAACGTAGGCAAGTCGCTGGTGGAAGAAGACAAGTTGGAACTGGCCAAAGCGCTTGAAATTAAAGCGAAAGAGAAAGGGGTTGACCTACTGCTGCCCACCGATGTGGTGCTAGCCGATAATTTTGCCCCCGACGCCAATAGCCAAACCGTTGGCATCGAGGCCATCCCCGACGGCTGGATGGGTTTGGATATTGGCCCCGACTCGGTGAAGGTCTTTCAAGACGCGCTGAAGCAGTGCAAGTCGGTGATCTGGAACGGTCCCATGGGCGTGTTTGAGTTCGACAAGTTTGCGGCGGGCACCGATGCGATCGCTCACACCCTGGCCGAGCTCACTGGTCAAGGCGTGACCACTATTATTGGCGGCGGCGACTCCGTAGCGGCGGTCGAGAAAGTGGGTGTGGCTGAGAAAATGAGCCACATTTCTACCGGTGGTGGTGCTAGCCTGGAACTGCTCGAGGGCAAAGAGCTACCCGGCATTGCCGCCCTCGACGAGGCATAGACAAAGTAACTTTGCATAGTCAAGGGATGGAGCTTAGGCTCCATCCCTTGTTTACTTGATTGGGTTGAATCAACCAATTGCCCCACAAATTCAAATGCAGTATTAGATCGATTCAGGGGGGCATAAGTCTTTGGAGCGGCGCTTTAAACTTAACGATCGCCACGGGATAGAAAATTGGTCAACCGCGTCAAGGGACTTTAAATACCAAAAGGCCACTACCATGGGCAGCACATAGCGATCCCAGGGGTGAGCTTTGACCATAATAGCGGCGTTAAAAAAGATTAAGAAGGCCATTAAATTAGGCTTGGCAAACCGTACACAGGCCAGGAGTGCCAGCAGGTAGTAAAGGCCCCATCTTAGGGCACTGTGAGGCAGTAGGCCGGCTAGTTTCACAACGTTGCCGCTGGCAAACTCGGGGGGTGGAAAAACCAGCATAAACAGTAGTAGGCCAAGGGCAATGATGCCAACTCTATATTTTTCTTGGTCCCACTGTGCGCTCCAAGACCGCAGTCTGCTGCGAGGGTCAAACAGCAAAAATTCTGGAATAACGAGGTACAGACCAATGAAGGCTAGGTAATGAATGGCTCCCCCCGGCTCTACGGCCCAGGCGGTTGTTTGAACCTCGGGAGCGGGTCTAGATTCGTAGGCGCTGGCAGGAGCCAGCCCCTGAAATAGATAAAACCACCCCAAGATTGAGCAGGCTGCCAGCGCTGGCGCAATCCATCGCCATTGCTCTCGCCAATTAATGCGGCCTATCTCTCTGGCATTGACTAACGCCACGATAAATTCGTAGGTGGCGATTGCCGCCGGAAAGGCCAGCATATACTGCCGGGCGGCGATCGCCAGCACAAAAGCCACGCTACTCCAAAGATAGCGCTGGCGCACATAGCCGATCAGGCCCATCAGCACCCAAAAGCAGGCGATCATCTCCGTGTAAAGCCGCCCGCTGAGCCATAGAAAGTAGGGGCACAAAAAAAGGCCAATCAGGCAGAGTAGGGCTCGATTGCCCTTTGATTTGGTCGGCCAGCCAATGAGAAACACCATGGCTAGCGATAACATCAGGTTGAGTAATCGACCGGCCGCGATGCCCTGGCCAAATAGATATTCCACTGCCCCAAAAATAATGAAGGGTAGCGGGGTATTGAGTTCTTTATAGTCTCTCAGGTCGTCAATACTGAATAACAGCTGATCACTAAAGGAAACGCTGGTTTCCCAAAAGATAATCTCGTCGTGCCAGTAGGGGCCTCTAAGAAAGTCAAGCCAGACCACCAGAGCGAGATACAGCAGGCTAATGCCCATTAAAAATAAGAACTTCTGCTGAGTACGGGTGAGTTGTAGAAACATATGACTAAGTCGTTAGACCACAGACCGCAGTAAACGTATGGAATAGCACCCCATCAGGCCCGTTAAGCAGCCCAGGGCCAGTCGCGCCAGCTTGCGCAGCCCTTGATAGAGGTCAGGAGCGATCACAACAATTGATAAACCGTAAACCACCGCGCCGGCGATCATGTTGACAATAATTAGCGCCAGGAGTCGCAGACTGTCGCCCAGCAGGCTTTGCAGGCCTACAATAGCGGCGGTCATCACCGCCGTGCTCAGTACAGGAGCGACAAACTGGCGCAGATAGGTAAGCCAAGGCAGATGGAGCAACCGGGCAACCAGCCACTGGCCAATGGGAAAGACCAGATAGGCCCGCAAAAAGTAGGCAAAGGCCACCGCGACGATGCCCCAGCGCACGGCGATCACAAAGGCCACTATGTTCAATACCATGTCCAAAGTACCGTAGGCGAGTCGCCAGTGGGGTTTGGAGAGGGTCAGCAACACCAAACTTTTAAATAACGTGATCGAGCGAATCGCAACTGCTCCAAATCGTCCTGCAGGCAAGAAAACGTGGGCAGCGTCACCTGGTTACTGGTGTTGACCAGCAGGTAGGTCATGATGGTTAAGATTCGGTAGGCCAGACTGTAGTAGCCCACACCACAGGGGCAGCACTTGCCATGCACCCTGCGATCGCCCCTAATGTTAAGAATATGGGCTTGCCCAGCTTGAGTCACTGGCCTCACTCAGGTCAGGGGATCTTTGGTCAGCGCCTCTTGGAGTACTGTATCTTGAGAACTTGAAGAAACAGGCTCAGCATCAAGCGTGGGGTGGCCGTGAGCCGGTTTATCTAGCACATCGACGATCCAGGCTTCCTCTATCCAAGTTTTGAAGACGACCGCCAGAGGCAAAGCCAGCACCAGCCCCAGGGGGCCGAGAAATGTGGCAAAGAAGATTTGGGAAATCAGCGTGGCGGCGGGCAGCAGCGACACCTGCTTCTGCATCACCATAGGTGAAAACCAGTAACTTTCGACGTTTTGAATCAGCACATAGAGCACAACTGCCGCCAGAGCCGTACCCGGCGACTGGAGCAGCGCTACAAACACCGGAAACACCGCACTCAACGCAGGCCCCAGGTTGGGAATGAAGTTAAATAATCCGGCCAGCACCGCGTGGGCAAAGGCGTAGGGCACTCCTAGCAGCACCAGTCCCGTGAAACTGAGGGTCGCCACGAAAAGTGAGCTTATGGCTACACCGCCTAGCCAAAACATCAGAGTCTTTTCGCACTTCGTCAAAATTTCGTCGGCGCGGCGGCGATAGTTAGATGGAAACATGCGCAGCAGCAGTTGGCGATAGGCTGAGGGGTTGGCCAGCATCATCAAAGTGAGCACCAGCAGCAGCAATACTTGCAGTACAATGGCGACTGAGCTAGAGAAGAACGTCAAAAAGTTGCCGAATACCGTAGACCCGATGGAGGTAGCCTGACGCAGCAGATCGGGCAGAGCGGGCAGCAGGCGTAGATCTTGATCGGGAAACCAGTCGGGAGGGCTGGCCTGAAACGCATCAAACCATCCGCCCAATTGGTCAAACCCTTTAGGGGTGAGCAGCAGCAGCTCTTGAAACTGACTGATAAACAGCGGCAGCACTAGGCCCAGAAAAATGACTGCCCCCAGCAGTACTAGGGCAGCGGTTACCAGCACAGATCGCTGGCGAGGCCAGTTGTAGAACCGCGACAGGAACCGCACCAGACTATTGAGGGCAATGGTGATCACCACCGCCGCAAAGATGAGCAACACAATCTGGCGAAACTGCCAGATGATCACGAGCGCAACGCCTAGGGCAGCTAGGTTGATCCAGTCGGTGAGTTTCACGGCAGTGGCATCAGGACAGTGGGTTAAATCCGTGGGCAAATTGTAGCTGATACCAAATCCGAATTACATCCTCTGGCTCTGTACCTACTGCTAGGGCACCGTATACTCCGACTCCACCGCCGGGAGTTCACCCCGTTCCACCAAGGCCTGGTGAAGCATCGCTACAATCTCGGCGCGAGTAGCCGCCTGGGCTGGCTTAATCTGGTCGCGGGCGGGGTAATTTACGATTAAATTATTTTCGAAGGCGGCAGCGACTTTGGGTGTGGCCCAGTCGGGCAAAGCGCTGAAATCTACAAAAGCCTGTAATGTTTGTTCAGGAGCGGGCACTGGTGCGAGACCTAGCCCCGAGACTAGCGCCACAATCACTTCATAGCGAGGAATCGTCTGGTTGGGGCGAAACTCGCCGTCGGGGTAGCCCACCATAAAGCCCTGGGCCACAGCGTTATTGATCGCTGAGGCGGCCCAGTAGTCGCTGGACACATCGCTAAAGGTCAAGTCGGCGCTGGCAGAGGTGTCGCCAAAGGCCCGATTGATCAGCGCTGCCATTTCGGCCCGGGTAAGGGGCTGATCGGGTCGAAACCCGCGTTCGAGGAAGTCGGGTAGGTACCCCTGGTCAAACATGGGCTTGATGAAAGGATAGGCCCAGTGGGTGGGGGGAACGTCTGAAATATCGAGGGGTTGGGTGGTTTCTGTGGTGGTGCTGGGGATCACCGGCACCGGCACCACGGGCACCGGGGCGGGCTGAATGGTAGATGGCACTTCAGCACGAGGGCGCTCTCGGATCACCCGCTCAGGGATTTCTCGCTGGGGGCGATCGCCGCGCTCAAGAGTACGGGGTTCAAATATTTCAGCTGGATCGTCTCGATCTGGAGTGGCGATCGCCGCCTCACCCCCCTCTCGCCGCTGCAGCAGGCCCAGATCGGCCAGCCCGCTCTGGGTACGGGAAAGGCCCCACCACAGGATGGAGCCAATCCCTAGAAACGCCAGCACGACCGCCAGCAGTTCGTCAAATTCCAGAATGCGATCATTACCACGAGGCTCAGGCGGAGTCGTCGGGGTTGGCTGGTCGGGGGGCAGATTTACCATGGTGTTTGCGGGCTAGCAGCAACGTCCAGGGTTATCCTACCAGAGCTGGCTGTCGTTCTGGGGTAATGACGGGGTTGCCGTCTTCGTCAATGTCGAGGCGAGCGCGATCACCTTCCTCTAGAGTGCCAGTCAAAATCGCCTCGGCCAGGTTGTCTTCGACCAGGCGAGCGATCGCTCGCCGCATGGGGCGCGCCCCGTAGCGCTGGTCATAGCCCTCGCTGGCCAGCTTGGTGCGGAAGGCATCGGAGAGGGTAACCTCCATCTGACGATCCGCCAGGCGCTTGTTTACCTGCTCCAGCATCAGGTCGGCAATCTGGTTGACCTCCTCACGGGTGAGCTGACGGAAGACGATAATTTCATCGATCCGGTTGAGCAGCTCGGGGCGGAAGTACTGCTTCATCTCCTCATTCACCAGATTGCGGATGTTGTTGTACTGGGTGGTCGCCGCATCGGTGGTGGCAAAGTCAAAGCCCAGGCCAGCCCCGCCTTTCTCAATCACCTGGGAACCAATGTTTGAAGTCATGATGATCAACGTGTTTTTGAAGCTCACCGCTCGGCCCTTGGCGTCGGTCAGCTTGCCTTCGTCGAGCACCTGCAAGAGCAGGTTAAAGACCTCGGGGTGGGCCTTTTCGATCTCATCCATCAAAATGACGCTGTAGGGCTGGCGGCGCACGGCTTCGGTGAGCTGACCGCCCTCGTCATAGCCAACAAAACCTGGCGGCGAGCCGATCAGCTTCGACACTGTATGGCTTTCCATAAACTCCGACATGTCGAGGCGAATCATGGCCTCTTCGGAGCCAAACAGGGCTACGGCTAAAGCCTTAGACAGCTCGGTCTTGCCGACCCCGGTGGGGCCAGAGAATACCAGGCTGGCAATGGGGCGATCGGCGCTAGCTAGCCCTGATCGCGCTCGGCGAATGGCCTTGGCCGCCGCCACCACGGCCTCGTTTTGGCCAATCACCCGCTCGTGGAGCACATCTTCGAGGTGCAGCAGGCGCACGGCCTCAGTTTCGGTCATGCGGTTGACTGGAATGCCCGTCCAGGCAGCCACGATGTCAGCGATGTTCTCTTCGTCCACCACGGGCTGGGGCAGCAGATTGCCCGCCTCGGCTTCGCCATACTCAGGAATGTCGGCCTGAAGCTGCTGGATCAGGTCTTGCCGCCGCTCGCGCAGGGTCTTGGCCTTGGGAAACTCTTGCAGCTCGATGGCCTCGTCTAGCTCTTTATTGACCTCGCGCAGTTGGAGCTTGAGTTCTTTAGAAGGGTACTTAGGCATAAACCGTAGCTTCACCTGGGAGCCAGCCTCGTCGATCAGGTCGATAGCTTTGTCGGGCAGGTAGCGATCGCTGATGTAGCGATCCGACAGCTTAGCGGCAGCCTCTAGGGCCTCGTCGCTAAAGCTCACCTGGTGGAACTGCTCGTAGCGGCTGCGTACCCCTTGGAGAATCTCAATGGTCTCAGGCACCGAGGGCGGCTTCACCATCACCGGCTGAAAGCGGCGCTCCAGGGCAGCATCGCGCTCAATGTATTTGCGAAATTCGTCGAGGGTGGTGGCCCCAATGCACTGCATTTCGCCCCGAGCCAGGGCGGGCTTGAGCATGTTGGCAGCATCTAGCCCCCCTTCGAGGGAGCCAGCGCCAACCAGGGTGTGGATCTCGTCAATCACCAGCACCACGTCGGGGTCTTCACGCACCTCCTGAACGAGCTGGGTGAGGCGCTCTTCAAAGTCGCCCCGAAAACGGGTGCCCGACACCAGCGAACCCATATCTAGGCTGATCACGCGCTTAGTGATCAGCGCCTCGGGCACGTCTTGGTTGACGATGCGCTGGGCTAAACCCTCGGCGATCGCCGTCTTGCCCACCCCCGGCTCACCGACAAGAATGGGGTTATTCTTTGTACGGCGACCGAGAATCTGCACCACCCGCTCAATTTCTTTGGCGCGGCCCACCACTGGGTCAATTTTGCCAGCGGCGGCCCGAGCGGTGAGATCGTTGCCAAACTCAGCTAAAATTTTGCCCTTTTTGCGAGAGCCCTCGCGATCGCTCTCCCGCCGACCAGCGGGCAGCGCCGCCGCCTCACCAATTTCTTGAATGATGCGAGTGCGCACCTTGGCTGGGTCTACCCCCAAATTAGTCATCACCCGGTAGGCCACGCTCTCAGTATTTTGGCAAAGGCTCAGCAGCAGGTGTTCTGGCTCGATGTAGGGCGAATCCATCTTCCGAGCTTCTTGAAAGGCCAGCTCAAATACCTGCTTAACCTTGGGCGTAAACGGTATTTCGGGAGGCACGCTGCCGCTGCCCCGGCCAATGATGGCCTCGACTTCGGCCCGAGCGTCATTGAGATTGGCACCAAACTCTCCCAGCACCTTGGCCGACAGAGTAGCTTCTTCCTTGATTAGCCCCAGCAGCAGCTGCTCGGTGCCCACAAAGTTGTGGCGCAGCCGACGAGCCTCTTCTTGGGCTTTCATGATGACGGCAATAGCGGTATTAGTGAAGTGTTCAAACATGGGGTTTAGTCAGTACCAGTGGCTTGAGGAGCGTGAGAAAGACCGAAATTGGCTTGGGCAGTCATTTGCCCGAAGGTTGGGCTAGATGTGGAGAATGTGATGGTTAAACACCATCGAGACCATCGAGCCTGAAGCTGCCCAGGTGTAAGGTCAGAGTCTTGCTTATTAATACTTTATGTAGGTACAGGCATACTCGCAGTGGGGAGAACCGTAGACCGTGGGTGGGGTTTGAGGTATCTCTATCAGAAAACTTACCGCCGAACCTAAGGCATCTTGCCAAGACTGCTTGACCTAATATAGGCCAGCTAAAGTTTTGGTCAGACATTATATCCAATAGTTTTTCCTGAGAGACTATTTACATTACTTAATCTTATCTTATCGCCTTAGGCCCAGGTTCCGCAAATTGTCATGCCGATCCGCCAACTGTCTGCAAGATCTCCGCAAGATGACTGAACCTCTTTAGGCAATTCGCTCTATCATTTCAAACAAATCTGGCGAGGTCGAGCTTGACCTCAGGGGTACTTAGGTTTAGACCTCATCATCTAAACCTAGGTGTCGCGCTAGACTAGTACATAAAACCCATCCTACTACCTGCTCTATCGTGACCGTTGCCATTGAGTTTGCCAGTTCTGAAGATCTGCGCACCGCGCTAGGACGTTGGCTCGAAGACTATGGCCATAGCGTTCACCGCCAGGTGCCCTGCCCCGACGAGGGGGTTGTCGATCTGCTGACTCCGCTGTACGCCATTTTTTGCCCCTCCAGCCTGACGCCCGTCGATTTGTGGGCGGCTGTAGATACTATTCAAACCAAGCAGGCACACTTTCCAGACCAGCGCATGGTGATCGCCGGGCTGACTCCCGAAACCGATTGGGAGGCCGCCGTTGACATTGCCGAGCAAATTAAGCCCAAGGACATTGAAGTCTGGTTTCTCGACCAAAATGCCTCCTTTGTCGAATTTTATGGGGGTACGGCTGCTGCCTCTCTGCCGCCGCCCCAGGCGCGACTTACCCGTCGCAACCCCCTGGCCGGGTGCCTACTTTCCCTTGGCATGGCGGCTATTTTGAGCGCCAGCTTTTGGTTGGCCTACCGCATTCTGGATCGCCACCAGTTTCAGACCGCCACCAACAGCCAAGAAAATCGGTCATGGGAACAGCTTCACAATGCCGTAGAAGTTTGGGATATAGATACAACTCTGGCCAGCCTAGAGCGCTTGGGGACCAGCCGCAACCCCTGCGTAGCCCGGTTTGCCGAGCGGTTTGAAGCCAGTCTGAGACAGCGGGGAGACGATGGCTTTAGAGACATCAACCCAATTAAGCGCGCCCTCAACACGGAGGAGGGCTGTCGCCTCGACATGCGCGAATATGACTTCTCTCAGTAAAATCGGCCCCTAGTAAACTTCGTTTAGGTTCCTACCACCTCCATACTGCGAACCAGGGCAAACTGCGCCGTCCACACCGACACCGACGATGGCGGACCTTCTAAGTGGTAGCGGGCTTGTCCTTGACCCAGCCCAGGGTGCTTTCTGCAGGTATGCCGTGCGGAGCTGTTGAAATTAAGAGTCATCAGCAATGGCGAGAGCCGCAAAATTTTGATTGATTTGCGGGGGCGATCGCCCCCGTTTCTTGGGCATAAAGCCTTCGGCAAACTAACTCACCTCTGCGCCGAGAGAGATAACGCCTAGCCAAAATCCTTAGCTCGACAAAGGTTTTCTCGAGTTGAAATTCAGTTTGATGAGCTGAAAACATAGCAGTGCCAGGCAATATTCGCGTTGTCACAATAGTCTCCCAGGGGTCTACGAAACAAAACTTAACATTTTCATATTGAGAATGATTCCGATCTGTGGTCAAATCACCTTATTGAGTTTACTTCTCAATAGCTGCTGTGTTGATACTGACCTTAGTAAGGATTCATTGACCATGCAAACCTATAGTGATTCTGAAGTCACCTATGACTGGTGGGCCGGCAATGCCCGATTTGCCAACCTGTCGGGATTTTTTATCTCAGCCCATGTTGGTCAGGGCCCCCGTTGAAGTGGGCCAAGCGGGCGCTGCTGTTTTCTGGCGAAGCAATTGTGTCTTACTCCCTAGGGGCATTGCCTTGGCGGGGTTTGTGGCAGCCTACTTCTGCGCCGTCAACACCTTGGCCTACCCAGTGGAGTTTTACGGGCCGCCGCTGGAAATCAAGCTCGGCATCATGCCCTACTTTGCCGACACCGATGTGCTGCTGCTCCGCGCCCACACATCGCACTGCTGGTTAGCCAATGCCCACTTTATTTTGGCGTTTCTCTTCTTGCAGGGCCATCTGTGGCATGCCCTGTGCGCCATTGGGTTCGACTTTCGCCGGGTAGAAAAAGCCCTAAGCGCCGTCGAATCCTAACTTAGCGTTGGGTTAACTTCTCCTCTCTTGGGGGGTATATAGGGCTCCAACATCCTGCCCCCCTTTCCTAATTGATTCATCGGATCTGCTCCAATGATCTGTCTTTGCTGCTCAGACTAGCTGCTTCAGCATGTGGCCGACAGCCCCAGTGGTTTTGCCCCACCTGCCGTTAGCCCATGCCAGGCAGGTAATCTGCCGTGGCCACTCTGCATTCACCCGATCTATTGTTTCAACCGATTCAGGATATTGACTGTAATGACTAAAATTGGTCTATTTTTTGGCACCCAAACCGGCAATACCGAAACCCTCGCCGAGGCCATTCAGGCTGAGTTTGGTGGCGACAGCGTGGTCACCCTGCACGATGTCGCTGACGCCAGCCCCGACGACTTTGCCGAGTACCCCTGCCTGATCATCGGCTGCCCCACCTGGAACATTGGCGAGCTGCAATCGGACTGGGAAGGTTTTTTTGACGAGCTGGATGAGATTGACTTTAGCGGCAAGCAGGTGGCTTACTTTGGCTCGGGCGACCAGGTGGGCTACGCCGACAACTTTCAAGACGCCATGGGCATTTTGGCTGAGAAGATCACCCGCTTGGGGGCCACCACCGTGGGTCACTGGCCCACCGATGGTTATGAGTTTGATGACTCTAAGGCGGTGCAAAACGGCAAGTTTGTCGGGCTGGCCCTCGACGAAGACAATCAGCCCGAGCTGACGGGTGATCGCATCAAAACCTGGGTTGCCCAGCTAAAACCCACCTTTGGCATCTAACCTCCCGTAGGGTGGGCAATGCTCACCACGGATCTGGCTCAGCTCCAGGATGCTCAATGCCATGAGCGGTGCATTGCGGCCCCAGCGTTAAACCTTTAGCCCAGCCGAGATTTCAGGCCGCTAATGCACCCTACCCCCACCCATCCACCCTTCACCCCTTCACCCCCATGCCCCTCCCCACCTGCCCCGATGCCCTCTGGCTCAATGTCAGCCCTAGCTTTGAACGGTTTGACCGAAAACTGTTGGGCTGCCTGGCTCGCCATGTCGAAGTCGCCCACTGGGCCTATCGCCAGACCCCCGACGAACCCAGTTCTCTAGATATTGCCGTCACCCTGCTGCACGACTACCTCAAGGGCCACAACCGCCCCGTACACCTGCTGGGCCACGGCACGGGCGGGTTGGTGGGGCTGCTCTATGCCCGCCAAAATCCCCACCGGGTCAAGTCGCTGACGCTGCTGTCGGTGGGGGTTAATCCCATGGTCGATTGGCAGGCCCACTACTACGCCCAGCTCGAACGACTGCCCTGTTCTCGCCAGGTGGTGCTCACCCAGATGGTCTACAGCCTGTTTGGCCACCAGGCCCGCCCCTTGCTGCCCGGCTGGGTCAACCTGCTCGAGCAAGATTTACTCCATTCTGCATCGCCCCACTCGCTGCTGAAGCGGGTCAGTCTCTGCCCCGGCAGTGTGGCGGTGCCGCTGCTGGTGTGTGGTGGCGAAGACGACGCTGTGGTAGATCCCAATCAGATTCGCGGCTGGCAGCCCTGGTTGCAGGGGGGCGATCGCACTGCCCTATTCCCTGGCCGCCACTTCTTTCACGCCACCTGTCCTCAGCGGGTGGCCGATCAAATCTTGAGTTTTTGGGGTACCACAGAACGGTTGCTGGTGCCATCCCAGAGGCTCAAAACTGTCCTCTAAAGCCGTTAATTCTGTGGGAGTTTGCTATGCCCTCAGCCGAAATGTTGCTTGCAGTAGTAGTGCCCCTGGCGATTTGGGCGCTGGTGTTTTTGGGCAGCAGTCGGGTCACAGTGATGCGCTTGCTGAACTTGCTAGAGCGGCAGGGGCAGGTGGTGCGTTTTAAAAAGCGATCAGGCACGATTGCCCAGGGGGGCGCTGGGATGCGAGGGTCGAGCCGGGCGATTTTACTGCCCCAGCGCCAGCAACTATCCCAGGGCTAGGCATTTCTGCTACCCAGGTTAAGTCTGCGATCGCCTTCAGGGTGGTGTATGCCGACAGAGTTTACTGCTGCCGCTGAGGCCCAGCGGTTGACTATGGCTGACCCGACGGCTGACTAGCGATCGCGACTGAGGGCCGGGGGCCCTTGATTTTCCATGGGGCTAGCCTCAAAGACCTCAGTCGCACCGCCGTTGAGAATGGTGATCACCTGGGGTGGGGTGGCATCGGCAGGATAAACCAGGTCAATTTCGAGATCTTGACGCGCCTCAGCAGGGATATTGAGCCTTAGCAACGGCTCACTCTCTTGGCCACGGCGCTGCACCAGATGAACGTAGTGGGTGCGCTCCAGCCCCATCTGATTTTTAAACTTGAGGCGCACGGTGCCCCGAAAGAAAATCCGGTCGTCTGGTGGCCGCCGAAACCTCAGCCCCTGGCTTAGCTCTTCGTCGCGCATGGGGGTTTGAAACTTGAGGGTGATGGTTTGCTCAGCGCCTCGGTTGTTATAGAGGGGCAGCTTGAGGTTATAACGCACGCCGTAGTTGCCGTGGGCGCGGTAGGCGGTGTCGGGGTAACGGGCCACCATGGGGGCGCTCTGAACCTGTCCGGTGCCAAAGGTGTTGCGATCAACCGAACTCACCACGTAGGAATAGGCGTTGCCCGGTGCTGGAATGGTCAGCACGTTGGCATCAGCGGAATCGGTGAGGGTGGCATTCCAGCTAGAGCCTTTGGCCACCCCGGCCACACGACCGTAGTAGAACCGCCCAGAGCGGTAGGTCTCAGGGTTAGAGGGGGGGATATCGCGGGGACCCGCTAAATTGCCCTGTTTGAGCACCTGGAGCCAGTCTTGCAGAGCGGGGACTCGCTCGTTGCCATTGGGCAGCGTATCGGCGTAGCGGGCTAGGCTAGCTACGTGCACGGGGCCATTGCTAGAGAGATACATCATCGCCGTGCGGCCATTGCTGGGCAGGGGGCGCGGAGCGATTGGCCGCCGGGGCGCCGCCCCATTTTCACCTGTTTCTACAGTGATCTGGGTCTCGGCGGCGGTAAGGGTAACGGGGCGCACCGGCGGCTTGGGTATGATGCTGCCCTGGGGATGACTACCGTTGACGGGCACCGTCAACGACCGCAGGGGAATGGGAGTGTTCATCAACAGCTGCACGTGGCCCGGCGGCACCGTAATGCGATTGGGCCAGTGAGGCTGGTTGGCCCCCCGCAGAATGTCGGTCGCGGTGCGGCTGCCGGGGCCAGCATAGACGCTACCGTTGCTGCTCAGACGAGCATCGGGCAGGTTGATGAAGGGTGCTTCTTGGCTGAGGTAGCTAACCCCTTGGTGAAGGGTGACATCAACGGGTTTGCTACCGGGGTTGTAGACCACAACACCCATGAAGAGCGTACGGCGGTCGTCGGGATTGACGCCGCGAGCGATGTGGTGGGCAAAGATGTCGAAACGGCCGTTGAAGGCGTAGTCGAGGTGGGCCTCGGGAGAGGCCATGCCACTTTTGGGAAAGGTGGAGAGCAGAATACCGTTTTGCTGCACTACCTCAGGGCTGTTGCTGTTGAAGACAGGTACCTCGTCGAGACCGCCGGGGAGAGGGCGCACCTCTTGGTAGCGGATCACCTCTGCATAGGTGCCGTCGCGGGGAATGACCACCGTCTTGGCTTCGGTGGCGGGGGTAGCTTCACCCTGGGGCAATTGAGCAAACAGCGGAGACAGGGTGATAGCAGCTAACGCACTCAGCATGGATAACCCGTGGAACGACCAAAAAACTCGTGAATTCAGTGTGCCCGGATGGCACAGGCCTGAAGCAGTAGATGAGACCCTCTAGAGAGGCTAGGCAGAGGTTAGGGAGAAACTGCTTGACTCACGAAACCCAGCTATGGAGTATAGGCAGTTGAACACCGAAGTTGAGAGGGCGACATCAAAAGTCACCAGGGGCAATAGTAGACGACTCCCTATCGACCCGATCCACAATAACACCTCAGGGGAGGGGGTATTTCGCCACCGTTCTGCGAAAAACATCGAATCTTTATGGATATTAGATTTGCTATTCTGCCCAATTGCTGACGGGTTACTGGCCCCGGAGGGGGCATCGAGCACCTTGGCTAGGCGATTTCCACATCGTCTAGATCGAGCAGCAGTTCGCCGGTTTTGCCGTGGATCGCCTAGATCGGGAAGATGGTTAGCACCGAGTTACCAAAGGACGATCTCAGCAACTGCTGGGCCTAGGGGCTGCGGAAGTAGACGTTGGGCACCGCCACCTCAAGTCCCTTAACCACCTCCTCAAAAGGTTTGAGGCTAACGGGTTCCGAGTGGATGGCCGCGTCAGCACTGCAAGCTCTACTTCACTAGGCGTACTCTTTCACCCCTGGGCCAGAGGCTTTTTATGTTGTCATATGATAAACCTCATTCTCTTGTTTTCTGATGCCCTTGTTTTCTGACGCCATGGTGGAGACTGCCCTCAATCTAATTTCACCGCCGCTGCCGGCGGTTTGGCCCCGGTTTGATCAGCCCCTGCGTTTAGGAGTCATGGCCTCGGGCAACGGCAGCAATCTGGAGGCGATCTCCCAATCTATTCACGAGGGCGACCTGCACGCGCAAATTCGAGTGGTGATCTACAACAACCCCGGCGCTAAGGTGGCGGCCCGAGCAGCGCGGCTGGGCCTGCCAGCGGTGTTGCTCAACCACCGGGAGTACCCCAGCCGCGCTGCCCTCGATCAGGCTATTGTCGCGACCCTGAACGCCCACGGCGTCGATTGGGTGGTGATGGCGGGGTGGATGCGCTGCGTCACCGCCGTGCTGATCGACGCCTTTCCGGGTCAGGTACTCAATATTCACCCCAGCCTGTTACCTAGCTTTCCGGGCCTCAAAGCGGTAGACCAAGCGCTGACGGCGGGGGTAACGGTGGCGGGCTGCACGGTGCACCACGTAGAGCTGGTAGTAGACAGCGGGCCGGTGGTGATGCAGGCAGTGGTGCCGGTGGAGTCCGACGATACCGCTGCTACCCTCCAGGCTCGTATTCAGGTGCAGGAACATCGAATTTATCCAGCGGCGATCGCCCTGGCGGCAGAGCATAAACACTATTCCTAGCGCTGAGCGATCGGGTTCAGCAGTTGGTTCGCCGGAAACCTGGGGTCAAGCTGTAGCACCACGTGGCGCTGGTCAATGGTCAGCCAGCCTTCGGCCTTGAAATCTTTCAGCAGGCGGGTGACGGTGACGCGGGTGGTACCAATGGCGGTAGCCAGCTGATGGTGGGTCATCCGCATGGGAATGCGAATGCCGCTGGGCTCCACATGGCCAAAGTCTTTGGCCAGCATGAGTAAAAACTGCTTCAGGCGATCAGCTACTAGGCGCTTGCCCGATAGGGCCAACCAGGCCTCGGCCTGCTGCATCCGCAGGGTGACATTGCGAAACATGCCCGCCATCAGCACCGATGACCCCTCAATTTCGGCCATCGGCAGGGTCAGCATATCCACATCGGTGAGGGCAGTGGCCCAATAAGGGTCAACGGTGGTCAGCGGCAAACCAAGGGGCATAGACGGGCCAGCCAGCCCCAGCAGGGTTTCGCTGCCGTCTTGCTGAATGGTGAACAACTGCACAATCCCTCGGCAAACCACCAGCACTTCCTCTCTCCGAAGGGGAATTGGTCGCCCCGCTCCGTAGGGCACCAGAGCACGCTCACGGTACAACTGTTCTAGAAGCTGAATAAAAGTTTGGTGACTGTGGGCAGCCAGGCTTGGATCGCGGGTAGCAGACGTTGCGGTTGCAGACACGGGAGTACCTAGAATTCGCCTGGGTAGGCGCTAGCCACGAGGGGCAGGCGTGAGCACCAGCGCTTGGCTGAAGGGCCTCGGCCCAACCTCATCCCTCAGATAGTCCTAAGAATATGGATCCTAGAAATTCACTAGCTGCTTACCCAAATCCCATCTTCAACGGCTTAAATTAAGAAATTCCCCAGGCTAGGTTAAATTCAGGCAAACAATTTATTAACATTTGTGATCTGCCGTACTAAGTGCGCTCTATTTAGCTGTGTGCGATACCTCCCAGGGGGATATGGAGGCATGCTCTAGGCGGTCGTCAGGTAGTCGCGCACATCGGTGACTTGGCCTGCGATCGCCGCTGCGGCCACCATAGCCGGGCTCATCAGCAGGGTGCGGCCCGCAGCCGACCCCTGTCGTCCCTTAAAGTTGCGATTTGAGGAGGAGGCGCTGATCTGCCGACCCTGGAGCTTGTCAGGATTCATAGCCAGACACATCGAGCAGCCTGCCTCGCGCCATTCAAATCCGGCGGCGGTAAACACCTGGTCAAGTCCCTCGGCCTCGGCCTGCTGCTTCACCCGCTCAGAACCCGGCACCACAAAGGCTTTGACGCCCTCGGCAACGGTGTGGCCCTGGGCGATCTTGGCGGCCTCGCGCAGGTCGCTGATGCGCCCGTTGGTGCAGCTGCCGATAAAGCACACGTCCACCGCCGTGCCCTTGAGGCTCTGGCCAGGGGTGAGATCCATATAGACAAAGGCATCCTCGGCCAGCACCTGGTCTTCGTCAGGCAGGGTGTCAGGAATGGGCAGGGTTTCGTTGATGCCGATGCCCTGGCCGGGGGTGATGCCCCAGGTGACGGTGGGGGCAATGTCGGCCGCCTCAAACACCACCCGGTCATCGTACTCGGCGTCGGTGTCGCTGCGCAGGGTATGCCACCAAGCCACCGCCTGGTCCCAGGCCTCACCCTGGGGGGCAAAGTCTCGCCCTTTGAGGTAGTCGTAGGTGATCGAGTCGGGGTTGACGTAGCCGCAGCGAGCGCCGCCCTCGATTGCCATATTGCAGAGGGTCATACGCTCTTCCATCGACATGGCCTCGATCGCCGTGCCGGCAAACTCGTAGGCGTAGCCCACGCCGCCCTTTACCCCCAGCTTGCGAATGATGTGCAGCACCACATCCTTGGCATAGACTCCCGGTTGTAGCTCGCCGTTGACCTCAATGCGGCGTACCTTGAGTTTGCCCAGGGCCAGGGTTTGAGAGGCTAGCACGTCGCGCACCTGGCTGGTGCCAATGCCAAAGGCGATCGCCCCAAAGGCTCCGTGGGTAGAGGTATGGCTGTCGCCGCAGGCAATGGTCATGCCCGGCTGGGTCAGCCCCTGCTCCGGCGCAATCACGTGGACAATGCCCTGGCTGCCCGAGCCAATGTTATAAAAGCGAATGCCGTAGTCTTGGCAGTTTTTCTCCAGGGCCTGCATCATCGCCTCAGCCAGGGGGTCAGCAAAGGGGCGGGCCTGGTTCTCGGTGGGCACGATGTGGTCGACGGTGGCCACGGTGCGATCGGGGTACATCACTGTCAGCTGGCGCTCGCGCACCATCGCAAAGGCCTGGGGGCTAGTGACTTCGTGAACCAGATGCAGACCAATGAATAGCTGGGTCTGCCCTGAGGGCAGGGTACCAACGGTGTGTAGATCCCAAACTTTGTCGAACAGCGTACCCTTACTCATGGCTGACCTGTGGGCGATAACGGTTAAAGATAGTGCGACGGACCAGTGCGACTAATACGTTGCCAATTTTCCATCTTAGCCCAAAGCCTTTACCCCTTAGGCCACCGCCCTGTTCTCAGCGACTGGCTTACGACTGGCCCCTGTCTATATCTAAGGGCGCTTGGCGTCCCTTGATCAATCCTTTAGCATTACCTGGTGGGGTTCAACCTGTTGTGGTGAAAGCCCCCGGTCAAGGGTGGCCAGCCCTTTTCAGAACTGAGCCGCACTATGCGGAACTGGGCAAAACGGTTTGCTTCATTGGTGATTTATTCAATTCATTAGGAGATATGTCATGGGTTTTCTAGGCAAGCTGTTTGGCAAAAAAGAAGAAGAAAAAGCTAAGGCCGCCCCCAAGGTCAACGTGAAGCAGGCAGCGACTACGGCCAAAATTGACGCTGCTAAAGTGGGCATTGATGGTCAGTTTGATGAGAGCGGTCTGGCCAAGCGAGTGGCTTTGGCTTTTGACCAGGCCGGGCTGTCTGACAATGTTGGCCTGTGGGTAGCTCAAACCGGCTCCACCGTGGTGCTTAAATACAACTCCGATGCGGCAGGCGTGCTGGAGCAGGCGAAGAAAATCGCCATGGGCGTAGATGGGGCTACCGCTGTCAACGCTCAGCCCAACGGCTAGTACTCAATCCTTCTTGATTACCCCCGATTCAGCAGGGCGAATGCAATAGAGCCTCTGGCTCGACTACGCCAACGCCCCTACGGTTTGGCCGTTTGGGAATCGGGGTTATGGAATGCGGACTTGGTATAGGGCCTATACTGTAGGGGCACCCTAATACGGTGTCCCTACGGTGTCTATGGGGATGCGGGCAGCGACTACTGAGCTAAGCGACCTTTCCCGACTGGTGGCTACGCTGGGGCAGCTGCTCGATCAATCGCTGGGCGCTAGCCTGGGGCGCTAGTCCCCTAATGTCAATTTTGGGAATGGTTTTTTGGTGGCGCTCTAGATCATGGCGGTAAGCACGATCATAGTAGTCAAGGATGATAGCGCAGGCGCTTCGCAGGTCTCCGGTATAAATGTGTTGAATGGCGGCCTGGGTGCGATCGCCCCCCAGCCGCTTGCGTATCCGCTCAGTCGCCTCCACCAGTCCTACGGTGTCGGCTTTGCCGTAGATATTCACCAGCAGGTCTAGGCGCTCATCGAGTGATCGCACCACCTCCACCGCCGGAGCCGTCTCCATCTGGGCAAATAGCTCGCTGGGGATGCGGCAGGTGCCCACCCGGCTGCTCTCGGCCTCTAGCCAGATGGGGCGTTCGGCAGAAAATTTTACCCACTGCTCCGCCAGCAAATTTTCATAGTGCTCCGTCGAGGGCTGCGGCGGCAGCAGCAGCGCCCCAAAGCTGCTGCCCCGGTGGTTGGCCAGCCCCTCCAAATCCAGCACGGGTTCTCCCAATGCGGCTAATTCATGCAAAATCTGGGTTTTACCGCTGCCGGTCATGCCGCCAAGGATCACAATTGGTTTGGGGGTGGCCAGGGTCTCGCGCACCCAGCGGCGATAGGTTTTGTAGCCCCCCGCTAGGGTGTTGACCGTAAACCCCGCCAGTTCCAAAATCCAGCCCATGCCGCCGCTGCGCATGCCGCCGCGCCAGCAGTGCACCCGCAGCTGACGGTCGGGGGCTAAGGCCTTGGCGGCGCGAATAAACTCGCCGCACCTGGGGCCAGCGAGGTCGAAACCCAGCTCCACCGCCGCCTCGCGCCCCACCTGCTTGTAGCAGGTGCCCACCTGGGCGCGCTCGTCGTCTGTAAAGAGGGGAAAACTCACCGCTCCGGGGATGTGCCCGTGCTCGTATTCCCCCGGACTGCGCACGTCGAGAATAGGGCCAGAGCCTTGCAGAAAAGTATCGATATCCAAAGGCTTTGGCATGGTTTAAGCCGGTAGACCCTTAAAACAAAAGTGATAGATAAACTAAATCCAGGTTCAGACGTGCGGTTCGGGCCAGGAAAAAACGACCGCTCCCGAGTTTGACTTGGTATAGCTGTGGCATTTTAAGCCACTGCTATGGACCGAGCTGGTTTTACCAACTTACCGTAACGCTCGCAAAAGAATCGCACGCACTCGGGGGCCAGATCGATCACAGCTCCGTGCCAACCCAGATCAACGCCGAGGAAGCAGTGGTAGGGGACGCTCATGCCCCCAACCCCACGTACTCTCGCTGGTTGCCCCGGCGGTATAGGCGCGTGTTGATCCTGGGGTAGTCGCAGATATCAAACTCCAGCCGCAGGCCGCCGACCAGGTAGACTAGATCTTCCTTAAAGGGGTTGCTGAGGCTGTGGGCCAGCCCCCCGGTGACAAAGCCCATAAAGTCACCCGGGCCAACCTCGAAGGTTTCATCCCCGATTTCGGCTACTCCCCGTCCCGAGAGAATGTAGATAAACTCTTCCTCGGCCTGGTGAACGTGGTACTGAGTCGAGTCGTGGCCTGGCTCTACCCGCACCAGGTGAATGCCGAGATACTCGAAGGCGATCGCATCCCCCAGCGCCTTGCCGTGGCGGATTGCCTTAGGATTGAGAGGATGGACGAAGGTGGATGCGGGCAGGGCGGCAATATCGGCGGCGGTCAGTAGCGGGTGAGGACGAGGCATCGAAGGCTTTGGTAGTAGCGTGGATGGGGTGGTGGGCAATGCCCATCCGGCAGCAGGCAGGTTTCTTAGACAGGGGTTAGAGGAAAGTACACCGATGAAGTCTACACTGGCACAACTCACCGCTCGGTTTGACCAGGCACTGGTCGCCGCCTTTGGCCCAGAGCTGGCGGGCACCGACCCGATGCTGGTGTCCACCAGCAACCCCAAGTTTGGTGACTACCAGGCCAACTTGGCGATGTCGCTAGCCAAGCCGCTTAAAGCGAAGCCCCGCGACATTGCCACTCAGATTGTCGAAAAGCTTGATCTCAGTGACCTGTGTGAACCACCAGCGATCGCCGGCCCCGGCTTTATCAACCTACGCTTCAAACCCGAGTATCTAGAAAACCAGCTGCGGGCCATGCAGGCCGACCCGCGCCTGGGGATTGCCCCTACCGATCGCCCCCAGCGGGTGATTGTCGATTTCTCTAGCCCTAACATTGCCAAAGAAATGCACGTGGGGCACCTGCGCTCCACTATTATCGGCGACTCGATCGCTCGCGTGCAGGAGTTTATGGGCCACGACGTGCTGCGGCTCAACCACGTGGGCGACTGGGGCACCCAGTTTGGCATGCTGATCACCCACCTTAAAGAAGCCTGCCCTGAGGCACTAGAGGCCGGTTCTACGGTGGATATTGGCGATCTGGTGACCTTCTACAAGCAGGCCAAGAAACGATTTGACGACGATGACGACTTTAAAACCCGCTCCCGCGAGGCCGTGGTTGGGCTTCAAGCCGGAGATGAGACCTCTACCCAAGCCTGGAAGACTCTCTGCGAGCAGTCTCGCCAGGAATTTCAAAAGCTCTATAATCGCCTCGACATCAACCTCCAAGAGCGGGGCGAGTCGTTTTACAATCCCCTGCTGGCGGACGTGGTGACGGATCTTGAATCCCTGGGCCTGCTGGTGGAAGACCAGGGGGCCAAAGTGGTCTTTGCCGACGGCTTCACCAACAAAGACGGCGACCCGCTGCCGCTGATCATCCAAAAAACCGACGGCGGCTACAACTACGCCACCACCGATCTAGCCGCCATTCGCTACCGCACCCAGCAAGACGGGGCCGAACGGGTGCTCTACGTGGTCGATGCGGGTCAGGGCAACCACTTCGCCCAGGTGTTTCAAGTCGCCGCCAAGGCGGGATGGATTCCTGAGGGCGTCGAACTCACCCACGTACCCTTTGGCGTGGTGCAGGGCGAAGACGGCAAGAAGTTCAAAACCCGTGCGGGCGACACGGTGAAGCTCAAAGAGCTGCTAGATGAATCGGTTAACCGCGCCCGCGCCGACCTCGAAGCCCGCATTCAAACCGAAGAGCGGCAGGAAACCGAGGCATTCATTCAAGACGTGGCCGAGGCGGTGGGCATTGGCTCGGTAAAGTACGCCGACCTGAGCCAAAACCGCACCAGCAACTACATCTTCAGCTTCGACAAAATGCTGGCTATGGCGGGCAATACCGCCCCTTACATGCTCTACGTCTACGCGCGGGTACAGGGCATTAGCCGCAAGGGCGACATTGACTTTGACAACCTCCCTGCCGAGGCCCTCATTCATCTTGAAGACGATAGCGAGTTTGCCCTGGCCCGTCACCTGCTCCAGCTCGACGAAGTGCTAGGAGAAGTAGCCCAGGATCTTTACCCCAACCGGCTCTGCCAGTACCTGTTTGAGCTGAGCCAAAAGTTTAACCAGTTTTACGATCTCTGTTCTGTGCTCCAGGCCGCAGAGCCCCAGCGTACCTCTCGCCTGCTGTTGTGTGACCTGACCGCTAAAACCCTGAAGCTGGGCCTATCGCTACTGGGCATTCGGGTGCTAGAGCGCATGTAGATCACCGAAGCCTAGCATTGTCTGTCTAAGCGCCTACCCAACGCTAACTGTTCTTAGGTCAGAGGAGTTGTTGACGAAGCCGCGCTCGACCAGTGTGAACTGGGCTGACGGTCTTTCGACCCTTGGTGTAAGGTTTGCCTTAGTCAATCCTTCTGTGTCCACAGACCTGTCACATTTGCCCAGTACAATATAGATAGGGGTGGTGTAATTAGTCACCGCAACAAGACGAGCCTATTGCGAAACAGGCAAAAGTCGGTAGAGTAATGAACATGACGATTCAACCATCTTCAGAAGTGAATCTCTCGGAGATCGACCCGGAAGAGCAAGGGGCGAGGTATTGGTTC